>JABEVG010000009.1 GCA_013044075.1 Gallionella sp.
ATTCAGGATTCAGGATTCAGGATTCAGGATTCAGGATTCAGGATTCAGGATTCAGGATTCAGGATTCAGGATTCAGGATTCAGGATTCAGGATTCAGGAAAACCGCTGCACGGCCTTGAACTGAATCCTGTATCCCGTATCCTGAGTCTTATATTTCTATCCTGGTGCCCATTTCGATGACGCGATTGGCGGGAATCTTGAAGAAGTCCGCCGCGTTCATGGCATTCTTGGACAAGGCGAGGAACAACCGCCCGCGCCAGCGTGCCATGCCGGACTTGTCGCCGATCACGATCAGGGCGCGGGAAGTGAAGAACGAGGTGTTCATCATGTCGAACGGCAATCCGGATTGCCCGCACAGCTCCAACGCTGCCGGGATGTCCGGGGTTTCCATGAAGCCGTAGAACAATTTCACGCGATAAAAGTTGTTGCCGAGCTCTTTGATGAGCAGCCGGTTTTCCCGGGTCACATGCGGCTTGTCCTCGACGATGATGGTCAGCAGGACGTTGCGTTCATGCAGCACTTTATTGTGCTTGAGATTGTGCATCAGGGCGGAGGGCGAACCCTCGTTCTCGCCGATCAAAAATACCGCAGTGCCCTCGACTCTGGGCGTATCGGTCGTGCCGGTGATCATGGTCTCCACGGGCACGCTGAGCCGTTTCACTTCATCCAGCAACAATTGCCTGCCGCGCCGCCAGGTGGTGAGCACGGTAAAGGAGATGGCGGCGACACCCAGCGGGAACCAGCCGCCCTGTGGAACCTTGATGATATTGGCGGCAAAGTAGGTCAGATCGATGACCAGCAGGGTGGCGATCAAGGGAACGGCTTTGACCAGCGGCCAACCCCACCCCAGGATCATCACAAAGCCGATGAGGATGGTGGTGATGGACATCGTGCCGGTGACGGCGATGCCGTAAGCGGCGGCCAGGTTGCTGGAGCTTTGGAAGGCGAACACCAGATAGATGACGGCCACATAGAGCGTCCAGTTGGTGAGCGGCACGTAGATCTGGCCGCGTGTCAGCCCCGATGTCTGGATGATAGGCATACGCGGCAGGAAGCCCATCTGCACCGATTGATGCGCGACCGAGAACGCGCCGGATATCACGGCTTGCGAGGCGATCACCGTGGCCGCCGTGGCGAGCAATACCAGCGGCACGAGTGCCCAGGACGGGGCGAGCAGATAGAAGGGGTTTTCGATGGCGGCCGGATGGCTCAGCAGCAACGCACCCTGCCCGAAATAGTTCAACACCAGCGCGGGCAACACGAAAGAGAACCAGCCAAGACGGATCGGCGATTTTCCAAAGTGGCCCATGTCGGCATACAGCGCTTCACCGCCGGTGATGGCCAGCACGATGCCGCCCAAGGCCAGGAAAGACACCAGATAATCGGCGGTCAGGAAACGGTAGGCATAGACCGGATTGAGTGCCGTCAACACTTGCGGGGCTTGCGCGATGGCCATGCCGCCAAGCACCGCCAGACTGATGAACCAGACCACCATGATAGGGCCGAAGGCCAGGCCGACCACGGATGTGCCGCGCTTCTGGAACCAGAACAATAAAGTGATGACGATGACGGTGATGGGGATGACGTAGGTTTTGAAATGCGGCGCGACGACTTCCAGACCTTCCACTGCCGACAGTACCGAGATGGCGGGCGTGATCATGCCGTCGCCGTAAAACAACGCGGCGGCCACGATGCCCAGCGTCGTGATGAACCATTTGGTCTTGGGCGAGTGTTTGGTGAGCTTGGTGACCATGGCGAGCAGGGCCAGCACGCCGCCCTCGCCGCGATTGTCGGCGCGCATGACGATGAGCACGTATTTGAGCGAGATCAGCAGCATGATGGTCCAGAACATGACCGAGAGTACGCCAAGGATGTTGGCTTCCACCACGGGCAGGGGATACTGGTCGGCGAAGGTTTCTTTGAGGGCGTACAACGGGCTGGTGCCGATGTCGCCGAACACCACACCAATCGCGCCCAATACCAATGTGGACGTTTTTTGCTTGTTGCCGGAGTTGCTCATGCTAGTCGTTTGCCTGGAAAAAGTGACGCACTCTACGCCTGAACTTTTGACTAGGCAAACGCCACGCTAAGCCGGTTGTGGTAAAGGCGGCGGGCAGGTGCGTCAAGTGCCGTGCAGCGTGGTCAGGAAAGTTCACCTATCGCTTTACAGCATTCGCCAATGAGTGCCGGGCCGCGATAGATGAGGCCGCTGTAGAGCTGCACCAGACTCGCGCCCGCCTGTATTTTCTCCGCTGCGTCCGCGCCGCACAGGATGCCGCCCACGCCGATGATGGGCAGCGGCTCGCCCAGCCCTTGCCCGGCGCAGGCTTGCATTTCGGCGGCGAGTTGGCGGATCACGGCGGTGGACTTGTCGCGCAGCGGCGCGCCGCTCAATCCCCCGCTCTCGTTGCCGTGCGGCAGACGGGTGACCCCTTCGCGCGACAACGTGGTGTTGGTGGCGATCACGCCGTCGATGCGGTGTTGCATCAGCAGGCGCGCGATCTGCGCGATCTGTCCGGCTTCCATGTCGGGCGCGATCTTCAGGGCGAGCGGCACGTATTTGCCATGCGTATCGGCGAGTTTTTCCTGTTCGGATTTGAGCAGCGCGAGCAGCTTGTCCAACGCCTCATCGTTTTGTAACTGGCGCAGGTTCTTGGTATTGGGCGAGGAGATGTTGACGGTGACGTAACTGGCGTGGGCATAGACTTTGCGCAAGCAGATCAGATAATCATCGGCGGCATTTTCGATCGGGGTGAGCGCGTTCTTGCCGATGTTGATGCCCAAAATCCCGGAAAAACCCGCGTGCCGCACATTGGCGATGAGCGTGTCCACGCCATCGTTGTTGAACCCCATGCGGTTGATGATGGCCCGCGCTTCGGGCAGGCGGAACAGGCGCGGCTTGGGGTTGCCGGGCTGTGGCTGCGGTGTGATGGTGCCGATCTCTATGCTGCCGAAACCGAGTGCCGCCAGACCGTTGATGCAGTCGCCATTCTTGTCCAGACCCGCCGCGAGTCCGATCGGGTTGGGGAAGGTCAAGCCCATCACAGTGCGCGGCTGCGCATCGCTGCGCGCGGCGAGGAGACCGCTTAGACCCAATGAATAAGCGGCATTCAGGCCACTGAGGGTGAGGTGATGGGCGGTTTCAGGGTTGAGTTGGAACAGCGCGGGGCGCAGCAGTGGGTACATGTGAGCTTTCTATAAACCCCCGCAGTTCGGGCGGGGAGGAGGGTTGTTTCAGTTCTTTTTTTCGGCCACGGGGGTGGAAAATTTTTTCTTGAGCGGGGATCCGTCACCGCGTTTTTTGCCGTGCCAGTCCTCCGCCAGCACATCGGCAAGCTGCATGCACAGCAGACCGAACAGCAACAAGCCCAACGGCTTGAACAGCGTGGCTTGGATGGCGAGCAATCCCCCGTTGCTCTTGTAGGCGAACAGTACGAAGTTACCAGCGATGAGTCCCGCCAATCCGGCGCAGATCACCCGGCCATAGTCGCCCGATTTCATCCCCGAGAAGATCGTGCTTTCGTGCCACAACCATTGCAGTGCTAGCAGAAGGAGCAGCGGAGCAAACCACAACAGGGCATAGAGTTGGGTCGGCCATGCCGCGCCGCCGACCAAGCCGAGTGCGGCTAAGGTCAGCAGCGCGTAAGCCGGCTTGCCTGGGGCGGGCGGTGTCAATCTGTTCAGGCTGCTCAAGCGTTCCGCTACGCCGGGTAAGGCGGCGACGAAAGCATGTGTGCACAGCACGGCGGGGGCGAGCGTGGCGAATAGCGGGGTATAGAGCAAAGCCTGCAACAGCGGATTGCCTGTATGTGTCGTCCAACTCGCGACATAGAGATTCAAGTACACCAGCAACCAGCCCAGCACCGCGCTCGCCCCCGCGACTCTCAACAGGTAGTCGGACTGACCTTGGAAAGGTTGGTTGCCGGTGATCAGTTTGTTCAGATGATTGATGAAAACAATGTAGCCGGCCATCATCAGCGTGGTGAGCAGGGCGGAGGGCGGGTTGACGATGGCCGCGTCTCCCGTCAAGCCGCGCAACCCCAGGTCGCCCCATGACGAGCCGCTTAACCACAGGCCAGCAACAGGCAGTAGCAGCAGGGCCAGGAGGAAAATGATCAGGCGGGTCTTCATCGCGCACCCCGGGCGAGGGCTTGCCAAATGCCATCGATCAAACCTTGCGCGGGTTGGTATTGGGTCTTGTAGGCCATCTTGCGACTGTCTTTGATCCAATAGCCGAGATAGACGAAGTCGAGTTCCAGTTGGCGGCACAGATCAATCTGCCATAGCACGTTATAGACACCGAAGCTGGCACCGGGCAGGTCCGGATCGAAGAAGGTGTACACCGAGGACAGACCGTCGCCCAGCACATCGATTACGCTGACCATGCGCAAGATGCCCGGTTCGTTCTCGATAGTCGGCTCGCGGAACTCGACCAGCAGCGTGTCGACCCGGCTTTGCAATAAAAAATTCCGGTACGACTCGTGGTCGTCGTTGTCCATGCCTCCGTTCAGATGTCGCGCGCTCTGATAGCGTTGGTACAGCGCGTAATACTCAGGCTTGTCCTGCAACTCGTGCAACGTGGCTTGCAGGTTTTCATGCTTCGCCCAGGTGCGGCGTTGCGAGCGCGATCGGGTGAAGGTCTTTGCCGCGATGCGCAGCGGCACACAAGCGTGACAGGTGTCGCAATGGGGGCGGTAGGTGTATGTGCCGCTGCGGCGGAAGCCGTGCTGTACCAGTTCCGAATAGACTTGCGGGGTGATCAACAGGCTGGGCGACGCGACCTGTGAGCGCGCCTGCAAGTCGGGCAAGTAGCTGCACGGATAAGGCGCGGTCAGATAAAAATGCAGCGTGGATATCGGAATGTCGTTTAACTGGCTCATCACAAAAGGTCGGCATCAAACTGCCAGTGGGGGATCGGTGCGCAGTTTACCAACTCTTGCAGCTTTCCGATAAATTCTACGCGCGGAATCTCGCGTGCGCCCAGCGATGCCAGGTGCGGGGTGTTCATCTGGCAATCGATCATGCCGAACTGCCAGCGATGCAGTTGTCCGGCAAGACGGGCGAGGGCGATCTTGGAGCCGTTCGGCACCGCGCTGAACATCGATTCGCCGTAGAACATGCGGCCTATCGCGATGCCGTAGAGGCCGCCGACCAACTTGTCGTCCTGCCAGACTTCCACCGAGTGCGCATACCCCATCGCGTGTAGCGCGCTGTAAGCGGCAATCATGTCTTCGTGTATCCAGGTGCCGCTCTGACCTTGGCGCGGTGCGGCGCAGGCGCGCATCACCTGTTCAAAATTGCTGTCGAAGCGCACTTCGTGTCTGGTGTTGCGCAGGGTTTTCGCCAGCGAACGGGAAAGCTTGAACTCGCCGGGGACGAGCACCATGCGCGGATCGGGACTCCACCACAATACCGGTTCGCCGGCGTTGAACCAGGGGAATATCCCGGACCGGTACGCGCTCAAAAGGCGTGCCGGGGACAATTCCGCACCGGCGGCGAGCAGGCCATTGGGCGTGCGCATCGCCTGTTCCAGCGGCGGGAAAGGGGTGTGGATGTCCAGCCAGGTCAGCAATTATCTAGTCCTTTAACGCGATATTCATTTGTGTGGTTTTGTGGTTATATGGATGAACATAAAAATACAAACGGTTGCATTCAGTGGCGAGGCTGAGCATGTTATCAAGATTGTTAGGAAAAAAACCGGATCACCCCATGGCGGACATGAAATCCGCACACGCCTTGCTGGACGAGTTGCCCAAGCATGATCCGATCAAATCGCTGATGGAATTGACGGATTGGATGGAGTCGGTGGCCGACAACAGCGAGTTCAAACTGGAGCATCAGTTCGCCGTCGTGCGCATGCTGGATGAAGCGGCTTACACCCACGCCAGAAAACTCTCCCGCGAATATTTTGCCGCCCAGGAATTGCCAAAGTTCCAGGAGAATCGTTTGTGGCTGGTGTTGGGCGGTTGGTATCGCAACGCATTCAATGCGTATTCGGTGGTGTTCAACCGCTATTGCGAGGGCGAAAAAGGCGGCGCGAGCATCCGGGGGGCGATGCCGCTGCTGGTGGCGCGCACGGTTCGCGCCATGACCGCCAGCCTGAAATTCTCCTGCGTGCATTACGGTCCGGTAGACAGCAATATCTGGGCATGTCTGGGGCGGTTGTATAACCACGCGGAGCGTCAGCAGTATCTGGATAGCCCGGTGAGTCTGTATGTGGCACTGCCCCGCAGTACTTCGGTGAAGCTGGAGATCGCGCATCTGTTGGGCTGGTACGGTTGCGGGGTAAGCTCATTGAGCCCCCTGGTGATGCATTTGACCGAACGTATCATCGACCAGTATATCGACACGGTGGACATGCGGCCGCAGCCCGACGAACACAGCCTGTTCGGCTTCGATCTGAATTCGCCGTCACTGCCGCGCCGCGTCAATATCGATGCGACGGTTCATCCCTATATGCGCTTCGTGAGTATGGAGGGCATGCAGGCGAAGTTGGAAACCCTGCTCAAAGTGTTGCAAAAGAACATCGTGCCGGACGACTTGATTCTGGGCGGAGATTACGAGGCGGAGCTGGTCAGGGAGGCAGCCGAGTATCTGTTGAAATACCTGGTCTCCTTGCCGCAACGCCGTTCATTGCGCCGCGAGATTCAAATCAAAACCAAAATCGTCAGCGGATTCTCCCGGACGCTGGAATGCACCGATGTGGGACTGAATTTTAATGCCAATAACATCGCGGAATGGCAGCTGGAAAATATCAGCTCATCGGGTTTCTACACCGTGCTGCCGCAGCATGGCAATGAAAGCGTGCGCATAGGTCATCTGCTGGGAATACAACCGGGCGGAGTCAAGCACTGGGGGGTGGCGGTGATACGCCGTTTGATGCGCGATGACGAAAATCATTTGCATGTCGGCGCGGAGATCCTGAGCAATCAGATCTCGGGTGTGGCCTTGCGCCAGAGTGGTGGGGGAGGCGCGGGGTTTGAAGAGGGTCAGATGGCTTTGTGGCTGCATCCCCGGTTCGGCGAAGAATCCAGCGGTCGGGTTTGTTTGCTCGTGAACAGCTATGTGCCGAATTGCAGTTTACTGACCGAAATGAACGGCAAGAAATTTCTGCTGATCCCGCACGCGCTCAAGCAAAAGCATCTGGACTGTGATCTGGTCGAGTTTCGTACCATAGAACAGGATGAGAACGAAGAGTAGGCAGCGGAACGACACCGTTTTGTATGAGTCGGAAAGTGGGAGCGCACGGTTTTGCCACTTCCCTTCCTACTTCCTACTTCCTATCCCCAGCCTGCCTGTAAGCCAAGCCTGAATATCCCCCAGTTCGTCCGCACACACGCTGTGTTGCATGGCATATTCGTGCCACTCCACCGCGCATTGCAAAGCCAACAACTTGTCTCGTGAGGCGATGCCCAAGGCATAGGGCACGACTGGATCGTTGCGGCCATGTGCCATGAAGACGGGTGTGGTGTGGCACGAGACCTCGGCGGCGGCGAGCCCGGCCAGCGGCAAATAAGTCGAGAGTGCCAATACGCCCGCCAGCGGTGCGTCCAAGCGCAACGCGGTATGCAAGGCGATCGCGCCTCCCTGGGAAAATCCGGCCAGAAAAATATGTTGCGCAGGGATGCCGCGTGAAATCTCCTGTGCGATCAGTGTCTCGACGGCGGCGTGCGATGCACGGATGCCCGCTTCATCCTGTCGCGCATCGATTGCGGCACTGGCGATGTCATACCAGGCGCGCATCACGAAGCCGCCGTTGATGGTGACCGGTATCTTGGGCGCGTGTGGGAAAATAAAGCGCACAGGGACGGGGAGTTTGAGCTCGTCCACGATGGGTGCGAAATCATGCCCGTCGGCTCCCAGACCATGCAACCAGATGATGCTGTGCTGCGGATTTTTTCCCGACTCTAAAGCGATGTGCGGCAGGATCATGCTTACACCGGCTCCGGCAATATCTCGCGCAGCACCTGGAAGATTTCGCGATAATTTTTAGGGGGTTTCTGCAACTCACGTTCTTTTTGCGCGTTGCGTATCAGGCTGCGCAAACGCTGCGCATCCGCTTGCGGATATGCGGCGAGCAACTCGGTCAGCGCGCCGTCGTTTTCCAGCAGGCGGTCACGCCAGCGTTCCAGTTGGTGCATGTAAGCGGTGTGATTCTGCGACTTGCCTTTCCATGCATCCAGTTTGGCGAGTATCGGCGCGGGGTCGACGTCGCGCATCAGTTTCCCGATGTACTGGATCTGGCGGCGTTGCGCGCCGAACGAGTTGATGTTCTTCATCTCGCGTATCGCGTCGCGCAGATTTTCCGGCAGATCGAGTTGTGCCACCTGGTCTTTGCTCAATTCGGTCAGCTCTTTGCCCAGGTCGCGCAATTCGTGCATCTGCTTCTTGATCTTGGTCTTGCTCGGGCCGCTGTCTTCTTCCTCTTCGTCGTCGGTCGTGGACTGGCTGCGCAAGCCGCGTCCGCGTGTGGTCGGGGCGATTTTACGCGCTGGCGAGGGGGTGTCCTCGCCGGACTCGATCAACGCTTCGTCCACGGAATAGTCGTCAGTGTCGAACGCGTCGTTCGTGTCGTCGTAGTCTTCGTCCGGTTCGGGTGGGAGAGGCGGGTTCTTTGCTGGGTTGTGCGGATTCATTTTGAAATTTGTGGCTGATTGATGCTGCTATGATAACGCCTTTCACAATCTTGCCGTTTATTACATGAATGCTTTAGTTGCTTCCGCCACACGCTTTTCCCATTCTTCCGAGCAGTTGCGCGACATCGCACGCGACATGCTGGCCTACGCCAAACAGCGCGGCGCGACGGCGGCCTCGGTCGATGTGTCGGTCGGCTTCGGCCAGGCCGTGACGGTGCGCCAGGGCGAGGTCGAGACCATAGAATATAACCGCGACAAAGGCCTGGGCATCACGGTTTACCTCGGGCAGCAAAGAGGTAATGCCAGCACGTCGGATTTTTCCGCGCAGGCCATCAAAGATGCTGTCGATGCGGCCTTGTCCATCGCCCGGTATACCGCCAAAGATGATTGCTCGGGTCTACCGGATGAAGCGTTGTTGGCGCGCGATTGCGCTGATCCGGATCTGTATTTTCCGTGGGATCTGTCCGTGGATGATGCGATTACACTGGCGCAACGATGCGAGCAGGCGGCCCTCGATACGGATCAGCGGGTGAGCAATTCAGAAGGCGCGACGGTGAACCTGCACGAGGCTTTGTTCGTCTCGGCGAATAGTTTGGGGTTCATGGGTGGCTTCCCCACCTCGCGGCATAGCTTGAGTTGCGCGGTGATCGCCGGCACAGACGACGGGATGGAGCGCGACTATTGGTACACCGTGGCGCGCGATGCCAGGGATTTATTGGCTGCCGAACAGGTCGGGCGCGTCGCCGCCGAACGCAGTGTGCGTCGACTGAATGCCAGACAGATTGCCACCATGCAAGTGCCGGTGCTGTTCGAGGCACCCATCGCGGCGGGCTTGCTGGGGCATTTCGTGGGCGCGGTCAGCGGCGGCAGCCTGTATCGAAAATCCTCTTTCCTGCTGGATCAGAAAGGTCGGCAGATATTTGCGCCGCACATCAATATCCGCGATGTGCCGGACATCCGCAAAGGACTGGCCTCCAGCCCGTTCGATGACGAAGGCGTGAAGACGCGCACCCGCACCATCGTGGAGAACGGCGTGTTGCAGGATTATTTTCTGGGCAGTTATTCGGCGCGCAAGCTGGGGCTGCGTTCCACCGGCAATGCCGGTGGCAACCACAACTTGATCTTGCAATCCGGTGAACTAAATTTTGCGGGATTGCTTAGAGCCATGTCGCGCGGACTGCTGGTCACCGAGTTGCTGGGCAGCGGTGTGAATGCTGTGACAGGGGATTACTCGCGGGGGGCGGCGGGCTTCTGGGTGGAGAACGGCGAGATCCAGTACCCCGTCGAAGAAATCACTATCGCCGGCAATTTGAAGGACATGTATCGCAACATTGTCGCGGTCGGGACTGACGTGCTGGTGCAGGGGTCGAAGCAATGCGGCTCGATCTTGGTGGAGGGTATGACGATAGCGGGAAGTTGAGAACGTGGCGGGAACAGGTAAGCATAAAAATAACGACAGGAGTGATGCAATGACGAGTGTGAACAAGGCGGGTTGGTGTCTGATCGCGTGCCTTCCAAGTCCATCGTCAGCGGCCAGCATCTGCTCACGGGCTGGAAGGAGATAAACGGTTATCGCTATGAAGTGCAAGTTGCCCAGGATGCCGATTTCTCCCGGCAGGTGTTCAGCGTGCGCAGCCCCGCCAACTACCTGACGCTGAAGACCCCGGCCCAGGGCGACTATTTCATCCGTCTGCGTCTGCTGGATAAGGCGCAGCGTTATGGCCGATGGTGTGAGCCGGTGGCATTCACTACCGGGTAGTCCGCTCCCCCCGAACTCCCACCGCCTGGCAACGGGTGGCGGGGGTTTTTTGTGTGCCTGACCGTGATAGAATCCGCGCCTTTCCAGTTTTCAATCTTTTAGGAATCATCGCCATGTTCTCCAGCAAAAATACCATCGCCCATACCGACCCGGAACTGTGGGCAGCCATCGAAAACGAGAATCGCCGTCAGGAAGAGCACATCGAACTGATCGCGTCGGAAAACTACACCAGCACCGCTGTCATGGAAGCGCAGGGCAGCAAGCTGACCAATAAGTATGCGGAAGGGTATCCGGGCAAGCGTTATTACGGCGGTTGCGAGTATGTGGACGTGGCCGAGCAGTTGGCCATCGATCGCGTGAAGGCGTTGTTCGGCGCGGAGTATGCCAACGTACAGCCGCATTCGGGTTCGCAGGCGAATCAGGCGGTGTACGTGTCGGTGTTGAAGCCGGGCGACACCATCCTCGGCATGTCGCTGGCACACGGCGGTCACTTGACCCACGGCGCGTCGGTGAACATCAGCGGCAAGCTGTATCACGCGGTGCAGTACGGCTTGAATGCCAAAGAAGAGATCGACTACGACCAGGTGCAAGCACTGGCGAACGAACACAAGCCGAAGATGATCGTCGCGGGCGCATCGGCATATGCACTGGTGATCGACTGGAAGCGTTTCCGCGCCATCGCCGACAGCGTTGGTGCGTATCTGTTCGTGGATATGGCGCATTACGCGGGTCTGATCGCGGCGGGTGTGTATCCCAGCCCGGTAGGCATCGCGGACTTCGTCACCAGCACCACGCACAAGACCCTGCGCGGCCCGCGCGGCGGCTTGATCCTGGCCAAGGCCGAGCACGAGAAGGCACTGAACTCGGCGATTTTCCCGTGCCTGCAAGGCGGCCCGTTGATGCACGTCATTGCGGCCAAGGCGGTCGCGTTCAAGGAGGCGGGCAGCCGCGAATTCAAGGGCTACCAGCAGCAGGTGGTGGACAACGCGCGGGTGATGACCAAGGTGTTGCAGGAGCGCGGTCTGCGTATCGTCTCCGGCCGCACCGACTGCCATTTGTTCCTGGTCGATCTGCAAGCCAAGCACATCACCGGCAAGGATGCGGAGGCCGCACTGGGTCGCGCGCACATCACCGTGAACAAGAACGCCATCCCCAACGACCCGCAAAAACCGTTCGTCACTTCCGGCATCCGTATCGGCACACCGGCGATGACCACACGCGGTTTCAAAGAACTGGAAGCGGAAAAATTGGCACACCTGATCGCCGATGTGCTGGATGCGCCGCATGACACGGCAGTGACCGCGCGCGCCATCGCCGAGGTCAAGTTGCTGACGACCAAGTTCCCGGTCTATGGTGCGTAGTTGGAAGCGGGAAGACGTAAGTTGAAAGTTAAATCAAAACCGGTTTGCAACTTGCGACTTGCGTCTTCCAACTAGCTCAAAATGAAATGTCCCTTCTGTAAAGGTCACGAGACCCAGGTCGTCGATACCCGCGAGAGCGAGGAGGGTGACAGCATCCGCCGCCGCCGCCGTTGTGTGTCGTGCGAAAAACGTTTCACCACTTACGAGACGGTGGAGCTGCGCATGCCGCAAGTGGTCAAGCAGAACGGTATGCGCAGCGAGTTTGATGCGGAAAAGTTGCGCACCAGTTTCAAGCGCGCCCTGCATAAACGCCCGGTGTCCACCGAGCTGGTGGATGCGGCTGTCGACCATGTCACGCAACGAGTCTTCGCGCTGGGCGAACGCGAAGTCGGTTCGCGGCAGATCGGCGAGCTGGTGATGAAAGAGTTATTGAAGCTCGACAAGGTTGCCTACATCCGCTTCGCCTCGGTGTACAAAAGCTTTCAGGACGTCGGCGATTTTGCCGATGCCGTGCATGCGGTAAGCGATGTGGTTGCGTCGCGCGCCCCGGGCAAACGCAAGTCGTAATGTCCCTTCCTTCCGATCATCGATATATGGCGCAAGCGTTGCGTCTGGCCGAACTGGGTTTGTTCAGTACCAGTCCGAATCCGCGTGTCGGTTGCGTGTTGGTGCGCGACGGGAAAGTGATCGGCACGGGCTGGCATCGGCGCGCCGGTGAGCCGCATGCCGAGGTGCTGGCCTTGCGCGAGGCGGGTGAGGCGGCGAAGGGTGCGACCGTTTATGTGACGCTGGAACCGTGCAGTCATTTTGGCCGGACTCCGCCGTGTGCCGACGCGCTGATCGCAGCGGAGGTTGCGCGCGTGGTCATCGCCATGCACGACCCGAATCCCTTGGTGTCCGGCAAGGGCGTGGAGAAATTGCGTGCCGCCGGGATCGCCGTGGAATGCGGTCTGATGGAAGCCGCCGCGCGCGAATTGAACCCCGGATTCGTCGCGCGCATGACGCGCGGCACACCCTGGGTGCGCAGCAAGATCGCGATGAGTCTGGACGGCCGCACCGCTTTGGCGAACGGCGTGAGCCAGTGGATCACCGGACCGGAGGCACGGCGCGATGTGCAACACTGGCGCGCCCGCTCCTGCGCCGTGCTCACCGGCATCAATACCGTGCTCGCTGATGATCCGCAGCTGAATGTGCGCGACATCGAAGTCGTACGTCAGCCTTTACGTGTAGTGCTCGACAGCCGGTTGTGTGTTCCGCTCACCGCGAAAATTCTGCTGGGTGGAAACACGCTGCTTTACACAGCCGTGAACGATACGGAAAAAAAATCTGCGCTGGAAAATATGGGCATTACGGTGTGTGTGTTGGCCGATGCGCAAGGTCGTGTGGATTTACCCGCCATGCTGCAAGATTTGGCGCAACGCGGTATCAACGAAATGTTAATCGAGGCGGGCAGTGCGTTGAACGGCGCGCTGCTGCAAGCGGGTCTTGTGGATGAATTGGTGCTGTACCTCGCGCCGCAATTGTTGGGCGACATGGCGCGTGGCATG
This sequence comes from Gallionella sp., assembly GCA_013044075.1. GTDB lineage: Bacteria > Pseudomonadota > Gammaproteobacteria > Burkholderiales > Gallionellaceae > Gallionella. Next base: position 13,304 of record JABEVG010000009.1, read on the forward strand.
GCGGGGTTGGGCGAATTGGTTCGACTGGAGCAGCGTATCGAATTGCAATGGCAGGATGTAAGACAAGTTGGCAACGATCTGCGCGTGCTGGCGAAAGTAAAAAAGTAAGGTTGTCATTCCCGCGCAGGCGGGAATCCAGCCAAACAAAAAAGCACTCCGCAACGCGGAGACAAAACCAAAAGCCTTATTGAAAAAAGCACTGGATTCCCGCCTGCGCGGGAATGACGGGCTAGCTTTAGGAGTACTAAATGTTTAGTGGCATCATCGCCGATGTCGGGCAAATCAAATCTGCGCAAGACCGTGATGGCGGATTGCGTCTGGTTGTTGCAACGCACACCTTGGGCCTGGCCGATGTGCAACTCGGCGACAGCATCGCGGTGAACGGCGTGTGTCTCACCGCTACCGCCATAGACGGTGATGATTTTACTGTCGAGGTGTCGCGCGAGACGCTCGATTGCACCGTGGGACTGGATGTGGTCGGTGCGACTGTCAATCTGGAAAAGGCACTGCGTTTGTCGGACCGACTGGGCGGACATCTGGTCAGCGGTCATGTGGATGGGGTGGGCGAAGTCATTGCCTTTGATGATTTGGGCGAGAGCTGGAAGCTGGTCATTCGCGCCCCGCAAAACTTGGCGAAATTCATCGCCATCAAAGGTTCGATCACCATCAACGGCGTGAGCCTCACCATCAACCAGGTGGGCGGCAGCGAGTTCGCGCTCAATCTCATTCCGCACACACTGCAAATGACCAATCTGAAAAATCTGAGCGCAGGCAGTCGCGTCAATCTCGAAGTGGATATGATCGCGCGCTACGTGGAACGCATGATGAGCGGCCTGCCAAAAGTATGAGCGTGCCATCCTTTTTGGCCTTATGGCTATCATCGCGGCTATGAAATTTGCACACCGGGCCAAATGGCTGGTGTTCCTTACCCTGCTGGTCAACGCGGCGGCGATGGTGTCGCCGGTCATCAACGGCGGCGACTCCATCACCTATGCCGCGCTGTCGCAGCACATCGCGATGAGCAATGACTGGAGCGATCTGATCCTCGATGGACAGGACTGGCTGGACAAGCCGCATCTGCCGTTCTGGATCACGGCGGTGTTCTTCAAGCTGTTCGGGGTCAGCGCGTTCACTTACATCCTGCCGGGATTTCTCGCGCATCTGGTTGGCGGATTTTTCACCTATCGTATCGCGCGGCTTTTCTACGGGCGCGACACCGCCTGGTTGACGGTGCTGGTGTATGTGTCGGTGTATCACTTGATGGATTCGTCCGTCGAGGTCAAAGCGGAAACGTATCTGACGGCGTTCATCATGGGCGCGTGTTATTACTGGCTACGTTTCGACGCGCAAGCGAAATTGAAATACCTGTTGCTGGGCGCGTTGTTCAGCGCGTTGGCGGTGATGACCAAGGGCGTGTTCACGCTTATCACCATCACCAGCGGCCTGGTTTGCATGTGGATTTTTCAGCGTCATTGGCAACGGTTTTGGAGCGCGAAATGGTGGATTGCATTGGCTTTTTCGCTGCTGTTCACCGTGCCCGAACTTTACGCGCTGTATCTGCAATTCGACGCGCATCCCGAAAAGATCGTGTTCGGTCAGACGCATGTTTCCGGCATTAAATTTTTCTTGTGGGACAGCCAATTCGGTCGCTTTTTTAACACCGGGCCGATCAAGAATACCAACGGACATCCCCTGTATTTCGTGCTGGTGTTTTTGTGGGCGTTCCTGCCCTGGGTGGCGGTATTTTTTGCCTCGATAATTTCCGGTGTGCGCAAATTCACCTCGCGCAGCGAAGCCGAAAAATCCAGCTTTGTCTTTTTGTGCGGCGCGTTCTTCACCACCTTCGGCTTGTTCAGTGCCACCAGTTTTCAGCTCGATCATTACACCGTTATTCTGTTTCCTTTCGCCGCGATTTTATGCGGGAAATTTTTGACCGACTGGTTGAGTGATGCATCGTCCGGTCGCGCGATTTATTGGATACAGATGGGCTTTACGCTGGTACTAGCCAGCTTGGCAGTGGTCTTGAGCATACGCATCAACAGCCTGCCGTTATTGGCATTCGTGGCAGTGGCGATGTTGGCATTCGCAGCTTACGGTTATGCCACACGCGGACTGGGGAAATTCGCGGCGGTCGCGTATCCGTTGTTGGCGATGAATATTTTGTACGGATTTCTCGCGCTGATGACGGCACTCACGTTCACCAGATACGATGTGGCGTATCACGCGGCCAGCATCATACGAGCCCAGCCTAGGACGACGATCTATGCGCATCAGATGCCGCTGGAATGCCGCGAGCTGGGCTTGTATTTGCAGACCACCTGCCAGCCCATCGAGGATTTCAATAGCCTCGTTCGGACTACCGGCGATATGACCGTCGTGTTGCGCGAGAGCGATGTGGCGCAACTGACGCAGCGGTTTCCGCAAGCCAAGTTTCTCGCAACACTGGACGTGGTGGTGCACAAGACGGGCACGTTCAACAAACTCATCGCGATGGCTCAGGGCAACTGGCCGCTGGAGAAAGTCGCGGTGGTGCAGATCCGTCGCAATTGAAATCGGCCAGTCCGCACGGGTGATTTATGCCGATATGAACAGGGGTGAAATGATAGAATCGCGCCCTTATCGGCGGCGCAATTCGTGCCGCCACACAGTCTACACAAGGTTTGCCGCATGACAGGAATATCACCCATACAGGAAATCATCGCCGAGATGCGCGCGGGTCGCATGGTTGTGCTGATGGACGAAGAAGACCGGGAGAACGAGGGCGATCTGGTGTTTGCCGCCGAATTCTCCACGCCGGAAAAAATCAATTTCATGGCCAAGCACGGACGCGGGCTGATCTGCCTGACGCTCACCGAAGCGCATTGCCGACAGCTTGCCTTGCCGCTGATGGTGCGCGAGAACGGTTTGCCGCTGGCGACCAATTTCACCCTATCCATCGAGGCTGCGGCGGGAGTCACGACGGGCATCTCGGCGGCGGATCGTTCGCGTACCGTGCTCGCGGCGGCGGCGAAAAATGCCAAGCCTGCCGACATCGTGCAGCCCGGCCATATCTTCCCGTTGCGCGCGCAGAACGGCGGGGTGCTGGTGCGCGCGGGTCACACCGAAGCGGGCTGTGATCTGGCGGAATTGGCGGGACTGACACCGGCTGCGGTGATCTGCGAGATCCTCAAAGACGATGGCGAGATGGCGCGTCTGCCCGACTTGATCGAATTTGCAAAACTGCATGGACTGAAGATCGGCACGATAGCCGACCTGATCGAGCATCGCAGCCAGAATGAAAAGCTGGTGGAGCGCGTGGCGATGCGCAAAGTACAGACCGCGTATGGCGAGTTCGATCTGGTGACATTCTGGGACAAGACCGCGCAACGCACGCATCTGGCCTTGGTGAAAGGCGAGATCAAACACGATGAAGAAACGCTGGTGCGCGTGCACGAGCCGCTGTCGGTGCTGGACTTCATGGAGCAGAACAGCCACACCTCATCGACCAGTGTGCATCAGGCCATGGGGCAGATCGCAAAGGCCAAAACCGGGGTGCTGGTGCTGCTGCATCGCACCGAAACTTCGCAAGATCTGCTGGAGCGCGCAACGCAAGCCGCCTCGCCGCAGCACGCGACGCAATGGGACCCGCGCAGCTACGGGACCGGTGCGCAGATATTGCGCGACCTGAACGTGGGCAAGATGCGTCTGCTCGCCACACCGCACAAGATGCCCAGCATGGCCGGGTTCGGTCTGGAAGTGGTGGGCTACGCGACGCACGAATAGTGGGATTTGCGCCATTTCCTCGTAGGCGGGAATGTCGAGTTGTTTGAATATTGAATTGGCAGTAAAAATTTGGAGAATTGAACATGCAAGAGATCGAACAAAACCACAACGGCCACGGCTTGCGCATCGGCATCGTGCAAAGCCGTTTTAATAACGAAGTGTGCGAGGGACTATTGGGCGCGTGCCGTGCGCAGCTGATCAAGCAGGGCGTGGCGGAGAATGACATCACACTGGCGACCGTGCCCGGCGCGCTGGAGATCCCGCTGGTGCTGTTGCACATGGCGGACAGCGAGAAGTTCGACGCGCTGATCGCGCTCGGCGCGGTGATACGCGGCGACACCTATCATTTTGAAGTCGTGTCCAACGAATCGGCGCGCGGCGTGGGCGATGTGCAACTGTCGTGCGGCGTGCCCATCGCCAACGCGATTCTGACCGTCGATACCGACGAGCAGGCGATCGCGCGCATGCACGCGAAAGGCGCGGAAGCCGCGCTGGTCGCCATCGAGATGGTGAATCTGCTGAAGGATATGGCATGAACGAAGCCACAGCGATTCCGGCGGCGAAGAAAGCACCCGCGAAAAGCCCGCGCCATCGTGCCCGCGAACTCGCGCTGCAAGGCATCTATCAGTGGCGCGTGTCGGGCAACGACGCATCCGACATCGAAAAGCAGATGCAGACCGAGAAGAATCTGGGCCGTTACGACAAGCCCATGTTCAGCGATCTGTTGCGCGGCGCACTCGCGCAACACGCCGATCTGGAAGCGTTGCTGTCGCTGTGCCTAGACAGACCTTTGGCCGAACTCAGCCCGGTCGAATTTGCGGTGCTGCTGTTGGGCGGCTACGAGTTGTCGCAAAAACTCGAAGTGCCCTACAAAGTCGTCATCAACGAGGCGGTCGAACTGGCCAAGACCTACGGCGGAACCGACGGCCACAAATACGTCAACGGCGTACTCGACAAACTCGCGCCCAAGGTTCGTGTGGCGGAGTTCGCGGCGCGCCACAAGGCGTGAGCCTAGCATCTCGATTCCCGCGTTAAATGAACGCCGCACAAAAATCAAATTCTCTCGTTCGGGCAATTCGATTCGTCGATTTGTTTTGCGGGCTGGGCGGATTCCGGCTTGCGATCGAGCAGGTGTGTGCGGAGCAAAAGCTCACGTCAGTGTGTGCATTTTCCAGTGACATCGATGCCGATGTGCGGCGGGTGTATGCGGCAAATTTTGGCGAAGAGCCGAGCGGAGATATCACCCAAATAGCGGCGGAAGATATTCCAGAACACGATATTTTGTTCGCCGGATTCCCCTGTCAGCCATTCAGTATTTGTGGCGATGGAAAGGGTTTTGATGATATGCGCGGGACGTTGTTCTTTGACATTGCACGCATTTTGAAAACTAAAAAACCACAGGTTTTTGTGTTGGAAAACGTCAAGCAGTTGCGTGGACACGATGGTGGAAAAACACTTTCGCGCATTATGCAAACCTTGCGCGAGCTGGATTATCACGCCGACTATCGAGTGCTAAACGCGCTGGAATTTGGTGTGCCGCAAAAACGCGAGCGTATTTTCATTGTGGGTTTTCGCGACCCGAAAAAATTTATCTGGCCTCAAGGCGGCGTACCCATGAAACCGCTCGCCGAAATTCTGGAGAATGAAGTGCCTGATTTTTATGTGGCTTCGGACAAGATTCGCGACAATCGCAAAGCTAGTCGAAGTAATAAGCCACAGCATGCCGAACCAACTATCTGGCATGAAAACAAGAGTGGCAATATCAGTGCTTATCCTTATTCTTGCGCGCTGCGCGCAGGAGCTTCATACAACTATTTGCTGGTCGACGGTGAACGCAGATTGACCGAGCGAGAGATGCTGCGTCTGCAAGGATTTCCGGATAGTTACCGATTTGTGGGCGGATATCAGGCGGCACGTAAGCAGGCTGGAAACTCTGTGGCCGTGCCGTGTGTGGCGGCAGTGGTGCGCGAAGTTTTTGCGGCGATGAACTGGGGGGAAATGCCGAAAACTCAGGCTGTCAATTTGGAAATGACAGGACAATACACGTTGGGTTTTGCACAAGACATGCCTGCATATCAGATTAAGGAGGTCGCAAAATGAGTGCTGTGCAGGAGGCGAAAACCCGTTTGGATTCGTTGATAAAAAAAGCCCGCGTCGATATGTACAAGCCGATCCAAATTGCTGAAGTGTTGCGGCAGTCCAGATTACAAGGGGACATCGACGTGAGTATTTTGGACGATTTTCGTAATCCCTCACTACACTGGCGCGACGAAGTAACAAAACGATTGTTGGGTAAAGTGTCCACCTCATCTGCGAGGTATCAGCATGACGTCTGGAACGAAACCGCCATGCCGCTTCATTTGCTTAATGCTCTCGATAAAGAAAACAAACGCACCCAGGGTGACGTGGAACGCTATATTTATTTGCGTTTCAACGAGCGTCAAGAAACGGTAGCGGGCATGATTGCTTTCATTGAGCAAGCAACGCCCAAGAATTTTTCGCTCAAAGAATTGCTGGAAAAATTCACCAAGCAAGCCGGTATCAAGCGCAGCGTTGATAAAGCCTACGAAATCATCGCGTACAGTTTGTTCGAGACGGTAGTTTCGGCTTTGCAAGCCACGATCAAGGTCAGTGTGCCAGCCAGCAGTAAAAAAATACTAGGCGAGTTTTCCGATCTGGCTAAAGTCTTGTTGGGTGTAGAAGCCGGAAAACCAAGCTGGGAAGCGGACGCGCATATCTACCGGGTTGGTGTGACGAATGCGGCTGATCGAGGCTTGGATATGTGGGCGAATTTCGGCCCGGCTATTCAAGTGAAGCATCTCACCCTGGATGGTTCGCTCGCACAATCTATTGTCGACCAAGTGGAGAGCGATCACATCGTCATTGTTTGCCGTGATGCGGATGCCAAAGTAATCGAGGTGGTTGCCAAACAAATCAATTGGGGCAGGCGTGTGCGCGGCATCGTCTGTGAGTCAGAATTGATCGCTTGGTATGAGCGTTGTCTGCGTGGTGAAAATGCTGCGATGCTGGCTCGTCCATTGTTGCGACGATTGTCGGATGGATTCAAGGCGGAATTTCCGCAAGCTGGAGCGATGGTGGCATTCTTAGAAGAGCGTGGTTATCTATCAGTGCAACCCGATAAATCGTGGCGTGTCGCGTAATCACGAACATGTCCGAATTCGATCTCATCCGCCGTCACTTCACTCGCGCCATGCCGAATGCTTTGTTGGGGGTGGGTGATGATTGCGCGTTGCTGCAAGTCAGCGATGGCAAGGTATTGGCGGTGTCGACCGACATGCTGGTGAGCGGTACGCATTTTTTTGCGGATGCCGATCCGTATCTGCTGGGACATAAAACTTTAGCGGTGAATTTGTCCGATATGGCGGCAATGGGTGCGGTGCCGCGCTGGGCGACGCTGGCTTTGTCTTTGCCCTACGGTCAATCTATTTCTTATTCCCTCCCTCACCCGGAAGGCGAGGGGACAAACGACTCGCTCCGCGAAATTAAAATAGATGATGCTTGGCTGGAGCAATTCAGCGCGGGATTTTTTGCGCTGGCACGACAATATAACGTCGATCTGGTCGGCGGCGATACGACGCGTGGACCGCTGAATTTGTGCGTGACCATCATGGGTGAAGTAAACGCGCAGCAGGCACTGCGCCGCGATGGCGCAAAGGCTGGCGACGAGATTTGGGTGTTTGGGAAGTTGGGTGATGCCGCACTGGCACTGGCGCATTTGCAAGGCAAAGCGCAGTTGAGTGACGCGGATTTTGCCGCCTGTGCGTCTGCCCTGCATCAGCCGCAGCCTCGTGTAGCGTTGGGCCTGGCGTTGCACGGTATCGCGCATAGTGCAATCGATATCTCCGACGGCTTGCTGGCCGATCTGGGTCATATCCTTGATGCCTCTGGCATGGGCGCGCAGCTTGAGTTCGCGGACATGCCGGTTTCTGCCGCGCTGAAGGGGAAGGGTGCGCTTGTGCAACACTGTGCGTTGGCGGGCGGAGACGATTACGAATTGTGTTTTACCGCCGCCGCGCACCATCATGACGAGCTGCTGTGCCTGGCACGGGAATTAAATCTGCCGCTGACTCGCATCGGTAAGGTCGTTGCGGGAACGGGTTGCGTCGTCCATGATGCGCACGGTGCAACCATCCAACTTGAAAGCGGCGGCTATGAGCACTTCTGAGCATGAGAGCGATGAACTGATCGTTAAACCAGACTGGCAGTTCTTGTGCAAACATCCCGCGCATTTTCTGGCGTTCGGTTTCGGCAGCGGGCTTGCCCCCAAAGCACCGGGTACGTTCGGCACCCTGGTGGCATTTCCGCTGTACTGGTTGTTGCTTCCATACCTGACCGATACGGGTTTCATTATCTTTTTGTTTATCGCCTTCGCCATCGGTGTGAAGGCGTGCGATATTACCGGCAAGGCATTGGGCGTGGCCGATTACGGCGGCATCGTGTGGGATGAGGTGGTGGCGATGCTGCTGGTTTTGTTCTTCACTCCCGGTGGTTGGGAATGGTCGTTGCTTGCCTTCGCGCTGTTCCGCTTCTTCGACATCGTCAAGCCGCCACCGATCAGACACTTCGACAAGAACTGGCACGGCGGACTGGGTGTGATGTTCGACGACTTGCTGGCAGCCGGCTACGCGCTGCTTTGCATGGCATTGATTCGGAGCGTGCTGCCGTGAGGCTGCTGTTGTGCGTGTTGCTGCTTGCCGCATCCGGCATGGCGCAGGCGGAGGCATTCACCAGCAAAGTCATCGCAGTGCTGGATGGCGACACCGTGCTGATAAGACGCGCGCATGGGGTGTTGAAGATACGCCTCGCCGACATCGACGCGCCGGAAGTGGGGCACGCAGGGGTGGGCGACAAGCCGACCATTCCGCAACAAGCACAGCCTTTCGGCGCAAGCTCGCAACGATCTTTATCCGATATGGTGCTGGGCAAACAAGTCAACGTGGTGAGTCAGGCGGTGGATCAATATGGCCGCATGGTCGCGCATCTGAGCGTTGACGGGCTGGACGTGAACACCGAACAGATCCGGCGCGGCATGGCCTGGGAATATTCCTTTCATCACAGCAACCACGAGTTGGTCGAGCTGGAAGCCGAGGCCCGGCAGGCATCGCGTGGTCTGTGGGCGATGAGCTCCCCCGTCCCTCCCTGGGATTGGCGCAAGCAACATCCCAATGTGACGTCGGCATCTGAGGTGGCAAGCGGCGAGTCCGTTTGCGGGCGCAAAAAACATTGCTCGGAGATGGGCTCCTGCGCGGAGGCGCGCCACTATCTGGCGGTGTGCGGCCTGAAATATCTGGACGGTGACGGGGATGGGATTCCCTGTGAAAAACTCTGCGCTCCGCGCGTGAAAAAAGACCTGTCCGAAAAATAAAAAGCAGATTCACTGGGATATTTTCTTTTGGCTGTTGTGCTGGTGACGCGGTCGCGTTACAGTTCGGCGCAAGCAAAAAAATATTCTGGGAGCAGCGGATCATGGCATTGACGACACTGGCAGTCTTCGTGGTATTTCTTCTACTTGCGTTCTTCCGCGCTTCCATCACCAGCTGGGTGCTTGCCATGATGGTGGTGGTTCCCGTGGTCGCCATCCGGTCGAGCATCTCCGATACCGCGTTGCAAGTGGTCTATGTCGCTTTGTTCCTGTTCATTGTGTTCTTCGGCATTCCGGTGTTGCGCCGTGCCGTCATCAGCAGCGCGGTGCTCAAATTATTCCGCAAAGTCCTGCCGCAGATATCTCCCACCGAACAGGAGGCCATCGATGCCGGCACGGTGTGGTGGGATGGCGAGTTGTTCAGCGGTCATCCCGATTGGAACAAGTTGCACGCTTTCCCCAAGTGTTCACTGAGTGACGAAGAGCAGGCTTTTCTTGACAACGAAGTGCAGCAGCTATGTGCGATGCTGGACGACTGGGACATCACCCACAACCGCGCCGATCTGCCGCCGAAAGTCTGGCAGTTCATCAAGGACAAGGGATTTTTCGGGATGATCATCCCCAAACAGTACGGCGGACTGGAGTTCTCCGCGCAAGCGCATTCTGCCGTGGTCAGCAAAGTCTCCTCGCGCAGTGGTACGGCGGGTGTCACGGTGATGGTGCCCAACTCTCTCGGACCTGCCGAGCTGTTGTTGCATTACGGTACAGCGGAACAAAAAGAGCAGTACCTGCACCGTTTGGCGAAAGGCCTGGAAGTCCCGTGTTTCGCGCTCACCGGGCCGTTTGCCGGTTCAGATGCGGGCGCGATTCCCGATTTCGGCGTGGTGGGTTACGGCGATTTTAACGGGCAGAAGAATGTGCTGGGCATACGCATCACCTGGGAAAAACGCTATATCACTTTAGCTCCCGCCGCCACGCTGCTGGGGCTGGCATTCAAGCTCTACGACCCGGAACATTTGCTGGGTGGCGAGGTGAATCGCGGCATTACGCTCGCGCTCGTCCCGACCGACACGCCGGGTGTGCGGATCGGCCGCCGTCACTTCCCGCTCAACTCGGCGTTTTTGAACGGCCCCACTCAGGGCGATGCGGTATTCATCCCCATGGACTACCTCATCGGCGGTGCGACCCGTATCGGGCAAGGCTGGCGCATGCTGATGGAATGTCTCGCGGCGGGGCGTTCGATCTCGCTCCCGGCGAGCAGTGTGGGCGGCATGAAACTG
>JABEVG010000066.1 GCA_013044075.1 Gallionella sp.
CGCCGGGCCCTGTTCGGTGGAGACACAGCCGCAGATGGATTTGTCCGCGCGGTTTGTGCATGAAGCCGGATGTCGTTTGATGCGCGGCGGCGCGTTCAAGCCGCGCACCAGCCCATATGCCTTTCAGGGCAAGGGCGTGGAAGGCTTGACCATGTTCCGCAAAGCGGCCAGTCAATACAAATTGCCCATCGTCACCGAGCTGATGGACATCCGCATGCTGGACACTTTCATGGAGCACGATGTGGACGTGATTCAGATCGGCACGCGCAATATGCAGAATTTCGACTTGCTCAAAGAAGTCGGACGCATCAACAAGCCGGTTATCCTGAAGCGCGGCATGTCGGCGACCATTTCAGAATGGCTGATGGCGGCGGAATACATCGCGGCGGGCGGCAATCACAATATCATTTTCTGCGAGCGCGGTATCCGTACCTTCGAGACCTACTACCGCAACGTGCTGGATGTCACCGCGATTCCGGTGTTGAAGAAAGAGACTCATCTGCCAGTGATCGTGGATCCTTCACACGCGGGCGGTAAAGCCTGGATGGTGGCGGCTTTATCACAGGCGGCAATCGCCGCCGGAGCCGACGGCTTGCTGGTCGAGATGCACCCGAATCCTTGCGAGGCATGGTGCGATGCCGACCAGGCACTAGCTCCCGAAGAGCTCAAAAAACTGATGGGTACATTGGGCGGGATTGCCAAGGCGATAGGACGCACATTGTAAGATTGGGATAGCAGCACGCGCTCAACTTGTTCGCTTTGCACGAGCTGGGCTTGGCGTTTGGTATATCACCGTTCGATTAAATACTGCTTTCTCGATGGATAATAAGGTGTATTATTTGCGCAACATTCGTACGTTACTATCAGGTGCAGCATTTTTTAAATACGAAAAGGAGAAATCATGAAATCAGTTATCTTAGGTATGGCGGTTTTCGGTTGGATGCTTGCCGGTAGTGCAATGGCTGTAGATATGCCGGCAGATGGCAAAGCGAAATGTGGCGCGTGCCACGCGATTGACACCAAGAAGATCGGTCCTTCGTGGAAGGATATTGCGGCTAAATATTCAGGCAAGGCGGATGCCGAGGCGGTCATCGCCGCCAACATCGCCAAGGGTGGCGCGTTTGGCTGGAAGATGGGCAACATGCCTCCCAAGGGTATGGGTGCGACGGATGCGCAGATCAAGTCTCTGGCAAAATTCATCGTCGAGTTGAAGTAAGCAAACTCAGCAGTGACTGGGAAGCCGACGCAAGTCGGCTTTTTCATGTGCATGGCAGGCCGGCTACAGTCAGTCTGCATAGCGCAGCAAACAAAAAAGCACGCCTGAGCGTGCTTTTTTGAGGCTGTCTAAGCGACGGGTTGCTTAGCGGTTATTGCCAAATCCACCGTTGCCACCAGTGTTTCCACCGCGATTGCCGCCGAAGCTGGGACGATCTCCGGTGCGACGCGGTGCGCCGGTGGTGCCACGGTTCTGTGCACCGAAGCCACGGCTTGGAGTGTTGCCAAAGCTACGGTCTTGGCCGCGCTCTTGCCCGCCGGTAACGGCCTGGCTATTGCCGAAGCCTGGGCCGCTGCCGGTGCGTTGACCACCAAATCCTTGGCTGTCGCGACGGGGTGCGTGGGCATGACGGCTATCCGGTGCGGTGTGGTGGGGCGCGCCGCTGTTGCCGAAACCGCCAGCATTGCCGCGATTACCGCCACCAAATCCACCCGCGTTGCCACGGTTGCCGCCGCCACCAAAGCCACCGCCGCCGCTGCGACGCGGGCCACGATCGGAAGAAGGTGCGCCGCCACCGGTACGCAGTTTGTACTTGGGTTCCAGACCTTCGATGGTGTGCATCTTGATGGTTTGTTCGGTGTAGCGTTCGATGCGTTTCAGCATCTGCGCATCACGGTTAGAAGCGAACGAGATCGCGATACCAGATGAGCCGCCACGACCGGTACGACCGATACGGTGCACGTAATCTTCTGCGAACTTGGGTAAATCGAAGTTGATCACGTGGGATACGCCGCGCACGTCCAGACCGCGCGCTGCCACATCGGTGGCGACCAATATGCGCACGCTGCCGTTACGCATATTGAGCAAAGTGCGGTTACGTTCGCGCTGGCTCATGTCGCCATGCAAGGCGGCGACCGAGTGACCTTGCGCCGATAGTTGGTCAGCCAGGCTGTCCGCGTCACGCTTGGTAGCAGTGAACACGATAGCTTGATTGACTTCAGTGTCGGTCAGCAGGTGGCTCAGCATCTTGTTCTTGTGTGCCACGTCATCGGCGAACATCATGCGTTGTTCGATGTTTTCGTGTTTGTCCTTGGCAGCCGAAACGCTGATGCGCTTGGGAGTCTTGAGCAGACGCGAGGCCAAATTACCCACTACGCCGTCCAGTGTCGCAGAGAACAGCAGGGTCTGGCGGGTTTTTGGTGTGGCGGCGGCGATGCGTTCCACATCGTCCACAAAACCCATGTCCAGCATGCGATCCGCTTCGTCCAAGATCAGCATTTCCAGACGCGAGAAATCGATACGACCGCGTTCCAGATGGTCGATCAGACGGCCCGGTGTGGCCACCAGGATGTCGACCTGACCCGACAACATGCGGTTCTGCACCGGGTAAGGCATACCGCCCAAGATACTGATGATCTTGAAACGCATATTCTTGCCGTACTTGGTTGCGGCATCGCAAACCTGTTGTGCCAGTTCGCGGGTCGGTGTCAACACCAGCACGCGCGGACCTTTGCCGGGCAATGCGGAAGGGGTGGCCAAGCGGTTCAGTGCGGGCAGGATGAAAGCGGCGGTTTTGCCGCTACCGGTTTGCGCCGAAGCCATCAAGTCGTTGCCGGCGATGATTTCCGGGATCGCTTGCGCCTGGATAGGCGTGGGTTCGGTATAGCCGGTTTCGGCGATAGCCTTGAGAATGGAGGCGTTTAATGCGAGTTCTTCAAATGTCATTTTTGTTCCTTTAATGAGCTAAGGGAATCCATTTCGAACACACGGACGCACGCCAATATCCGAGCCTAATGCGGCCGAATATCGGAGCGAGTTCAGTATATCGAACTGATCAAGTTCCCTAGTGTGAGCGCAGGTGGTAATACAGCCCGTGGTACGGGTAGGAGCAACCGGCGCATAAAACATCGTTGCTAACCGGAAAACCCAAGAATACTGTTGAGTTCTTTAGACAGGCGCGATTTGCATACGCGCGAGAGATAGGTCAGGAAACGATGAACTAAAATGCCACATCGTTTGTGGCAAGGCGCGCATTATAGTGAAAGAAGAAAGAAAAGCCAGTTATATTTTCGGGTCAGTCGGATTGGTCATGTGATGTGTCAGTGTCCGCAGTGACGCATAGACCAGCAAGACCACCGCCAGGCTGGACAGAAACCCAGCCAATACGTCCGCTGGAAAATGCGCACCCAGACTTACTCTGGAGCAACCGACCCACAACACCGTGAACATTCCCGCCATGCGCCACCAACGGCTCAGAATAGGCCACAGACTGGCTACAGTCAGCATCGCAAAAGACGAATGACCGCTCGGCAGGCTATGGTGATACTCGGCTATGCCCACGATATGCACGCTCTCCAGAGGTAATGCCAGCGGCGGACGAGGGAAGTCCAGCAGCGGTTTGAGGATGCCGAGCAATAAGCCATCCAGCACGTAGGCGATGCTGAACACCGCTATCACAGACATCCAACGCAGGGTCAGTTCCCGATATTGCGCCGCATTCTGCAGGGGTGCTCTGGCGATCGCAACAAGCGCAACCAAGGTCAGTAGTCCGAGGTAGATCGGAAAGTTGATATGTTCGCCCAGCCCGGTACCCAGCAGCATGAGCTTGTCCAAATACTCGAAACGGATGTTGTTGATGGTATGGAACAGCCAAACGTTGATGCCGCCCCAGTCATAAAGAAAGGCTTTCATAGAAGTGGTCCTGTCTATCCAAGCAGTGCCATGCCCCACATGATGATGCCTCCCGCAGCCGCTACAGCGGCCACGGCGAACAACCATTTTTTGCGGGTCAGAACCGTGATGGAAGCCAGGGAGATGGCGATCTGGATCAGTGTCATCGCCTGCGCCAATTTATGGTGGGGGCGCATCATATTTTCACTTTCCTGATTGGCTTTTTCCGATTCGACTTCCAGTGCTTCGGCTTTCAGCTTGATCTCTTTCTTGTCCTCGGCATATTTTTTCAACTGGTCTTGGTAATACCCCTGTTTGGCAACAGGAGCCAATACCGCGGCAAGCTCCATCAGATGTCCTTTATTGCTCTTGGCCTCGTAAAAATTCCACTGGTCGGAAGCCTGGGTCTTTTTCAGCACGGCCTCGTTCTTCAATAACATGGACTCGTTCTGAGTCGCGCCGCCTTGATAGCTGATGATCGCGCCTATCGACGCTAAAATGGCGGTGAAAATTGCAACTTGCCCGGCAAGATTGTCCCCGCCCTGGGCGTGGTGTTCGAGCTCATGTTCATGGGCACCGTGAACATGGAATCCATCTTCTGACATATCAACTCCTTGAAATCTAAAAAATGCGCCACCAGTTGCTGCTTGACGAGGCGCTACATTTTATTATTTCGGTCGGTCTCGCTCCAGGCTTTTCCAGAGCGATCATATTGACGGCAATATTTCTCCCAGTCCGATCCGATTTTGCTTGCATAATTCGTCGCATAGACAAGCAGGGGAACTTGCCAGTCGCGCCTGACACCAAAGGCGACCCAGTCATCTGTGATAGATGATCCGGCACGACCGCCGCCACGCAAATGACTCCATGCCACGATCTCACCCATGCTGCGTATCACTTGTTCCAGACGCTTCAGCTTGCCGTTCCACAACTCGAGTGCCAGCCTGTCTTGGGTCGGTTGCAGTCCTTTAAACAAAAACGGCTTATCCCGAAAAGTTACCGCCGACAAAAATGCCGGAGCGATCGCCTGAGCCCAGTGTTGAACCGTGGCGACACGCTCGGCTTCATTCTGCCATTCGGGTTGTTTGTTAGTGACATAGGGAGCCAGGGCACTCGGTATCGCTTCTTTGAGATCAAGCAGGTAGTTGCAATCCGGGCTGCCCCGGCCATCGACCAGAATCACATAGCGGTCTATACCCAAACTGCCCGTTCCGGCGATACGCCTTGCTGCATCCAGCGGACGATAAAAATCGGGGTTGGGTTGTTGCCGCGCATAGGCTTGGACAAAAGCCATGATGTCGGCTTTTCCCTGAGGCTCCAGTGCCAGGGCGCGCTTGCCATCCACCTTGATACAGCGTTGTCCTTTGCGTAACTTGGTCCGGCTACTCAGAAACGTCGTCCGGTTGCGCAGCGTCAGGGGGTTGAGCAGATCCCGTATCATGCCTTTTGCCGTCTCGCGTTCCAACCATCTGGCCTTGCCTGATTTCAAGGCGGAGGCGTAGCTGTCCAGTCCCAGTTGGCAAAGTCGGGTGGCATCTGCCTTGGCTAGTTGCAGGGATTTAGCCGCCACCATGATGCTGGTCAGCCAGCGGCCCAGCTCCCAAGTCGCGGGAGCCAGCACCGCCTCGTCGAAATCGTTCAGGTCAAAATAAACTAGGCGGTTGTCGCCCTTGTAACAGCCGAAATTTTCCAGATGAAGGTCGCCGCAGATCCAGGCCAAGGGTGCGTTGTCCAACGGCGGGCCCGAAGCGGCCCAGTCCTGATAGTACAAATGGCAAGTGCCGCGCATGAAAGCGAAAGCATCTTGCCGCATGGCGCGGTATTTCAAGGCCAACCGTTCCGGTTCGCGACCCGCGTTATAGCTGATGATGGAATTGACAATATTATTCATCGCGGCAGGATAACATCGAGTGACAGTTTCCGCAGGACGTTTGCCAGGATTTGTGTGGTGGGCTGGGAAATGCACATCGGCTGGTAACGTCAAGAGTCGTCGGATGGCTTTCGTTGACCGCAGGATGCCCAGAATACACGCGCAAATTTGGGGTTGAGTATTAACCGTATTCGGGGTTAGAATGCGCAACTTTTTTTAGGAGTGTAAAACCAATGGCAATTACAGCCGCGCAAAAAGCGCAAATCGTTACTGACTTTCAACGTGCCAAGAGCGACACCGGTTCCCCCGAAGTTCAAGTGGCTTTGATTACCGCGCGTATCACTTATCTGACCGAGCATTTCAAAGACAATGCCAAAGATCACCATTCCCGTCGCGGCTTGCTGCGTCTGGTTAGCCGCCGCCGCAAACTGCTGGACTACCTCAAGCGTGAAAATGACGCGAGCTACCGCTCCTTGATCCAACGCCTAGAAATTCGCAAGTAGAAGTTTGTTGCAAAGCGGGTCGCGATAGCGGCCCGTGTTGTTTTGGTCTGTCCTGTTTTATTTGGCGCAGTGTTGCGTCGTGTCACGTCTAAGAGGTTACTTTGAGTCACTATAAAAAATCATTCGCCTACGGCAAGCAGCAACTGACTATCGAAACCGGCGAGATCGCGCGCCAAGCCACCGGTGCGGTGCTGGTGAGTCTGGATGACACGGTCGTGCTGGTGACCGTGGTTGGCAGGCAAGATGCCAAACCCGAACAGGATTTCTTCCCGCTGACGGTCGATTATCAGGAAAAGACTTATGCCGGCGGCAAGATCCCCAGCGGCTTCTTCAAGCGTGAAGGTCGCCCCAGCGAAAAAGAGATCCTGACTTCCCGTCTCATCGACCGCCCGTTGCGCCCGCTGTTTCCGGAAAGTTTTTACAACGAAGTGCAGATCGTTGCGACGGTGATGTCTTCCGATAGCGAGATCGACTCCGATATTCCCGCGATGATAGGCGCGTCCGCCGCGCTGGCGATCTCCGGCATTCCGTTCGACGGCCCGATAGGCGCGGCGCGCGTGGGTTATGCCGACGGTAAATATCTGCTCAACCCGACTGCAACTGAACTGGCTAATTCGCAAATGGACTTGGTCGTGGCCGGTACGGATAAGGCCGTGCTGATGGTCGAATCTGAAGCACAGCAGTTGTCTGAAGAGATCATGCTGGGCGCGGTGGTGTTCGGCCATGAACAGATGCAGGTCGTGATCAACGCCATCAATGAGATGGCGGATGCGGTCGGTAAGGATGAATGGGATTGGGTCGCTCCGGCCAAAAACGAGGCACTGATCGCACGCATCGCACAATTGGCGGATGCCGAGCTGCAACAGGCTTATGCGATCCGCTCTAAACAGGAACGCACTGTTGCCATCGCCGCGATACAGGGCAAAGTCATGGCAGCAGTAACAGCCGAGAACCCGGACATCGAAAAGAATCAGGTGAACGATCTGTTCAGCGCACTGGAAGCCAAGATCGTGCGCGGTCAGATACTGAGTGGTGAACCGCGTATCGATGGTCGCGACACACGCACCGTGCGTCCTATCACCATACGCAATAGCGTGCTGCCGCGCACCCATGGCTCATCGCTGTTCACCCGTGGTGAGACACAGGCGATTGTTGTTGCGACCCTGGGCAGTCTGCGTGATGCGCAAAAGCTCGATGATCTGCAAGGCGAACGCACGGATCGTTTCATGCTGCATTACAACTTCCCTCCATACTCCACAGGTGAGACAGGCCGGGTCGGCACGCCTAAGCGTCGCGAGATCGGCCATGGCCGTCTTGCTAAACGCGCGCTGGCGGCGGTGTTGCCCAGCGAAGAGGATTTTGGTTATGCGATGCGTGTGGTATCCGAAATTACCGAGTCGAACGGTTCGAGCTCGATGGCATCGGTATGCGGTGGTTGCCTGTCGTTGCTGGATGCCGGTGTGCCGCTCAAGGCGCATGTGGCCGGCATCGCGATGGGTCTGATCAAAGACGGTAATCGTTTCGCCGTACTGACCGATATATTGGGTGATGAAGATCATCTGGGTGATATGGATTTCAAGGTGGCGGGTTCCGAAACCGGCGTGACCGCGTTGCAAATGGATATCAAGATCAATGGCATCACCCGCGAGATCATGCAGGCAGCGTTGGTACAGGCGCGTGAAGGCCGCATGCACATTCTGGGTCTGATGAAGCAATCCATGCCCAACGCGCGTACCGAAGTATCCGAGTTCGCTCCGCGCATGATCAAGATGAAAATCAGTCCGGACAAGATCCGCGATGTCATCGGCAAGGGTGGGGCAGTGATACGTGCATTGACCGAAGAAACCGGCACGACGATCGATATCGACGAGGCAGGCAATATCACCATCTCTTGCGTGAGCAGCGAAGGTGGCGAATTGGCCAAGCAACGAATCAGCGACATCGTGGCCGACGTGGAGGTGGGCAAAGTTTACGAGGGTCCGGTAGTCAAGTTGCTGGACTTCGGCGCGTTGATCAACATCCTTCCCGGAAAAGACGGCTTGTTGCACATTTCGCAGATCGCCCACGAGCGTGTCAGTGCCGTCACCGACCATTTGAAAGAAGGCCAGTTGGTGAAGGTCAAGCTGCTTGAGTTGGACGACAAAGGGCGTATGAAACTCAGCATGAAGGCTTTGTTGCCACCGCCTGCGGCGACCGCCCCGGAAGCGCAATAAACTTATGCGCTAAAAAACACCCCGTCTCTGGCGGGGTTTTTTTATGCCTGGAAGAGACCGATTCGTCATTCGCGCGAGTTGAACGGGAAGCTCGCAGTTCGGAATGCAACTGGATCGATGGATATAGTGCAGAATGCCGGGCGGACACACTCAAGTATCGGCGTTTGACATGCAGCATCAGCACAGATACTTTTGCTTGCCCGCGAGCATTTTCCGAGTTCACCCTCCCGCGAGATTTACTATGGACTACGACGTACTCATTATCGGTTCCGGCCCTGCCGGACAGCATGCGGCCTGGCAAGCGGCGCGCATGGGTAAGCGCGCCGCGATCGTCGAACGCAAACCGAAGATTGGCGGTGCCGGACTGCAAACCGGCACCATACCAAGCAAGGCGATGCGCGAGGTGTCATATCTGCTCACGCGCTCCGGCGGCATGAGACAGGCACTCGCACCTGACGGGCGCAATCGTCATGGTCTGCTGGCTGATGCGGTGCGGCGCAAGGAGGGGGTGATCGCGCAACAGGAGTCGGTGATACTGCAAAGGTTGTTGCGCCATGGGGTGGCACTGATACCCGGAGAGGCTGCGTTCGTCGATGCTCATACCGTCGCTGTCACGGATGCCGTCGGCCATACGCTACGAATCTCCGCGCATTTCATCGTGCTAGCCACAGGCTCCCGCCCGCGTCGCCCTGCTGAGGTGCCGTTCGACAAGAAGACGGTACTCGATTCGACTTCTATCCTGAATATTCGCCATCTTCCCGACAGCCTGCTGGTGGTGGGTGGCGGTGTGATCGCCTGCGAATTCGTCTCCATCTTTGCTGCGCTGGGTGTGCAAGTTTGCGTGGTCGACAGCCATGCGCAATTGCTCGCCTATTTGAGCGAGGATGTGGTTAGTGTGCTGGCCGACAGTTTTCTTGGCATGGGTGTCGCCTTCCACATGCAAGAACGCGTCACCGAAATTCGCCGCGAAGAAAGCAGCACGCTCACCATTTTGGAAAGCGGCAAGCAAATTCGTACCGATGCAGTGCTCTACGCGCAAGGTAGAGAACCCAACAGCGCGAGTCTGGAAGTGACGCGCGCCGGTATTATCGCTAAGGATGGCTGGATAGCAGTCAACCCGTATTTTCAGACCAGCGTACCGCATATCTATGCCGTGGGTGATCTGATCGGTCGCCCCGCACTTGCTTCGACGGGTATGGAGCAAGGGCGTATGGCGGTACTGCATGCCTTCGGTGGAGAACAGTATGCCCCTGCGGAAAACCTGCCGATGGCGGTCTACACCATCCCGGAAATCTCTTATGTGGGGAAGACCGAGCAGGAAGTGCAGCGGGAGAATATCGCTTATGTGGTCGGATGCGCCTATTTCAAAGATAGCGCGCGCGGCCAAATCATCGGCGACGCGCAAGGTTTGCTGAAGCTGGTCGTCGATGCGCGCAACGAAAAACTGTTGGGCGTACACATCGTCGGTGAGCAAGCCAGCGAACTCGTACACATCGGCCAGCTTGTGATGAACCTGCACGGCACGGTGCGTGATCTGGTGAACAATGTCTTCAACTACCCGACACTGGCGGAGTGCTACAAGATTGCCGCGCTGGATTGCACATACCAATTGGATCAGCGAAAAAATCCCTAGTACTTATGATCGCGGGGGTCTCGGGCGGGTATCATGCGTCCCCTGTGTTTTTCTGTCCGATGATTACCGATGCGTTTTCCCTTGCCACCGACACGTTGCCTGCTACCGTTGGCTCTTGCCATCCTCTCACTGACATGGGGCTATACCTGGGTCGTGGCCAAACAGGCTCTGGTTTATGCGCCGCCCTTTGCCTTTGCGGCAGAACGTTGTGTCGGTGGTGCTTTGGCGTTGCTTCTGGCGGTCAAGCTCATGGGGCGCCCGCTCAGATTGACGGCACCGAGACCGACCATAGCGATCGCGCTGACACAAGTGACGGGTTTCATGGCGTTTCAGACATGGGCTTTAGTGGAAGGCGGACCGGGCAAGACGGCCGTGCTGATTTTCACTATGCCTATTTGGACGCTGCTTATCGCCTGGCCTGTTCTGGGAGAGCGTATCCGGGGCAAGCAGTGGCTGGCCGCCTTGTGCACGTTGAGCGGCCTGGTGTTTATCATCGAACCATGGGACATGCAGTCCAGTCTGTTCAGCAAATTCCTCGGCGTGATGGCCGCCTTATGCTGGGCTGTCGGTACCGTGCTCATCAAGCGTCTGCGTTTCCGGCAACCGGTCGAGCTCCTTTCGCTGACGACCTGGCAGATGGTACTGGGGGCGATACCGCTAGTGCTGCTTGCCTTGATCATCCCGGAGCGTCCCACGGACTGGTCCGTGTCCTACGCCGGCATCCTTATCTTTATGTCGGTGATTAGCACAGCCATGTGCTGGTGGCTGTGGATCACCATTCTGGATCGGGTGCCCGCATGGGAGGCTAGCCTCTCGGTACTCGGAACACCGGTGGTGGCGATTATTTCCTCACGCATGATGCTGGGAGAAGAGTTTAAGTTCAGCGAAGCGATGGGCATACTGCTCATCGGCTGCGGCTTGGCTCTTTTGTCATTGATGGGCTGGCTAGCCAGCCGCCGCAGTACGTGAATGGGATTTAGTTAACGAATTATTTTTACTTTCGACATGAATCGCGCTTCGCACAGCCTGCACCGGAAGCGGGTAGCCAATTTACCTTGAGGTTTTTGGCTACGCCGAAAACAGGTAGCAAAAATTTATTTGGCTACCTGTTTTTCACGGATCTCGTCCAGGGTTTTGCAATCGATGCACAAGGTGGCGGTGGGTCGGGCTTCCAAGCGGTTCAAGCCGATCTCGATGCCGCAGTTGTCGCAATAGCCATACTCGCCAGAGTCGATCTTGGCCAGCATCTCATCGATCTTCTTGATCAGCTTGCGTTCACGGTCGCGATTGCGCAGCTCCAGGCTCATGTCGGATTCCTGGGTGGCGCGGTCGTTCGGATCTGCAAACACGGTCGCCTCATCCTGCATGGTATGTACCGTGCGATCGATATCCTCGCCCAATCCGGCCTTGATCTCATTCATGATTTGGCGGAAATGAGCCAGCTGCTTGGGGTTCATGTATTCCTCCCCTTTTTTGGCTTTGTAGGGGGTGGCGGCTTTTTGTGACTGTACCGGCATTGCACTTCTCCAACGGGATAAAAATTAAAGTTCGCTTTAATACCAGAAAGCGGCCACTCAAGCAAATAATTGTGGGGTTTTATTTGGGGGCGGGCTGCGCCTCGTGATGGTAACGAGCCAACAATGCCGTGCCGTAAGCAGCCTCCGCGTGGTCACATGTTTCCACCGGAACGCCCGTGATCCGCGCGCGCATCTGTTGCCACACTTTATTTTTTGCGCCACCGCCATTGGTCATCACCTGCCCGATTGGGGTTGCGCCCAGTTGTTCCAGCCTGGCGTAACCCGCCGCTTCGATGTTTGCCAGCCCTTGCAATATGCCGTGCAAGAATTCCGCATCGTCACTCGGACGCGGGGTGAGTCGCGGCTTGAATTGCGGGTCATTGATCGGGAAACGTTCGCCGCGCTTCGGCAGCGGATAGTAATCCAGAGTGCTGTCCAGGCGCGGATCGATGCGTGCGCTCAAAGCAACAAGCTGCGTATCACTGAAATAATTTCTCAGCACGCCAGCGCCTGCATTGGATGCGCCACCGACCAACCACAGATCGCCATAGCGATGGCTGTAGATGCCGTATTCAGGCGCGTCTACTCGCTTTGTGCTGAGTTGTTTGAGCACCAGCGTCGTACCTAATGAGGTTACGCCCACGCCGGTTTCATGCACATCACTGGCCATAAATGCGGCGATGCTATCGGTCGTTCCGGCGTGTATCAAGCAATCTGTTGGGATGCCGAAACGCGCGGCGACATCGGACTGGATATTGCCGATGACAGAGCCGGGCGCAACGACGTTGGGTAATAGTTGGGCGTCTGGTAAAGCGCATGTCCAATTTGGCCAGCACAGTTTTTCAACGTCATAACCGGTCTTCAACGCATTGTGATAATCGCTGATGTCGGGTTTTCCGCTGAGCAATGCGGTGAGCCAATCGGCTTGATGAAAGAAATGTTGTGCGTTCGGATAGCGTCGCGTGAGCCACAGGAATTTCGCCAAGCCTGAAGTCGCGCTGCAGACGATATTTTTTTCGGGAGCGATGGCTTGCAGTTGTGCCGCTTCGTTCTCGGCGCGGCTGTCGTTGTAGAGCAGGGCAGGCGAGACGGGTTCCAGTTGTGCATCGCACAACAACACCGTTCCGGATGTGGCATCGATGGCGATGCCATTCAATGCAATCGCGATATCTTCCGGTAATGCGGCTAGCAGTTGATGCAGTGCAGCGCGCCAATCAAACGGTGTTTGCGTACGGGCATCAGGGTAGGCGACGCGCTGTTCCCATTGGATATTCCCGTGCGCATCGATGGCACAGGCGCGTGCGCCGGACGTGCCAAAGTCGATGCCTAAGAACATTTAGCCGCGCGTGTTGGACTGCGACCCGAACCGGCTGAGTTCCACGAACGGTGCGGGTTGCCAACCATCCTTCCGGTGTTCGGCGATGACGTTGGTGAAGATGCCGCCGCGCACGTAGAACTTGGCGGTGAGGCGCATGAAGCGCGGTTGGGTGACGGCGACCAGATCATCCAGAATGCGGTTGGTCACGTCCTCGTGGAAGTGCCCCTCGTCGCGGAACGACCACATGTACAACTTGAGGCTCTTGAGCTCGACGCATTTTTCATCGGCGATGTAATCCAAAATCAGCGTGGCGAAATCCGGCTGGCCGGTCTTGGGACATAGGCAGGTGAATTCGGGGATTTCCATGTGGATGTGGTAATCGCGTTTTGGATTCGGATTAGGGAAAGTCTCCAAGGATTTATTGGGTTGTGTGGTCATTTGGTGAGGTGTCTCGCTTCGGTTAGAATGGCGCGCATTATAAAACGTTGTGATGCTCGGCATCCTTTAGAAATTTGTTTTTTCGGAGTGAAGCGCAAGGAGCCGCGCAGCGAACGATGAGACATATCACCTGGATAGGCGAAGAGTGAGCGAGCACGCGGGGCAGCGATACGCCCGAAACGACTTAAGCAGGCAATCCGCATTTCGGATGCTCGCAAAAATAAATTTATAAAGGTTTCGTCAATTGCGTCTTTCCCATATCAAGCTAGCCGGTTTCAAATCCTTCGTCGATCCCACGCACATCGCCCTGCCGGGGCAGATCGTGGGCGTGGTCGGACCGAATGGTTGCGGCAAGTCGAATGTGATCGATGCGCTGCGCTGGGTACTGGGAGAATCCAAGGCATCGGCGTTGCGCGGCGCGACCATGCAGGACGTGATCTTCAACGGCTCCAGCAAGCGCAAACCGGTGTCACGCGCCAGTGTCGAACTGGTGTTCGACAACGCGCTGGGCAAGGCCGCCGGGCAGTGGTCCAGCTATGCGGAGATCGGCATCAAGCGGGTGTTGAAACGCGACGGTGATTCCAGCTACTTCATCAACAACCAGCAAGTCAGACGCAAAGACGTGACGGATATTTTCCTGGGCACGGGCTTGGGATCGCGGGCTTATGCGATCATCGAGCAGGGTATGATCTCGCGCATCATCGAGGCCAAACCGGAAGAGCTGCGCATCTTTCTGGAAGAAGCCGCCGGCGTTTCCAAATATCGCGACCGCAGGCGCGAAACCGAATTGCGCATCGCCGACACCCGCGACAACCTGTTGCGCGTCGGCGATATCTTGCAAGAACTGGACAAACAGCTGGGGCATCTGGGTGCCCAAGCAGAAGTTGCGAAGCAATATCGCGCCTTGGAGTCGCAGCGCGACATCTCGCAAAAACTATTCTGGCTGTTAAAAAAACGGGAAGCCGAATCTCAGCGCGTGAAATTTTTGCAAGCCACGGAAAAGACACGTACCGAACTCGAAGCGCAGACCGCGCAACTGCGTGATCTCGAAAACCAATTGGAAAGCGCGCGCAGCGGGCATTACCAGTTATCCGACGCGCTGCATGTCAAGCAGGGAGAGTTCTACACGGCCAACGCCGAAATCGCGCGGTTGGAGCAACAGATCGCTCACGTCGCCACCCAACGCCAGCGTCTCGCGCTGCAGATATCGCAGGCGAAAAAACACATCGAGCAGCAGCACGCGCAACGCGGCGGCACGCAGTCTTTGCTGGAACATTGGCAGCGTCAGCAGGAAAGTGCCGTGGTGAAACTGGCCGAGTCGGAACAGAACGCCGAGTTGGAAGCCGAGCGTCTGCCGGATGCCGAAGAGGCTGCCAGTCAGGCGCAACAACGCTACCACGATGTGCAGCGCGAGCAGTTGCAACTGCAACAACGTTTGCAACTGGCCGACACGCAACGCACCAACCTGCAGCGCAATGTGCAGCAACTGGAATCGCGCCGCTCGCGCCTGTTGCTGGAAAAGGACAATCTGCCGCGCGCCGATAGTGGTGCGTTGCAACAGGCGCAGCAGCAAGCCGCAGAATGTGAGATCGAACGCACCATCGCAGCCGGGCAACTCGCCAGCTTGCTGGAGCAATTGCCCCAAGCCGATACGCGGCGGCGTGAATCGCGCGCGACCTTGCAGCAGCATGAACGCGCGCTGGCACAGACCGAAGCGCACCTGCATGCCTTGCAACAACTGCAAGCGCAGCTGGACAACGACAAGAATCTGACTGCCTGGTTGCAGCGTCACCAGTTGCAAAACAAGCCGCGCCTGTGGCAATCGATGCAGATCGAAAGCGGTTGGGAGGATGCCCTGGAAGCGGTGTTGCGCGAGCGCATCAATGCCATCACGCTCACCGATGCGCCGGACTGGAGCGATGTTCCCCCCGCCAAATTGACTGTGTTATTCACCACGGATGAAGGCAATGCCGTTGCCGTGCAACCCGCCCATAAACCCTTGCTTGATTATGTGCATTGCCAGGATCCCGGATTGATGCCGGCCTTGCGCGAGTGGTTGCATCAGGTCTATGCGGTGGCGGACATCCAACAGGCACAGCAGCTGCGCGCGCAACTGCCGGAAGGCGGATGTTTCGTCACGCCACAAGGCCATTTGCTCAGTGCGCATAGCGTGTCGTACCACGCCCCCGACAGTCAGTTGCATGGCGTATTGGCGAGACAACGCGAGATCGAGCAATTGCAACATGAGGCGATCCGGCAGAACCGGGAAGTGACCGCGTTGCGTGAGCAAGTCACGCAAGCCGAGCACCATCATCAGGACATCGAGCTGAAGATTGCTCCGCTGCGCAACGCGGGCAACGAGTTTCAGCAACACCTGCACGGTTTGCAGATGAATATCCTGAGGCTCACGCAAGCCGCCGAACGTAGTGCCGAACGGATGCAGCAGATCGAACAGGAGATGCAGGAGATCGCCGAGCTGCTGATGAACGAGCAGATGCAAATGCAAGTCGTGGATGAACAGATGGCTGAGTTGCGCGAGCATCACGCGGCGTTATTCGCGCAGATCGACGAGGCGCAGCGGCACGCCAACACTCAGGATATGGCGTTGCGCGAGCAGCGCGGTCGCGCCCAGCATGCGCAGCACGCGTTGCAAGAGGCTCGTTTTTTTGACCAGACCTGCAAGGAAAAGATTGCCGATTTGCAGCACGGCATCGCGCAAGCCGCCGCCACGTTGTCGCAACTGCAAATGAATCTGCTCGGTCTGGATGAGGAGTTGTCCGGCAGCTCGGATGAAGAGGCGCAAAGCCAATTGCAGCAGGCTTTGCAAGTACGACAAGTGACCGAGTTGGCATTGGCCGGAGCGCGTAACGCGCTGGAGCATGCTGCAGTCAACTTGCAGAAACTGGAACAGGCACGCATGGCGGGCGAGCACAGTCTCAATCCGCTGCGCGAAAGATTGAACGAATTGACACTCAAAGAACAAGAGGCCCGTTTGCATTTCGAGCAGTGGTCGGAACAGTTGCAGGGTGTGGATGAGGCGGCGTTGTTGCCGCTGCTGGAGTCCGGCAACCTCAAGGCGTTGAGCCTGCAAAACGAACTGAACCGTTTGCAGGCCGAGATCGAAGCATTGGGTGCAGTGAATCTGGCCGCGCTCGAAGAGTTGCAAGCGTCCACTGAACGCAAGACGTACCTGGATGCGCAAGCCAAAGATTTGAACGATGCGATGGATACCCTGGAAGATGCGATACGCCGCATCGATAAAGAGTCGCGCGAGCTGCTCATGGATACCTACAACAAAGTGAACGAGCATCTGGCGCAGATGTTTCCCATCCTGTTCGGCGGTGGTGAGGCGCGGCTGGTGCTGACCGGCGAAGAAATTTTAGATAGCGGCGTGCAAGTGATGGCGCAACCGCCGGGCAAGAAAAACAGCTCTATCCATCTGATGTCGGGCGGAGAGAAGGCTTTGACCGCGATCTCGCTGGTGTTCTCGCTCTTCCAGCTGAATCCCGCGCCGTTCTGTCTGCTGGACGAAGTTGATGCGCCGCTCGACGACAGCAATACCGAGCGTTTGTGCAAACTGGTCAAGAAGATGTCGGAGCAGACCCAGTTTGTGTTTATCAGTCACAACAAGATCGCGATGGAAATGGCCGAGCAGTTGATCGGTGTGACCATGCAGGAGAAGGGTGTCTCCAAAGTGGTGACGGTGGATATCGAGGAAGCCTTGCGCATGCGCGACGAACAGATTGTCGCGTAGCGGCAGGCGGGGTTACTGGCAGAATTTGCTGATTTGCTGTTGCGCGTCATCCATACTTTTTTGGCGTTGTGCGTCGTCCAGATAAGAACGCTCGCCCGTGTTCGGGTCTATCGTGGCGATGCGCATACCGTCCTTCAAATTCGCCAGATTTTGTTTCGCGCCCAGACAATTGGCCTGATTTTGTGCTTTCAGTGCGGCTTCTTGCGCAGCTTTATCGGCTGCGGCCTTTTTGGCTGCCGAGTCATTTTTGGTCTCGCCTTTGGCTGTTGCCGGTTTGCCGCCGGTTGGAACGCCAGATACCGGGGAAGCATCCACGGGAATTGCGGGCGTACTGGTGTACACGGTGGACTGATCTTTGGCATGCGCGGGTGGAATTTGATCAGAATAATGAACCCGACCCTGATCATCGATCCATTTATTGGCTGCGGCCAATGAACTGCCGCTAAAAAACATTAACGCAACGATCAGATATTTATTCATCACAAGAGTCCTTTTGACTGACAGGTTGATATTCGCACAGGCGATATATGTTAACCGATTTAACTTTGCAGACAAGCGTACACGCGACAAGGTATGATTGCGGGCGGTTCGGTATAGCTGATAACAATAGATACACATATGGCTAATAAAAACAGATCCATCAATTAAACGAGACATAGGCTAACGTTATGGCGCAGAACAAGACATCGCATGACAAATTCTTCGATACGGACAAGAACGAAGAACATGCGCTCAAGGTTTTCACCAGCTATTATCGCGACCACAGTCACTCGGGGAAACTGTACGGCGAGTTCCCGGATTTTTTTATTGTCAGACCCGCTGTCCTGGAGGGCAAGGACATTGCCAGCCGCCCGTCCGAAAAGCTTTTGTTGGATGATTGTATCCAGCGCGCCAAGGCTCGTAACGGCCATATCGGCGTGTCCAAACATAGGAACCCCAAGCTGGGTTATTACTGGCTGGAGTTGTCGGTATTGCCGTTCATGCTGGGCGACCCGGTCAATAAAGACAACAAGGGTGAGTTTTTTTATGTGCTTACCAAGTTTATCGAATTCACCAAACACAACCCTAAGGTTTATGGCGATTTGACGGCCGAGATCGATTCCGACAAAGACCTCGCTATCATGTTCGACGGCATCAGCCGTATGGCCAACCGCCTGCAAGAAAGTATTTCCGTGTATTCGGAAGATCTGCTGGTTTCCTATAATCCGAACTGGCCGGCAGGTGAAGTCAAGAGTCTGCTCAACTCGCTCAAAGACAATGACCAGGATTGGTGTCAGGTATTCTTTGAATACATGATGTACGTCATGAGTAAAAAATCTAAAGGTTGATTTTTAATAGAACCAACACTGCACCGCTTCCCCCGTCTTTGGGCGTGGCATCGCAGTAAGCCAGCACGCCGGGATGCTGCATCAACCAGTGACGCGCGCGAATCTTTAAGACCGCCTCTCCACACGCGCTATTCAATCCTTTGCCGTGTATTACCAGCACACAGCGCGCCTGCCGCGTGGCGGCGTGATATAAAAACTCCTGTAGTGCGCGTCGCGCGGCGTCGCTTTGTAATCCGTGCAAATCGAGTTTGTCCTGTATCGGCCAGTGATTGCGGTGCAATTTTCGCAAGGTGATACGCGACACGCCATTGGCCAGGAATGCTTCGGGCAGCGCATCGTTGGGGAAATCGGACAGGGTATCGGCTATCTCGACCGGTGCGGCAGCAGGGGGGACAAAAGCGTGGCGCGGTGCGGATTTCGGGGTGATGCGGTTTTGTTTTGGCAGCGTATGAACTGTGCCGATTGCCGCCCGGAATAGCGCGGCATCGTCGCCGGATTCGGAATCGTCCGGTATCAACTCTTCCTCAGGGCGGCCAGATACTTGTCCGCGTCGAGCGCGGCCATACAGCCGGTCGCCGCGCTGGTCACCGCCTGGCGGTAAATTTGATCCTGTACATCGCCGGCTGCGAACACCCCGGAAATGCTGGTTGCCGTGGCATTTCCATTCGACCCACCGCGTGTCTGGATATAGCCGTTCAGCATCTCCAGCTGACCGGCAAAAATATCGGTGTTCGGCTTGTGCCCGATGGCGATGAACACGCCTTGCAAGGCGATGTCTTGTTTCTCTCCACTCTGTACCTGTTTGATGCGCATCCCGGTCACGCCACTCGCGTCACCCAGCACTTCGTCGAGCGTGTGATTGAGTTGCAGCGTGATCTTGCCTTCATCGACTTTTTTCATCAGGTGATCAATCATGATGCGCTCGGCGCGGAATGTGTCGCGTCTGTGTACCAGGGTAACGTGTTTGGCGATGTTGGCCAGATACAATGCTTCTTCCACGGCGGTATTGCCGCCGCCCACCACCGCTACTTCCTGACCGCGATAAAAAAATCCATCGCAAGTCGCGCAACCCGAAACGCCGCGCCCCATAAAGGCTTCCTCGGAAGGCAGCCCCAAGTATTGGGCCGATGCGCCGGTGCAGATAATCAGTGCGTCACAGGTGTAGCTGCCCGCATCACCGACCAGCAGGAAAGGTTTTTGTTGCAGTTTGGCGGTGTGGATATGGTCAAAAATGATCTGCGTGTTAAATCGTTCAGCATGCTGCTGGAAGCGCGCCATCAATTCCGGCCCCTGCACACCCATGGCATCGGCGGGCCAGTTGTCCACTTCGGTGGTCGTCATCAATTGGCCGCCTTGTGCCAGGCCTGTGATCAACACGGGATTCAAATTGGCGCGCGCGGCGTAAACCGCAGCGGTATATCCGGCGGGGCCAGAACCCAAGATGATGAGAGGATGATGCTGTTGCACAAGTTGTGACATAACCAATACTTTCGATTTTCAAATGAGGGCGGAATTTACCAGTAGATGCGGCACTTTGTCGAGCTTCGGGTAGAATCCGCGCACTATGAAATCACTTATTGCTTGCGTCTTCGCGCTCACTTATTGGCTGGTCAGTTTAACCGCAAGTGCCGTCACCCTTCCCGGAATCCCGGAATTCATCGACGAGATGGCCGCCAAACATCAGTTCAAACGCGGCGAGTTGGAAAGTCTGTTTGAGCATGCACAATACCGTCCCGATGTCATCGAGGCGATCACCCGTCCCGCGACGATCAAGCCCTGGCCGGAATATCGTGCCGCATTCGTCAATCAAAAGCGTATCACCTTGGGCGTCGCATTCTGGAAGAAATATCACGCGACGTTGCGGCGCGCCTCGCAACGATATGGTGTTCCCGAGGAGATCATCGTCGCCATCATCGGGGTGGAAACGATATACGGGCAGAACACCGGAAGTTTTCGTGCCATAGACGCACTCACGACCTTGGCGTTCGATTACCCGCGACGTGCGGAATTTTTCCGCGCCGAACTGGAGAATTATTTGTTATTGGCGCGCGATCAGCAGTTCGACTTGCTGGCCACACGCAGTTCCTATGCGGGTGCCTTGGGGATACCGCAATTCATGCCCAGCAGTTACCGCAACTATGCGGTGGACTTTAACGGCAATCATAAGATCGACCTGTTGCATGAGGACAGAGATGCGATAGGCAGTGTCGCTAATTACATGAAGAGCTATGGTTGGATAGCCAACGAACCCGTCGCTACACTGGCGACGGTCAGTGAACAGGTGTGCGTGGGCGACAGCCTGACCCCCCGCAGTCTCGCAGAATGGGCAAGTGCCGGCATCCTCCCCGTGCATCAGGTCGATTACGACAAACCGGCACGACTAATGGATTTCACGCTTGCCGACGGCAAGGAGTTTTGGCTGGCATTCAACAATTTCGAAGTTATCACCAAATATAACAACAGTGATTTTTATGCGATGTCGGTGTTCCAGTTAGCCCAAGCCATCAAGGCCGCGCGCCACTTCACTCGTTGATGCGCCGCGCGCCGTTGTAGTTCCTGCGCCAATAATGGTTGCCCAAGTCATCGATACGCACGCTTCCGCCGCTGCTGGGCGCGTGGATGAAATGATTGTCGCCAAGATAGATGCCGACATGCGAAAACTTGCGGTGCAGGGTGTTGAAAAACACCAGATCGCCGGGACGCAGTTCATTGTGGTCGAGAGACTGGCCGAGGTGACTCATGCCGATACTGCTGCGCGGCAATTCGATGCCGAGGGTGTGGTGATATACATGAGAGACGAATCCGCTGCAATCGAAGCCGCTGTCGGGATCGTTGCCGCCGTAGCGATAAGGTACACCCACCAAGCTTTGTGCATAGTCGGTCAGGTGGGAGACGGCGGAGTCACTGGACGAGCTCGCGCCTGCCACGCTGGGACGGGGTGCGGGTGAGGAGCAGGCGGTGAGGGTTACGAGGGCAAGCAGCAGGATGAATTTCATGGCCTGACTATAATAGATGCCGTTTGAATTTGTAAACGAGGTTAACGATGAGCAAGATTTGCGTGGGATTTTTCGTGGCGATGTTGGGTATAGGGGGGGCACTTGCCAATGAACTGGAAATCATCACGCTCAAACACCGCAGTACCGAGGAAGTCCTGCCCATGATACGGCCATTGTTGGATCCGGATGATGTGGCGAACGGCATGAATGGCCAGTTGGTTTTGCGCACTTCACCGCGCAACCTGGCGCAGATCAAACAACTCCTGGAGAGGATCGACACCGCCCCGCGCCGTTTGCGCATCAGCGTGATGCAAAATGTGGACAGGGCGACGGTCGCGGGCATGAACGAGGTGTCGGGTACGCTGGGTGCTGGATCGGCGGGACGTATCAGTGTGCCGGGTACGGGCGATCAAGCAGGACTGAATGCACGTATGCAACAGGGTGGCGATCAATTGCATGTGCGACTCGACAGCGGTGATACCCGAACGCAAGACCACAAGACCCAGCAGTTGCAAGTCATAGAAGGGGGGCGAGCCTTTGTGCGGGTGGGCGTGAACGTGCCCGTGCCGCAACAGGTGGTGATACAGCGTCCCTGGGGCGTCGAGGTGATAGACCAGACGCAATACCAGGAGGTGAGCAGCGGATTTTATGTAAGCCCGCGCATTCAGGGGAACAACGTGACGCTGGACATCAGCACGCAGAACGATTCCATCGCCACTACGCCAGGTCTGTATTCCAGCCAGAACGTGCAGCACGCGGCCAGCACTTTAACCGGTCGTTTGGGCGAATGGATGGAGCTGGGCGGCATGTCCCAAACTCAGAGCGACCGCGACGCGACGCTCACTTCGCGCAATAACTCGCAAGTCGATGAACAGCGCAATGTGTTCATCAAGGTCGAGGCAATCGAATGAATCACCATTTGATCGCCTCACACACCGGCGGCCCATGTTAAGCAAACTCAATGCCGTGCAGCGTGAGGCGGCGATGTATCTGGACGGTCCGTTATTGGTACTGGCCGGAGCGGGCAGCGGCAAGACCCGTGTCATCACGCACAAGATCGCGTATCTGGTTCAGGAGTGCGGTTATGCGGCGCGCAATGTCGCCGCGATCACCTTCACCAACAAGGCTGCCAACGAGATGCGCGAGCGGGTGGGTGGTCTGCTGAAAGGCAAGCAGGCACAGGGTTTGGTGGTCAGTACCTTCCACTCGCTGGGCATGCACATCTTGCGTGCGGAGGGAACGCTGCTGGGCTACAAGCCGCAGTTCTCCATTCTGGATTCCGGCGATGTGTGGAAGATACTGAGCGAGCTGACCAACTCCGGTGACAAGCAGGAGATACGCGATCTGCAGACGCAGCTCTCGAATTGGAAATCCGCATTTGTCACGCCTGTCTTAGCGTTGCAAAGCGCGACCAACGAAGAAGAAAAAGTTCACGCGCGGATCTATTCACGCTATCAGGAAACATTGCGTGCCTATCAGGCGGTGGATTTCGATGACCTGATCCATCTGCCGGTAGTGTTGTTCAAAGAACATCCCGAAGCATTGCACCGCTGGCAACAGCGGCTGCGCTATCTGCTCATAGACGAATACCAGGACACCAATGATTGCCAGTATCAACTCACCAAGCTGCTGGCGGGTAACCGTGCCGCGTTCACCGCCGTGGGTGACGACGATCAGGCGATCTACGCCTGGCGCGGCGCGAGCATCGAAAATCTGCACAATCTGCGCACCGACTTCGGTAACTTGAATGTCATCAAGCTGGAGCAGAACTATCGCTCCTCGCAACGCATCCTCACGGTGGCGAATCACCTCATCAATCACAACACCAAAGTATTCGACAAAAAATTGTGGAGCGAACACGGCATAGGTGACACGGTGCGCATCTATGCGGCGCGCGATGACGAACACGAAGCCGAAAGCGTGGTGTTGAAATTGCTGGCGCACAAGTTCGAGCATCGCACCAGATTCTCCGATTACGCGATTTTGTATCGCAGCAATTATCTGTCGCGCGCTTTCGAAGAGCAGTTGCGCGCCCAGCGTGTGCCTTATACCGTGAGTGGCGGCACATCGTTCTTCGACAAGGCCGAGATCAAAGACATCGTGTCCTACCTGCGTCTGCTGGCGAACCCCGATGACGATCCGGCTTTCATCCGTGCTATCACCACGCCCAAACGCGGTATTGGCAACGCCACGCTGGAGAAGCTCGGTAACTATGCCGGAACGCGCCACATCAGCCTGTTCGAGGCGGCGTTCGAGTTTCAGATCCAGCAGCTGCTCACGCCGCAGCAGCACGAGGATCTGATGACGTTTTGCAACTTCATCAACCGGCTGGAAGATCGCGCCGACAAAGATCCGTGTGCGGAATTGCTCGACGAATTGCTGCGCGCCATCAATTACGAGACCTGGTTGTATGACTCGCACGAATCGCGTCAGGCCGAAGGCAAATGGAAGAACGTGCAGGATTTCATCGGCTGGATGAAGCGCAAGGCGGAAGCAGACGAGAAGTCTTTGCTGGACATGGTGCAGACCATCGCGCTCATCAACATGCTGGAAGGCAAAGAGCAGGAGACCGATGCGGTGTCGCTGTCCACGCTGCATGCCGCCAAGGGCCTGGAGTTCCCGCACGTGTTCATCATCGGTGTGGAAGAAGACATCCTGCCGTTCCGCGATAGCGACGAGAAGGGCATAGAAGAAGAACGCCGTCTCATGTATGTCGGAATCACGCGCGCCGAGCGCAGCTTGCAGATCAGTTATTGCAACCGTCGCCGACGCGGCAAGGATTGGTATGCCTGCGAACCTAGCCGCTTCCTGGAGGAGATGCCGGAGGGTGAGTTGACCTACGCCGGTGGTCACGCCGAAGCTGCGCCCACCGTGACCAAAAACGAAGGCATGGACAAATTGGCCAGGTTGAAAGCGATGCTGAATAAAACGGGCGATGGGACATGAACCAACTTGGCCAAGAATTGCGCGCCAGCGCGCTGTCTTGCCTCATCGAACCTGATGCGACGCGCAAGGCGGCGGGGGTGCGCGAACTGGCGCGCGTTTGGGCATCGGGTACGATGAGCCTGGAAGCACACGCCGAGATTGTTGCCCCGCCAGCGATACCTGGCAGACCCGTCAGACCAGAATTGGTGTTGCCGAAGGCCTTGCCGCATCGCTCGATGGTGACGGCGGAAGGTCGGGCGACCTTGATCCATGCGATGACGCATATCGAATTCAACGCGATCAATCTGGCTCTAGACGCGCTGTGGCGGTTTGCCGCTATGCCGCGCAAATATTACGCGGACTGGTTGCGCGTGGCGGATGAAGAGGCTCAGCACTTCTCCATGCTGGCCGGGCATTTGCAGACGCTGGGTTATCAATACGGCGACTTTCCGGCACACAACAGTCTGTGGGAAATGGCCGACAAGACGCGTGGCGATATTTTGGCCCGCATCGCGCTGGTGCCCAGAACCATGGAGGCGCGCGGCTTGGATGCCACACCCAAAGTGCGCGCCAAACTCGCGCAAGCGGGTGATATGAAAGCCGCACAAATCATGGACATCATCCTGCGCGAGGAGGTCGGTCATGTGTCCGTAGGCAACCGCTGGTACGCCTATCTTTGTGCACAGCGGGGTCTGGAGCCTGTCGCGACTTATGCAAATCTTGCTGTGCAATATGCCGCGCCCGTGTTGCGCGGCCCGTTCAATCTGGATGCCCGCCGGGCGGCCGGATTCAGTGAGGCGGAATTGGCGGCACTCATCAGCCCTGAATCAGCCAAGACACACTCAAATTTGCCGTGCCGCATGGCACAATCGCCATCTGCTTAATTTTCGTTTATCAAACCCATGCTGAGTTACCGCCACGCCTTTCACGCCGGCAATCATGCCGATGTGCTGAAACATTTTGTCGAGATGCAGTTGCTGCATTACCTGGCGCAAAAAGACAAGCCGTTCTGGTATATCGACACCCATGCCGGGGCGGGCTGTTACGAGTTGGATAAGGGTTACGCGGCGCAGAATGCGGAATACGAAAGCGGTATCGCGCGCTTGTGGGACCGCACCGATATGCCCGCCGCGCTGGCGGACTACGTGGAACTGGTGAAGCGCATCAATCCCGACGGACAGATGAAGTTGTATCCCGGTTCGCCGCTGGTCGCGCTGCAAGTGATGCGGGCGCAGGACAAGCTGCGCCTGTTTGAGTTGCATCCCACCGATGCTGAGATCTTGCGGGAGAATTTTGCGGGCTATGGCTCGCGTGTGTTGATGCAGACCGCCGATGGGTTTGGCGCGCTGAAAGCGTTGCTGCCGCCGCCGCCGCGCCGCGCGCTGGTGTTGATCGATCCGCCTTACGAGGAAAAACAGGATTATCAGCGCGTGGTGCAAGCCCTGAATGAAGGACTGCTGCGCTTTGCCAACGGCATCTATGCGGTGTGGTATCCGCAGTTGCAACGCGACGATGCCAGACAGTTACCCGAGCAACTCAAGCACCTGTCCGTCAAGAGCTGGCTGCATGTGGCAATTACCGTGCAAGCCCCCGGTGTTGACGGTTTCGGTATGCACGGCAGCGGCATGTTCATCCTCAATCCGCCCTGGGTGTTGCATGGTGTGTTGCAAGCAGTCATGCCATATCTGAGCAGGCATCTGGGGCGGGATACGCAAGCTTTCTACACGTTGGAGTATCACGAGAACTAACTTCTCGATTGGGTATAATCAGCGCGTTTTTCGTTTTCAAACTCCCGTTTTGCCTATACACATAACAACACCAGGAGATGGATATGACTGCTGCACATACTTGGAATTTTTTTCGCGCTGGGGGTTTCGATCAGGTGCAACTGGATAGCGGTGCCGATCTGCTGGCACTCAACGAGCTGGATCAAAAACTGTGGGTGGCGTTGAGTTGCCCGACGCGCGGCATCGAGTTCGACAGCCAGACGCTGGATATGATAGACAGCGACGGCGATGGTCGGGTGCGTGCCAACGAGGTGCTGGCGGCGGTAAAGTGGGCCGGCAGTCTGCTGAAGAATGCGGATGTGCTGCTACGGGGAACAGATAAGCTGGCCTTGCATGACATCGACGACAGCAGCGAGGAAGGCAAATATCTGCTGGCTTCGGCGCGGCATATCCTGAAGAGTCTGGGCAAGCCGGAGGCATTGGAGATATCGCTGGCGGACATGAACGACATCGGGAAATTCGTCGCCGCGCTCGCGTTCAACGGGAACGGCGTGATCGCCGCGCGGGAAATCACTGATGCCGCCGTGCGCGCGACGGTCACCGATGCGATGCGATGCGTGGGCTCAGTCGCAGATCTGAGCGGTGAAATTGGCATCAATGCCGATCTGAACGAGCAATTCTTCACTGAGCTGCGTGCTTATGCGGATTGGTATTCCAGAGGCTCTGCAGACAAGTCGGTGTTACTGTTGGGCGAAAATACCGAGGCCGCGGCGGATGCGTTCGATGCCGTGCGCGACAAGCTGGATGACTTTTTCACGCGTTGCCAGCTGGCCGCATATGACGCGCGCGCGGCAGAACCGTTGAGCCGTTCGACAGCAGACTACCAGCAGTTCGCCGCGCAGAATCTGTCCGCGCACAATCAGGAAGTGGCTAATTTCCCTCTCGCCACCATAGCGGCCAATAAACCTTTACCACTGCGTGCGGGTATCAATCCCGTCTGGTCGGCGCGCATCGAGGCATTGCGTGCACAGGTGCTGATCCCCTTGCTGGGCGAAAAAGACAGCCTGACTGTGGACGAGTGGGGTACGGTTGGTGAGCGATTCGCCGCATTCGCCGCATGGCAATCAGAGCGGCCCGCGACCCGCGTCGATCAGCTCGGTATCGCGCGCGTGAATGAAATCTTAAGCAGCAGCCATCAGTCCGAGATCACCGATCTGATCGCGCAGGACAAGTCGGTCGAGGGAGAAGTCAAAGCCATACGCTCGGTGGAAAGATTGCTGCGCTACCACCGCGACTTGTACACACTGGTGAATAACTTTGTATCTTTCCGTCATTTTTATACCGGCAAGGACAAGGCCATATTCCAGGTTGGTACGCTGTTTCTGGATGGCCGCAGCTGCGAGTTGTGCGTCAGGGTGGAGGATGTCGCCAAGCATGCAGTCTTTGCCAATATGGGCGGCGTGTGCCTGGCCTATTGCGAATGCACACGCCGCGGCGGGCAGGAAAAAATGACGATCGCGGCCGCGTTCACCGCTGGGGATGCCGATTTTCTGATGGTGGGGCGCAACGGTATTTTCTATGATCGTACAGGCCGTGATTGGGATGCCAATATCGTGCGCATCATCGATCATCCCATCAGCATCTCCCAGGCGTTCTGGTCCCCCTACAAAAAAGCGGTCAAGATGGTCAGCGAGCAGATCCAGAAGTTGGCGGCATCGAAAGCCAGTGCCGTGGACGACAAGATGCTAGGCACTGCGGTCGAGCATGGCAAAGCTGTCGCCGCTCCTGCCACCGCGCCGAAACCTGCTTTTGATGTGGGTAAGTTTGCCGGTATCTTTGCTGCCATCGGCTTGGCGATCGGTGCCATCGGCGGGATATTGGCTTCGGTGGTGACCGGTTTGTTGGGTCTGAAAATCTGGCAGATCCCACTGGCTTTGATCGGTTTGATGTTGTTGGTTTCGACTCCTGCGGTGATTTTGGCCTGGTTCAAGTTGAAGAACCGTAACCTGGCTCCGATACTCGATGCGAATGGTTGGGCAATCAACGCGCGCGCGAAAATAAACATCCCGTTCGGCACTTCGTTGACCGGTCTGGCGAACCTGCCAGCCGGTGCACATCGTTCCCTGGTCGATCCGTTCGCCGAAAAGAAATCGCTGTGGCCGTTCTATATCGTCATCGCATTAGGGGCTTGCTCGGTGGGTGTGCTGTGGTACTACGGATTCTTCGGTCACCGTAACCCATGAGTGCCGCTGCGGATTGTCGCCAGTGTCCGCGACTCGCCACTTTTCTGGGCGATGTGAAGTCGCTGCATCCCGGTTATTTTGCCCGCCCCGTTCCGTCGTTCGGCGTGTCCGGCACCCCCTTTCTCATCGTTGGTCTGGCTCCCGGCATGCACGGCGCGAACCGTACCGGACGGCCATTCACAGGCGATTATGCGGGTGATCTGTTGTATGGCTCGCTGCATAAGTTCGGCTTTTCCAGCAGTGCGCAACCACTGGATGAGGCGGGCAATGCGAATGCCGCATTGAGTTTGCAGAATTGCCGCATCACCAACGCGGTGCGCTGTCTGCCCCCGCAAAACAAACCCGAACCGGCAGAGATCAGGCAGTGCAACGGCTATCTTGTTCAAGAGCTGGCCATGCTTCCGCAAGGTGCGGCGGTGATGGCGTTAGGCACCATCGCGCACAACGCGGTGCTGACCGCATCGCGGTTACGCAAGACGGACTACGCGTTCAAACACGGCGCGCAACACCGTTTGCCGAGCGGTGCGACGCTGTTCGACAGCTACCATTGCAGCCGCTACAACACCAACACCAGACGCCTCACCACGCAAATGTTCGAGGCGGTCATTGCCAATATCGCGGCGCATCTTGAACACTGAAAAATTCGATCCAAAACCGATCCTCGCCGGTCTGCCTTTGCTGCCCGGTGTGTATCGTTATTTCGATGCGCAGGGCAATGTGTTGTATGTAGGCAAGGCCAAACAGTTGAAGAAGCGCGTCTCTTCATATTTTCAGCAGACCAACATTTCGCCGCGCATCCGCATGATGGTGTCGCATATCGCGCGCATCGAGACTACGGTGGTGCGCACCGAGGCGGAAGCTTTGCTGCTGGAAAACAATCTGATTAAGTCGCTCAAGCCGCGTTACAACATCCTGTTTCGCGACGATAAGTCGTATCCCTACATCGTGCTGACCGGGCATGAATTTCCGCGCCTGACCTATTTTCGCGGCACACCGAATAAGCAGCATCAATATTTCGGCCCGTATCCGAACGCGCAAGCGGCCAAGGAAAGCAGCCAGTTGTTGCAAAAGATTTTTCGCATCCGCACTTGCGAGGACAGCGTGTTCAGCAATCGCACACGACCCTGCTTGTTACATCAGATCCATCGCTGCACAGCACCCTGCGTGAACCTGATTTCGGCGCAAGATTACCAGGCGGATATACGCAACGCAGTGCTGTTGCTGAATGGTCGGCATCAGGAGGTCGAACAGAAATTGCGTGATGCGATGGTGACGGCGGCAGAGTCACAGTGTTACGAACAGGCGGCAGTGTTGCGCGATCAGTTACGCGATTTGCATGTGGTTCAGCAAAAACAATTCGTCGAATCCACCGGCCGCACCACCGACGCGGACATTATCGCGGTGATGCAGTTGGAGAATGCGGTGTGTGTGAATCTGGCGATGATGCGCGGCGGACGGCATCTGGGTGACAAAAGCTTTTTCCCTGAACATGCTGATGGTCTGACTTTGGCGGAGGTCGCTGAAGCCTTCATCGCCCAGCATTACCTGAATCGCAGCGTGCCGCCGGTGTTGCTGGTGAATGTGGAATGCGGCGATGCCACTTTAGCCGGGTTGCTCGGCGAGCAAGCTGGACATGCGGTGCGTATTGCGGAGCCGGTGAGCGGTGATCGCAAGCAATGGTTGGGGATGGCGGAGAAGAACGCGCTGCTGGCTTTGCAGCAACGCGCTGTGCAACAAGGCGGACAGCAGTTGCGTCTGGATAGATTGCGCGAATTGGTGGGGTTGTCCGATCTGCAACGCATCGAATGTTTCGACATCAGTCACACTATGGGCGAAGCGACGCAAGCTTCGTGCGTGGTGTATGAGAATTTTGATATACGCCCATCCCAATATCGCCGCTACAACATCAGCGACATCACACTAGGCGATGACTACGCCGCGATGCGCCAGGCACTCACGCGCCGCTATGAGAAATTGGCCAACGGGGAAGGTGCGCGTCCCGACCTGGTCTTGATCGACGGCGGCTTGGGGCAGCTGCACATCGCCATGGAGGTCATGGCAGAACTGGGACTCAACGATCTGGCTCTGGTCGGCGTGGCGAAAGGCGTGGAGCGGAAAGCCGGCATGGAGCAGTTGATCTTTCCCGGCAAAGAAGCGATACGCTTGTCCAGCGATGACCCGGCCTTGCATCTGATCCAGCAAGTACGCGATGAGGCGCACCGCTTCGCCATCACCGGCCATAGAGCCAAGCGCGGCAAGACACGCACGGCGTCGAGTCTGGCCGAGATCAGCGGAGTAGGGGACATACGCCGCCGTAATCTGCTCACACATTTCGGCGGCTTGCGCGGGGTGCAGCAAGCCAGCGTAGAACAACTCTGCGAAGTCGAGGGAATTAGCAAATCGCTTGCCGAAGCGATTTACCAGCAACTCCATTAAGAAATAATCAATATCTTGTTGCTGAAAAGATTTACCAGCAGCTACACTGAACATATGCCACTCAATATTCCTAATTTGCTTACCTGGTTGAGGATTCTACTTATCCCGGTATTCGTCGCGGTATTTTATTTGTCCGATCAAACGCTCACCCCCCACCTAAAGAACCTGTTCGCCACCAGCGTGTTTCTGCTGGCTTCAGTCACGGATTGGCTCGACGGTTATCTGGCGCGCAGACTCAATCAGACCTCAGCCTTCGGCGCGTTTCTCGACCCGGTCGCAGACAAGCTGATGGTAGCGGCGGCCTTGCTGATCTTGGTCAAGCTCGGGCGCGCCGACGCGCTTATCGCCTTTATCATCATCGGTCGCGAGATTACCATCTCGGCCTTGCGCGAGTGGATGGCAAAAGTGGGCGCGAGCAAGAGTATCGCGGTGTCGATGTTAGGTAAGATAAAAACCACATTTCAGATGCTCGCACTGTTGCTGTTGCTCTACCACCAACCTCTGTCGGGTATCAATTGCCAGGCGGTGGGTGAGCTGTTGTTATACCTCGCCGCGTTACTGACTTTATGGTCTATGGGCTATTACCTGATGCGTGCGCTGCCGCAGTTAAAACAATCCTGAATAAATCTCAAAAAATAATTGCATTACCCGCTGACATCTATATAATGCGCAGCCT
Source organism: Gallionella sp. (assembly GCA_013044075.1). Lineage (GTDB taxonomy): Bacteria > Pseudomonadota > Gammaproteobacteria > Burkholderiales > Gallionellaceae > Gallionella. The sequence continues at coordinate 31,464 of JABEVG010000066.1, forward strand.
TCGGGGTGTAGCGTAGCCTGGTAGCGCGCCTGCTTTGGGAGCAGGATGTCGGGAGTTCGAATCTCTCCACCCC
>JABEVG010000067.1 GCA_013044075.1 Gallionella sp.
CAAGTGGAAAGACACGACCATCACCGGCAATCCACCTTCGCCATCGGCAAAGCGTGGGATGCCACGCAATGGAGCAGCGTGTTCCGCCAACTCATCGCCAGCGGATTTTTAACGGTCGACATCGCGGCCTACGGCGGCTTGCAACTCACCGCCGCCGCGCGTCCGGTGTTGCGCGGCGAGCAAGCCGTATGGCTGCGCCGCGATGTACAAGTGGCGAAACACAAGCGCGGCACACGCTCGGCAAAACCCACTCCGACTGGCGTGCAGGACGACGGGCTATGGCCGGCTCTCAAAGCCAAACGCATGGAGCTGGCGCGTGAACAAGGCGTGCCGCCCTATGTCATATTCCACGACAGCACGCTGGTCGAAATGATGAGTTTGCAGCCGCGCACCCTGGATGAAATGGCGCGCGTCAGCGGGATCGGACAAGCCAAGCTGGCACGCTACGGCGATGCGTTCTTGAAGGTGTTCGAGGATGCAGTGAACAGGGTGTAATTCCGTTCGCCCCGAGTAGGTGTTTAGGTGTTCTGCACCACGATCTTGGGGAACGCCGCACTGTGATCCTGCGCCATCTCCGCCACTTTCACGGCAATGCGCCGGGCGATGGTCTTGTAGATTTTGCTGATGTCACCATCGGGTTCGGCGACCACGGTGGGCCTGCCGGAATCGGCCTGTTCGCGGATGCGGATGTCCAGCGGCAAGCTGCCCAGAAACTCCACGTTGTAGTCCGCACACATTTTCGCGCCGCCGCCCGCGCCGAAGATGTGTTCTTCGTGGCCGCAATTCGAACAAATATGCGTGCTCATGTTCTCCACGATACCGATGATCTTGATGCCGACTTTCTCGAACATCTTGAGACCTTTGCGCGCATCCAGCAGCGCGATGTCCTGCGGGGTGGTGACGATGATGGAGCCGGTGACGGGCACTTTTTGCGCCAGCGTCAATTGCACGTCGCCTGTGCCGGGCGGCAGGTCCACCACCAGATAATCCAGATCGTCCCATTGCGTTTGACGCAACAACTGGTCGAGTGCCTGCGTCGCCATCGGGCCGCGCCAGATCATGGGCGCATCGTCGCCCGCGATCATGTAGCCGATGGACATGGATTGCAGACCGTGATTGCTCATCGGCTCCATCGATTTTCCGTCACGCGATTTTGGCTGGCCGCTGATACCCAGCATGGTGGGCTGCGACGGGCCGTAAATATCGGCATCCAGTATCCCCACGCGCGCGCCCTCGGCAGCCAGTGCCAAAGCCAGATTCACGGCAGTCGTGGATTTTCCCACGCCGCCTTTTCCCGAAGCGACCGCGATGATGTTCTTCACTCCGTCCACCAGTGCCACGCCGCGCTGCACCGCATGCGGCACAACTTTGCTGGACACGTTCACGGTGATCTTGCCGGCACCGGACAGGGTCTGTTTGAGATGATTCTCCACCAGCACGCGGATGTCGCCCCACACGCTGCGCGCGGGATAACCCAGCAGAATATCCAGGCTGACATCGCTGCCGCTGATTTTGACGTTCTTCACCGATTTGCCGGCCACGAAATCTTTTTGCGTGTTGGCATCGATCAGATTCTTTAATGCGCTTTGCACATCGGCTTCGGTAAAACTCATGGCGAACTCCAGTGAGAAAAAAACAGGCGGCGATTCTAAACGAATTCGCCGCGACTAAAGTCGGTTAAACATTAGGGGATTTGGGTAAGAACCAGTTCAGCTTGTCGCGCAACGTCACCACTCCGCCGACAATGATCAGAGTCGGTGCTTGCGGCTGTTCGGCTTGCACGATGCCGGGCAGAGTCGTTAGCGTGCCGGTGAGCACACGCTGGTTCTGTGTCGTGCCCTGTTGCACCAGTGCGGCAGGCGTGGTTCCGGCGAGGCCATGTGCTATCAGCTTTGCGCACAATGTTTCCACGCCCAGCAGCCCCATGTACACCACCAGCGTCTGCCTGGGTCTGGCAAGCGCGTCCCAATCCAGATTCATCGTGCCGTCTTTGAGATGGCCGGTGACGAACACGCAAGATTGCGCGTGGTCGCGGTGCGTGAGCGGGATGCCCGCATAGGCCGCCACACCCGAAGCTGCGGTGATGCCGGGCACGACCTGGAAAGGGATACCGTGCGCTGCAAGCGTTTCGATCTCTTCGCCGCCGCGCCCGAAGATGAACGGGTCGCCGCCTTTCAGCCGCACCACCCGCTTGCCCTCGATAGCCAGACGCACCAGCAGATCGTTGATCGCTTCCTGCGGCAGCGTGTGCAGCGCGCGTTGCTTGCCGACAAAGATCTTCTCGGCATCGCTCATGTCCACGATAGCCTTGGCGACGAGGTTGTCATACACCAGCACATCGGCGGCCTGTATCAAGCGCAACGCCCGCAACGTCAGCAGGTCCGGATCGCCGGGACCGGCACCCACCAAAGACACCGAGCCGATTTTTGGTTGGGGCGACACCGGTTGTCCGGATAAAAACTTCAGGTCGCGCTGCCGCCATAAATCATTCGCTTGCTGCATGGCATGCGCGCTGTCATGGGCATGACCCAAGGCGCGCAGTGCGATGGCAGCCGTCCCCATGACTGCCGCGAGCGCGTATTCATCCTCGATTTCGCCGCGCCACAATCGCCCCAGCCGCGCGACATCCATGCCCTCGTCTTTGACATGACGATGGGAAAATTGTGCGGGCCATGTTTCTTCGCCGGGCCGACCCTGCAACACCATGCGTACCGTACACGCGCTGTCGGGATTCCGCTCCGCCTCACCGCCCTCGCCCTTGAACACTGCCAGATTCTGATCGGCCAGCAACACGGCGGCCGCTTGGTGGGTCACGTCGTAGCCCGGATGAAAGATGCCTAGCATCGATGTCGCCGCGCGCGCGGGATTGAGCATGCGCACCATGCTGTGCACCGGAGAACGCAGGCCCAGTGTGGCTTTCAAGTCGAGCAATCGCTGCAACTGCGGATCGAGCGCGCGCAGCGGAAGATAGGCGAAATTGTGCTGCTGTAATTGTTGTGCGGCTTGCGCGTGGGACGTGCAACCGGCGAACCCCAGACTGGCGAGCGCATCGTCGGCGCAGACCCGTCCCGCGACATGCGTGCCGTGCATCAGGACTGTGATGCCATGCTGTGCCAGCAACAGCGCGGACAAAACGAACCACGGCAGTTGCCGCCGCTTGCCCGCATAGGCCGCCCAGTCCAGCTCGACACGGGGAAAATCTGCCGGGGCGGCGACACGTTCGCGCGCCGCCTGTACAAAGCCCGCCAGCTCATCCGGCGTTTCTTCTTTGACGCGCAGCAACATCAAAAACGCGCCCAACTGTTCCGCCCGGACTTGACCGCCCAGGATCATGCGCATGGCATGTTCGGCTTCGGCCAGGGTCAGGTCGCGCGCGCCGCGCCGCCCTTTACCGAGTGCCTGGATATAGAGTGCAAAAGGATGCGTCATCACGTACCAATCTCAACTTAAGGACGATAAAAAACCAGCCTAAGCTGGTTCTTCATCGCATCATACTACTTGGCTTATAAACGAAGGAAACTGTTATTCACCAAGGACTGCTGCACCTACCGTGGCGATGGCCGCCATCTTTTCTCCCCCCGGAGCATTGATCTCTTCCCGATAACATCCGGGATAGAAACCGCACCCAACCCACTGGCGCGCATCCTAGCACAAGTCTTTGCGCCAACATGGCCTTTTCGATAGAATCTATACCTGACTTTTTTACTCGATTTTATTTCAGATTCAGGCGGTTATTGATTTACCATGCCGCGCCGCATTCCCACCTTCCAGATTCCAACGTGAGCAAAAAACTTTATATCAAGACCTATGGCTGCCAGATGAACGAGTACGACTCGGACAAGATGGCGGACGTGATGCGCGACTACGACGGCATGGTGCAGACCGACAAACCCGAAGAGGCGGATGTCATTTTGTTCAACACCTGCTCGATACGCGAGAAAGCCGAGGACAAAGTGTTCTCCGATCTCGGGCGCGTGCGTCCTTACAAATTGGCGAACCCTGATCTCATCATCGGCGTGGGCGGCTGCGTGGCGAGCCAGGAGGGTGCGGCCATCGCCAAGCGCGCGCCCTACGTGGATGTGGTGTTCGGCCCGCAGACCCTGCATCGTCTGCCGCAACTGATCCAGGCGCGCAAAGACACCGGACAGACCCAGATCGACATCAGCTTTCCCGAGATCGAAAAGTTCGATCATCTGCCGACCTCCGGCAATACCAGCGGCACGGCGTTCGTTTCCATCATGGAAGGATGCAGCAAATACTGCACGTTCTGCGTCGTGCCTTACACACGCGGCGAAGAAGTGTCGCGCCCCGCGAATGACGTGTTGCGCGAGATCAACGAACTGGTCGCGCTGGGGGTGAAGGAAGTGACCTTGCTCGGTCAGAACGTCAACGCCTATCAGGGTGAGACGGAGGACGGCGAGCTGGTGGATTTCGCCTATCTCATCCAGGCCGTCGCCGCCATCGACGGCATAGGCCGCATCCGCTACAGCACTTCGCATCCCAAAGAGATGACGCAGCGACTCATCGACCTGTACGCCACCACGCCCAAGCTGGTCAGTCATTTGCATCTGCCGGTGCAGTCCGGTTCGGATCGCGTGTTGGCGGCGATGAAGCGCGGTCACACCGTGTTGGAATATAAATCCATCATCCGTCGCGTGCGGGCTGTGCGTCCCGATGTGTGCGTCACCTCGGATTTCATCGTCGGTTTCCCCGGCGAGACCGAAGCCGATTTCGAAGCAACCATGAAGCTGATCGACGACATCGGTTTTGATAACAGCTTCAGTTTCCTGTACAGCCCGCGTCCCGGCACACCGGCTGCGGAGCTGCGCGACGACACGCCGCATGAGGTGAAAGCCGCGCGCCTCAAGCGTTTGCAAGACCGCATCATGGAACAGGAAGCCGCCGTTGCCGCTGGGATGCTAGGCACGACACAACGCGCATTGGTCGAAAGCGTATCGAAGAAAGATGCCGCCGAATTGGCCGCGCGCACCGACAACAATCGCGTGGTGAACTTCGTCGGCACGCCCGATCTCATCGGGCAATTCATCGATGTGAAGATCACCCAGGTGGTCAGGCACACGCTGCGCGGAGAACGTGTTTGAAGATGAAGCAATCTCCCGCAACAAACAAACTTTCCCTGACCGTGCAATACGCCAGCGAGGCAAAAGACCTGCCGACGCGCGCCCAATTCCGTCGCTGGTTTGCAGCAGCACTATTGGGCGATGTCAGCGTCACGCTGCGCATCGTGGACGTTGAGGAAGGACGCGAGCTGAACAAGAACTATCGCGGCAAAAATTACGCGACCAATGTGTTGACCTTCGTCTATGACGACGCTCCAGTGAGTGGCGATGTGGTGATCTGTGCTCCGGTGGTAACCAAAGAAGCCGCCGAACAAGGTAAGGATTTGCTGGCGCATTATGCGCACATGACCATTCATTCGGCACTGCATATGCAAGGTTATGACCACGAGGTCGAGAGCGAAGCGGAAGAGATGGAAGCGTTGGAAACTTCAATGATGCTAAAATTGCGCCTCAACGATCCTTACCAGAGTTAATGCCACACGAAATGGACGCACCCCAAAGCACCAAACCCAGCCTGCTAGAACGTCTCTCCACACTACTGCTGCGCGAACCTGAAGACCGGGCGCAACTCGTCCAGTTGCTGTACGGCGCATACCAAAAAAACCTGCTGGATGCCGATGCGCTGGCCATGATGGAAGGCGTGCTGCAAGTTTCCGAGCGGCAAGTGCGCGAGATCATGATCCCGCGCGCGCAAATGGATGTCATCGACATCAGCCAGCCGCCGGAAAAATTCATCCCCTTCGTCATCGCCACCGCGCACTCGCGCTTTCCCGTCACCGATGGCGACAAGGACAACATCATCGGTATCCTGCTGGCGAAAGATCTGCTGCGCTATTACGCCGGTGAAGAATTCGACGTGCGCGACATGCTGCGCCCCGCCGTGTTCGTGCCCGAGGCGAAACGCCTCAACGTGCTGCTCAGCGACTTCCGCAGCAATCGCAACCACATCGCGCTGGTGGTCGATGAATACGGCGGTGTGTCGGGCATGGTGACCATCGAAGACGTGCTGGAACAGATCGTCGGCGACATCGCCGATGAGTATGATTTCGACGAGGAAGAAGACAACATCATCCGCCAGGACAACACCCACTGGCGCGTCAAAGCCGACACCGAGATCACCGCATTCAACGAAGCCATGGGCACCGAATTCTCCGACGAAGAATGCGATACCGTGGGCGGCTTAGTCCTGCAGGCCGCCGGGCAACTCCCCAAGCGCGACGATCATATCCGCATCGCCGATTTGAACTTCACCGTGTTAAGAGCCGACAGCCGCAGACTGTATTCGCTGCTGGTGGAACGCAAGCAGGATTTGTTTGAGGATAGCTTGCACACGCACCCGTAATCGCGCCAAATACTTTCCATCCAACCAGGAATGTCCACACCTAATCATCCTGCCGCGCCTTGCGCCGCGCTTGATCCCGCTTGATTAAACGCCTGAGAAACCAGACCACGACCAGTACCGTGACGAAGGTGGTTGCTTCCATGATCCACACGATAGTTTGCACATGCTCCCGTTCCGGCATCGCCATTTGAGTTCGCGCTTCAGCCGGCATTGGCAGCGCGCTTCCCGAAACAAGCAACGCGTGAATCACGAATGTTGAATAATTTTCCACGCTCATCTTCAGTCACGCGCCTCCTTTAATTTCGAGGAGGCAGAGCATAATACAAAGCAGAGGTTCGGAGTTATGTCCGCTAAGTTCTTCAGCGTGCGAGTCCGATAGACACCCCCAATAAAAAACCCGCCATAGCGGGTTTTTTCAGTACCGGATCAAAGCGTATTACTTCAGCTTGGTTTCTTTGTACATGACGTGCTTGCGGGCCTTGGGATCGAACTTCTTCATTTCGAGCTTTTCAGGGGTAGTGCGCTTGTTCTTGGTCGTGGTGTAAAAATGACCTGTACCGGCACTGGATTCCAATTTGATTTTTTCGCGAGCCATTTTCTATCTCCTTAAATGCTTTCGCCACGGGCGCGCATGTCCGTCAGCACCGCATCGATACCATTCTTGTCGATGGTACGCAGTGCCGCATTACTTAACCTCAGGCTGACCCAGCGGTTTTCGCTTTCAACCCAGAAACGGCGACGTTGCAAATTCGGCAAGAAGCGACGCTTGGTTTTATTGTTTGCATGGGAAATATTGTTCCCGCTCATCGGGCCTTTACCCGTAACTTGACAGACACGTGCCATGGTTCTACTCCAACCGATTTTCAAAAGAGCGCGGATTCTACCGAATACATCCCAAACATTCAACCCGAATTTTTCTTATCTGCTGATTTACCCTAAATAGCCTCACGGGATAAGGGCTTCACCGGCGATCAGATGCGCGAATGCCTCGCGTTCCCGCACCAGATGGACGGCTTTCCCGTCGACCATGACCTCGGCGGCGCGGGGCCGGGTGTTGTAGTTCGAGCTCATGCTCATGCCATACGCCCCGGCGGAAAACACCGCCAGCAGGGATTGCGGTGCGATGGACAGTCTGCGGTCATGGCCGATGAAGTCGCCGGTCTCGCAGATCGGGCCGACGATTTCATAGCTCTGTTCCAAATGAGCCTCTTGCTGCACCGCTTGGATATTGTGATACGCGTCATAGAGCGCGGGGCGCATCAGGTCGTTCATCGCGGCATCGACGATGGCGAAGTTCTTTTCCTCGCCGTGTTTGAGATATTCGACGCGGGTCAACAACACGCCCGCGTTGCCGACCAGCACCCGGCCCGGTTCCAGGATCAGCTTCTGCGTGCGCCCGCCCAGTGCCTTCAACAACGCGTCGGCGTAGTCGGCGATGGCGGGCGGTGTCTCGTCGTCGTAGCAGATCCCCAGACCGCCGCCCAGATCAAGATGCTCCAGATGGATGCCTTCACTGGCGAGCGCGTCCACCAGTGCCAGGATTTTTTCCACCGCCGCGATAAAGGGACTGGTCTCGGTCAGTTGCGAGCCGATGTGGCAATCCATGCCGGTGATGTGCAGATTCGCCAGCGCGCGCGCCTTGCGATACAGCGCGATGGCTTCGGTGTACGCCACGCCGAATTTATTTTGCTTCAGGCCGGTGGAGATATAGGGATGTGTCTTGGCATCCACGTCGGGGTTGACGCGCAGGCTGACGGCCGCGACCTTGCCCATCCCGGCAGCCACGGCGTTGAGGCGATCCAATTCGGGGGAGGACTCGACGTTGAAGCACAAGATGCCGGCCTCCAATGCCATGCGCATCTCTTCCGCCGTTTTGCCCACGCCGGAGAACACCACTTTGCGCGCATCACCGCCCGCCGCCAGCACACGCTGCAATTCACCGCCGGAGACAATGTCGAAGCCCGCCCCCAGACGTGCGAACACATTGAGGACAGCAAGATTGGCGTTGGCTTTCACCGCGTAGCAGATCAGGTGTTCACGCCCTTGCAGCGCGTCACTGAACTGGCGATAACCGTCGGTCAATGCGGCGCGCGAATAGACATAGCAAGGCGTGCCGTAGCGCGCGGCGATATCGGACAACGGGACGCCTTCAGCGTGCAGTCTTGAATTTTGGTATGAAAAATAAGCGGGCATATTATTTGTCGGTTTGTGTATTGGGGACTGCCGAAGCAGCCGGCGCGCCCGGTGTCGGCTGGGGCGCATGCGGCAAATAGAGCGGGCCTTTTCTACCGCAGCCTTGCGACAGCAAAGCCAATACCACGATAATACACAGACGTGATTGCATTGTTGCACCCATGAAATTGTAAAGAGGCGGATTATAAATGACTGAGCGTGAATTCAACCAACTTGCCGATGCGGCACTGGCGCGCATCGAGACCGCCGTCGACGGTTGCGGTGGCGATGTTGAGTGCAATCGCAGTGGCAACGTGCTGGAAGTCGAATTCGACAACGGCCAGAAGATCATCATCAACCGCCACGATGTGAATCAGGAAATCTGGGTGGCCGCGAAATCGGGCGGATTCCACTTTGCCTGGCAGGCAGGGGTATGGCACAGCAGGCGCGACCACAGCGAATTGTTCGGCAAGCTGCTCGAATTATTTGCGGAGCAAGGTGTGCGACTGCCTCTCGCTTAGCGGACGGTCAGCTCGCGCCGAACCATCGTCCGCGCAGTGTTTTGAGCGTGTCCAAGATGCGCGCGCCCACCCCGCTTCCATGTGTGAGCGTGGGAGGATCCACCCTGAGCATTTTCGTCAGTCTGGGGGTTTGCTTGTACGTGAGGTAGCGTTGCAGTGCGGCTTGTATCTGGCTCTTGAGCAGTCCCACGCTCAACGGCTTGCTCAGGATACGGAACACCTGCGCCTGATTAATGAGCTCAATCACGAGTTCCGAATCGGCCGCCTTGGTGACGATGATCGTCAATATCTGCGGGTTCTCCTGTTTCAACAATTTCAACAGCGAGATCAATTTCGCCTGCCCCGTTTCGACATCGGCAAGGATCACCGCGATTTCGTGTTGCTGCAACAGGTGCAGCGCGGACTGGCTATCGGCGGCATAGAACACGGGACACAGGCCGCTGATGAGTTCGCGAGTGGCACGGAAAATGTCCTCATCCCCGTCGATGACCAATACGCCGGGTGTCATTTTTTCGGGCAGCCCCACCACCGTAGCCGGCGTATCCGCGAGTTCGAGCGCGATGGTCACGGCTTCGGCCACCAGAGTTTGCAATGCCTCGTTATCCCAGGGTTTGTTGATGAAGCGATACACCTCGCCGTCGTTGATGGAGCCGACGATGGAAGCGAGATCCGAATAGCCAGTCAGCAGGATGCGCACACTGCGCGGCGAGATCTCGCGCGACTGCCGCAACAGCTCCACGCCCAGCATGATAGGCATGCGCTGGTCGCTGATGATCACGTGCATCTGGTACTTGCGCAGGAACTCCAGTGCCTTGTTGCCGTCGGTGGTGACGAACACGTGGTAACGCTGGCGGAACAAGGATTTCAGCGCGGCCAGGATGCGTTCGTCATCATCAACGATCAGCAAGCGTGCTTTTTTGATGCTGGTGTCCAGACTGAGCGGGCTATCCTGGCGCGCTGCGATACCGAAAGCATCCGTTCCGGACAAGGTCGTTTCGGTGTTCAGCATGCGCGAAACGTTCAGCAGCGCACCACCATCCGGGGCGGCGGCTTGCGCCGACTCGAGATGCAATGACACGCGTATCGCTTCTCTGAACGCATCGGAAAATTCCCGTGCGGTCTGGTAGCGGTCGACCTTCTTTTTGGCCATTGCCTTGCGCAGTACTGCATCCATAGCCGGTGCAAGCTGGGTATTCAGCTCCGAAGCCGGTGTCGGTTCTACGCTCATCACCTGATGCATGACCGTGGCCATGTTGCCGGTGAACGGGCGTTTGCCGGTCAGCAGTTCGTAAGCGATCACGCCGATTGCGAACAGATCGGTCAGCCCGTCGATATTCACGCCCATGAACTGCTCGGGCGACATGTAGTGCGGCGTACCCAGCATATCGCCGACCTGCGTCAGTGTGGATGACTCGACATGCGCGATACCGAAGTCATTGATCTTGATACGACCATCTTTGTTGATGAGGAGGTTAGAGGGCTTGATGTCCCTATGCACCACGCCCTTTCCGTGCGCGTAACCGATGCCATCAAGCAGCTGCGTGATGATCTGTCCGACCTCATTGATGTCGTAGCGGTCGCCCTCGGCGATGTGGTGAGCCAGTGTCTTGCCGTTGACCAGTTCCATGACGATGTACGCGCCCTGATCGTCCTCGATGTAATCGTATATCTGCACGATACCCGGATGAACCAAACGCCCCACCGCTTGCGCCTCCTGGCGGAAACGATTCATCACAGCGGCCAGTTCATCGGTCTTATGCGAGGCCTTGTTGATGGATTTGATCGCCACGCCGCGCGCGATGGCGGGGTCCCATCCCTTGAGCACCACCCCCATGCCGCCCGTACCGAGCTCGCCGTGGATTTCATATTTGCCGATCTGAGCGGGGTGGGTCATGGATGGTTATGCCTCGAGTTCAGATTCGGCGGGCGGTTTGAGCGGCAACCAGACAGTGAATTTGGTACCCAGTTCTGGCCGGGAATCGACAGTGATCCGCCCGCCGTGTTGCCGGATGATCTTATAGGAGATGGACAGACCCAATCCCGTGCCCTTGCCGATCTCTTTGGTGGTGAAGAACGGATCGAATATTTTCGGCAACACATCGGGCGGGATGCCTTTGCCGTTATCCACCACATCCACCGCGACTCCGTCGCCCTCGACACGCGAACTCAGGGTGATGATGCCGTGCTCGTCCGGCAAAGCTTGCGCGGCATTGGTGATGAGATTCAGGAACACCTGGTTGAGCTGCGAGGGTGAGCAGACGATCTCGGGAAGGTCGCTGAATTTCTTGTGCACCTCGACGCTTTTCAACAGATGTTTGGCGAGCAGCAGCGTGCTATCGAGCCCGTCGTTGAGATTGAACTTCGAAACTTTGCTGCGATCCAGACGGCTGAAATCCTTCAGGTTGCCGACAATCTCCGCGACTTGTCCCGTGCCGAACAACCCGTCTTTGACCAGACTCTCCAGCTCCTCGATCACGTGTTGTTGCTTGAGTGCGGCGATCTGCATGGAGGTGTGTTTGAACTCGCGCGACAATTCGTCCGGATTGTCGCCCGCCTTGAGCAGCAGCAGCAATTTTTCACTGTGGTCTATGGTGCTGCGCAGGCTGGGCAGTTGTTCCGCCACACGACCCAGACTGTTCTTCACATAAGCCAAGGGCGTGTTGATCTCGTGCGCGACACCCGCGACCATCTGACCCAACGACGACATCTTTTCCGATTGGATCAGTTGCGCTTCGGATTCTTTGAGATGCTTGAGTGCATCGGACAATTCCTCTGTGCGTTTCACAACACGGTGTTCCAGAGACTGGTTGGCGGCTTTCAGCCTCAACCCCAAATAACCCAGCAGGATCAGCAGCGCGCCGGCGTAGTAGACCAGGTAGATACGGTAGCGTTCTTTTTCCTGAAAGATCGCATCCAGCTCGTTGTTGAAGGACAGGGTCATGTTGACCAGACGAGGGCCGGAGGTCAGGGCTTCCAGTTGATTGAACACATCCAGCTCGACCGGAATATGCTCGGACAGTGCCTGTACTGCCGTCGCGATCTTCGCAGTCTTGTCACGGAATTCTTCGGGAGCCAGTTGCAGCTGGGCGGAGGATGCAACCAGGGCTTCACGCTGCGTTGTTTGTGCCTGCACATAATATTGCGCGGCATGCTCGCTCAACTCATTGACCGTCTGCACCAGTGAGACAAACTCACCCGGCTTGGCAACCGCCTGTGAAGTAAGTTCGGTGGCGTTGGACAGGATGGCGAGTAACGCGTCTTTGTTGAGACGGTTTTCCGCTTTGAATTTTTCGAACAACTCGGCCTTGAGGGCGATGGTCTTGCGCAGCTCGGTGAGCCCGGAGCGCAGTGCCGAACTTGTGGTGTGCTCGGCGACTCGGGTGATGTCGCGCAATGCCTTGTCACCCGCATCGGCGCGACTCAGTGTGGCCAACTCGCTCTTGCCCAGATCGATACGCGCGCGCTGCGCCTCAAAATCCCAGCGGTTGTCGATGTCCTTCAGCCCGTTGAGCAGGCCGAGCACCTCGTTCTGCTCGCGCAGGTCAACGGCCTGGGTCTTGTCATAGAAAAACGCCAGCACCCCTATCATGATGAGGATCGCGGTCGCGATGAGTGTGTTGTGCAACATGTCGGACTTGTTCATATCACCCCGTCTTGCCTTGCTGCCGAATGTCGAGTCAGAAAACGACCCGTTCCTTGCTAAAGTAGAGCGCGATCTGTGTCGCTTGCCGAACACCGTGGCCGGATACAGGGATGCGGTGAACAGGCGATAAGATACCCGAATGACGGGGAATTGAGGCGAACAAATTTATCTAGATAATTTTTCGGTGTGGCGCACACAGCCCGTGCTCACAGCGCGACCGCTTTGAGTTCGGCGCGCAATTTCATGTAATCGGGGCAGGCGTTCCCCACCACTTTCCAGAATGCAGCGGAGTGGTTCATCTCGCGCAGATGCGCCAGTTCATGCACCACCACATAGTCGATCAGACGTACCGGGAGTTTGATGAGTTGCACATTGAGCCGCACCGTGCCGCCCGCCGTGCAGCATCCCCATTGGGTTCTGGCGGCAGACAGCTTGATCTCGCGCGGCGCGACATCAAGCAGCGGCGCGTAATGGGCAACGCGCTGCGTATACAGCTGCAACGCCTGCGCCCGATACCAGACAGACACATCGCGCGCGATATGTTTTTCCGCGGCGTTGGCGGCGAGAAACACACATAGCTCATTGCCGCGTCGCTGTGCCGGCGCGACGAATGTTCCGCGCTCCACGCGCAGCGTGAGCAGGTCGCCCAGGTAGTCGAGTGCCGCGCCGTCGTGCCATTCCACTTCCAGCGGCTTGCGGTCCTGCCAGCCTTGCAGCTTCTCCACCACCCAGTCGGCTTTGTCTTGTAGCACCTGGCTCAGCCATTGTTCGGAGGCACGCAGCGGCATGCTCACGGTCAGCCCCCGGTCGTCGATGCGCAACCCGATGCTGCGCCGTTTACTGCTGCGTTTGAGTGTGTAAGTGATGTGCCGACCGGCAAGCAGGGCGGCGCGTTGTTCGATGACGGGAGGGTGGTTGCACAGCAACCGGGACACCCCGGGCATGCCCCCTGCGGGTGCGGCGGGAGGAGGGACGAGATTTTGCAAATGCTTGGGCATCAGTGCGCCAGATGTTGTATCTCGTTCTCTATCCACGCCTCAACTTTGGCGTTGATCTCATCGGCTTTGAGGCCTTTGGTTTGGATAGGCGCGCCTATGCTCATGGTGATGAGGCCGGGATGTTTGCTGAACGCGTTGCGCCCCCACAAACGCCCGGCGTTGTGGGCGACGGGAATCACCGGGACTCCGCTGCTCGCGGCCAGCAGCGCGCCGCCGATCTTATATTTGCCACGCTGTCCGTAAGGCACGCGCGTGCCCTCCGGAAAGATCACCACGCAAAAGCCTTGCACCAGCCTTTCCTTGCCCTGCTTGAGCAATTGCCTGACCGCTGCCTTGCCGTCGCTGCGCTTGATGGCGATGGGGCTGGTGAGTGCCAGTGCCCAACCGAAGAAGGGTATCCACAACAGCTCGCGTTTCAGCACCCACACTTGCGGCGGGAATATCTGTTGCAAAGCCAGCGTCTCCCAGGCCGACTGGTGTTTGCACATCACGATGCACGGTTGCCGGGGCAGATTCTCGATGCCTTTCACTTCATGGCGTATACCGCACACCACGCGCAAGATGGGCAACATCATCTTCGCCCATTGCGAGATGAGGCGATAGCGCGTCAGGCGGCTGAAAGGAAAGCTCAGCAAGGCCAGCAGCGCAAACAGCGGCGTGATGATGAGTTGCAACAGCAGGAAAATCAACGAACGTAACACCAGCATATTCAACCCTAACTTTTTAACAGTTCCGCGACCACGGCGGACAAATTGGCGAATACCTGCGTGCCTTCCGGCAAGTTTCCGGCGGTCTGGGTCTTCGTCCCCTTCCCCGTCAACACCAGATAGGGCTTGGTTCCCATCGACACACCGGCTTGCAGGTCGCGCAACGAATCGCCCACAGCGGGAACGCCAGCCAGTTCGACGTTGAAGCGCGTGGCGATCTCCTCGAACATACCCGGCTTGGGTTTGCGGCAAGGGCAATGGCTGTCGGAAGTGTGCGGGCAGAAGAACACCGCGTCGATACGCGCGCCTGCCAACGCCGCCGTCTTGTGCATTTTGTCGTGTATCGCGTTCAGCGTCGTCATATCGAACAAACCGCGCCCCACACCGGATTGATTGGTCGCCACCACCACACGGTAACCCGCCTGATTGAGGCGCGCGATAGCTTCCAGACTGCCGGGGATCGGCAACCACTCAGCGGGGCTTTTGATGAACTGATCGGAATCCGAGTTGATGACTCCGTCGCGGTCGAGAATGATGAGTTTCATGGTTTTAGTCGTAAGCTGGAAGTCGTAAGTCGTAAGCTGGAAGCTGGAAGCCGTAAGTTGGAAGCTGGAAGTCAGTGGTCGCTGGTTTCTAGTTGAAAGACGCGAAGCGACAACAACAACTTCCTACTTCCTACTTCCCACTTGTCTTTAAGCCGCCAATTTGGCAATGTCCGCCACCTGATTCATCAATCCTCCCAGTTGTTTCAGCAACGCGGCGCGGTTCAGACGCAGCTCCGGCTCTTTGCACATCACCATGACTTGCTCGAAGAAGTCGTCGATGAACGGTTTGAGCGTCACCAGTATCCGCAGGTTCTGGCTGTAGTCGCCGCGTTCCAGATAATCGCTGGCCAGCGGGGTGATGTCCTGCATGGCGTGGTACAGATCGCGCTCGGCGGGTTCTTGCAACCGCGCGAGATCGACTTTCGCATCATGCAGCTGCATGCCAAGCTCCTCGTGGTTCTTGCGCATGATGTTTTGCACACGCTTGTTGGCGGCGGCCAGGTCCTTGGCGGTGGTCAAGGCGGCGAAAGCACGCACGCCTTGCAAACGCGGCAATACCTGGTGGGTGCGACCGTTCAGCACGGCCAGCACGGCTTCGATATGCGCCACCTCGAAACCCCTGTCGCGCAAATATCCACGCAGACGCTCCGCCACAAAATGCTCGACATCGCCCACCACCGTCGCGCCCAGCATACCCGCAGGGAAATTCGCCGCCGCGAGTTTGATCAGCGCGGACAAAGACAGGTCCAGCGGGGTCTCGATCAGGATGCGCAGCACACCGAGCGCGTGGCGACGTAAACCGAACGGGTCTTTGTCGCCGGTCGGCACCTGGCCGATGCCATAGATACCGATCAAAGTCTCCAGCTTGTCGGCCAGTGCCACAGCGCAGGAGACCGGTCCTTGCGGCAGGACATCTCCGGCGAAACGCGGCCGGTAATGCGCTTCGATGGCATCACCCACCGCCTGCGGTTCGCCATCATGCAGTGCGTAGTAACGCCCCATGATGCCTTGCAACTCGGGGAATTCGCCGACCATATCAGTCAACAGATCGGCCTTGGCCAGGCGCGCAGCCGACACCGCCTGATCCTTGTCGGCTTGCAGCAGGCGGGCGATGGTTCCCGACAACTTTGCCACGCGCTCGACGCGTTGCAGTTGCGACCCCAGCTGGTTGTGATACACGACCTTGCCCAAGCCCTCGACACGCGAAGCCAGCGTCTTCTTTCTATCCTGATCGAAGAAGAACTTCGCATCGGCGAGACGCGGGCGCACCACGCGCTCGTTGCCACCGACCACCAGACCGGCATCCGCCGGACGGATGTTGGAGACGATGAGGAATTTATTGGTGAGCTTGCCCTGCGCATCCAGCAACGGAAAATATTTCTGGTTCGCCTTCATGGTCAGGATCAGGCATTCCTGCGGCACGTCGAGGAACGTCGGGTCGAACTGGCCGAGCAACACATTGGGACGTTCGACCAGCGCGGTCACCTCGTCCAGCAAAGCCTCGTCTTGGATAGGTTTGAGTCCTTCCTTGGCCGCTGCCGCATCGAGTTGACGCACGATCTCGGCGCGACGCTGCGTATAACTGGCGATCACCGCGCCTTCGCGCTCCAGTTGCGCCGCATAACCATCGGCATCCTGCAATACCACTTGCGCCACGCTCGCCTCAAAACGGTGGCCCTGCGTGCTACGTCCGGCAGTCAGGCCCAATGCCGTGATCGGCACGATATCCTGGCCGTGCAAGGCGACCAGTCCGTGCGCGGGACGCACGAAACTCACGCTGCTCCAGCCGTCCGCCAGTTGGTACGTCATGACCTTGGCGATGGGTAGCTTCAGCAGTGTTTCGCTGAGTGCTTTCTGCACACCTTGCGCCAGTGTCACGCCCTTGATCACATTGTCGTAGAACAGGGCTTCCGCCTTGCCGTCCACGGCACGCTTGAGTTGCGGCAGGACAGACACATCCGCGCCCAAGCTCGCAAGTTTCTTGAGCAGTGCCGGTGTAGGTTGTCCGCTCGCATCCAGACCTACCGCCACCGGCATGAGTTTTTGCGCGACCGACTGGTCCGCTGCCTGCTGTGCCACATGGGTGATATGCACGGCAAGACGGCGCGGTGTCGCATAAGACGTGACGCTGGCGTCCGATCCCGCCAACCCTTGGGCCTTGAGACTGGCAGACAATTCGTCGGCAAAACTTTCGCCCAGTTTCTTCAATGATTTTGGCGGCAGCTCCTCAACGAACAACTCGACCAATAGATTCTTTGCACTCATGCTGCGGCTCCTTCGACCTTGCTCAGGGCAGGCTTCTTTTCGAGTTGCGCCAACACGTCATCCGCCCAGGCTTTGGGTGCCATGGGGAAACCCAGTTTTGCGCGGCTGTCCAAATAGGCGGCGGCCACACTGCGCGCCAGATTGCGGATGCGGGCGATGTAAGCGGCGCGTTCGGTCACCGAGATCGCGCCGCGCGCATCCAGCAGGTTGAAGCTGTGCGCCGCCTTCAACACCTGCTCGTAAGCGGGCAAGGCCAATTGTTGTTCCATCAGGTATTTGGCTTGCTTCTCATGGCTGCCAAACGCACCCAGCAGAAATTCCACATCGCTGTGTTCGAAGTTGTAAGCCGATTGCTCGACTTCGTTCTGGTGATACACGTCGCCGTAGCTCACGCCCTCGGTCCAGGTCAGGTCGTACACGCTTTCCACGCCTTGCAGATACATCGCCAAGCGTTCAAGACCGTAGGTGATCTCGCCGGTGATGGGTTTGCAGTCTATGCCGCCGACCTGCTGGAAATAAGTGAACTGTGTGACTTCCATGCCGTTCAGCCACACCTCCCAGCCCAATCCCCACGCGCCCAGCGTCGGGTTTTCCCAATCGTCCTCGACGAAGCGGATATCGTTCTGCTTGAGATCAAAACCCAGTACTGCCAATGAACCCAGATACAACTCCAGAATGTTCGCGGGCGCGGGCTTGAGCACCACCTGGAACTGGTAATAGTGTTGCAGGCGGTTGGGGTTCTCGCCGTAACGCCCGTCCTTGGGACGGCGCGAGGGCTGAACATAAGCAGCCTTCCACGGTTCGGGACCCAGCGCGCGCAGAAACGTGGCGGTGTGCGAAGTGCCCGCGCCGACTTCCATGTCGTAAGGTTGCAGGAGTGCTGCACCCTGTTTGTCCCAATAATTTTGCAGGGTCAGAATGATCTGTTGAAAGGTAAGCATGGGCTTTAAGGGAGTTGCGAAAGCGCGCATTTTACTGGTTTTCAGCGGCGCACGTCAGCACAACCTTGCGCTGACGCCAGCGTGCCAAAAAATATTTTTTGCATTTTGCCTGACTTGGGGTGGCGTTCAAATCGCAACGCTCGTATATTCACTCCCCTGACTGCTGTGGGTATTTTTTGCATCACAAGACCGTCACCAACAGTAGCGACCCTTAAGGAGAGACCATCATGAAATTCCGCAGCACATTGTTGATGTTTGTTCTGGCACTGGGGTTCAGCGGGATGGCGCAGGCCACCGGTGAGATCGTCATCAAATTCAGCCACGTGGTCGCACCCGACACGCCCAAGGGACAGGCCGCCGAACGCTTCAAACAGTTGGCGGAAAAATATACCAAGGGCAAAGTCAAGGTAGAGGTCTATCCCAACAGCCAGCTCTACAAAGACCGCGAGGAGATCGAAGCCCTGCAAAGCGGCGCGGTGCAGATGCTCGCGCCGTCCCTGTCCAAGTTCGGGCCTATGGGTGCGCGCGAATTCGAACTGTTCGACCTGCCCTATCTCTTTCCCAATCAGGAAACACTGCATCGCGTGATGGACGGCGAAGTGGGCAAGAAACTGTTTGCCAAACTGGATAGCAAAGGCGTGACCGGCCTGACTTTCTGGGATAACGGCTTCAAGCAGATGAGCTCGAACCGCCCCATGCACAAGGTGGCGGATTTTTCCGGTCTGAAGATGCGCATCCAATCCTCAAAGGTGTTGGGCGCGCAGATGAAGGCACTGGGCGCAAATCCTCAAGTGATGGCATTCAGCGAGGTGTACACCGCTTTGCAGCAGGGCGTGGTGGACGGCACCGAGAATCCGGTATCGAATTTTTACACGCAGAAAATGCACGAAGTGCAGCAACACATGACGATGTCCAACCACGGCTATCTCGGCTATGCGGTCATCGTGAACAAATCTTTCTGGGATGGCTTGCCAGCCGGGATACGCAGCGAACTGACCCGGGCGATGCAAGAAGCCACCGCCTTTGAACGCGAGACCGCGCAAAAAGACAACGACGACGCGCTGGCCAAAGTGATCGCCGCCAAAACCACCACGGTCTACCAATTGACCGCGGCGGAACGTGCCGAGTGGCAGAAGACTCTGCTGCCGGTACATAGAGAATTCGAATCCGTCATCGGCGCGGACCTGATCCAGAATGTCTATGCGACCGCCGCTCAAGTCGAAAAAGAACAGGCTGTCACCGCCAAACCGGCAGCCAAATCGGACAAGAAAAAATAAGCAGGCCGCCGGCATGATCAACCGCCTGCTCAATCGCCTGGAAGAATTCCTTATCGCCAGTTTCATGGCGGCGGCCACGCTGGTGACCTTTGCTGCCGTGGTGATGCGTTATGCCACGGGGTCGGGCATAGACTGGGCGCAGGAACTCACCATCTATCTGTTCATCTGGATGGCCAAATTCGGTGCCGCATATGGCGTGCGCACCGGCATCCACATCGGCGTGGACTTCCTGGTCAACTGGGTGCGCCCCTCGATACGCCGCGCGATGGTCATCGCGGCCCTGTCACTGGGCATGATCTTCACCGGGGCGATCGCGTTCTTCGGCGCGCGCTGGGTGATCTTCATTTACGGCACGGGGCAGGTATCGCCGGACATGGAGATGCCGATGTGGATCGTCTATCTGGCAATCCCGTTCGGCTCGGGTCTGATGTGTTACCGCTTCATGCAGGTATTGGCGGGCTTCATCAAACATGGCAAGCTACCCGCACACAACTTCGGCGGCGGCGATGAAGCACACGCGGAGGCGCACGCATGACCGCCGTGCTGATTCTGGGCATCCTGCTGGTGCTGCTGCTCACCAGCACCCCCATCTCCATCGCCCTTGGCACGACAGTGCTGATCTATCTGCTGGCCTTCTCCTCGTTTTCCTTCGACACGGTGAACATCATCTCGCAGCGGCTGTTCACCGGACTGGAGAGTTTTTCCATCATGGCCGTGCCGTTCTTCGTGCTGTCCGGCCAATTCTTGATCGATGGCAAAATCGCCGCGCGTATCGTACGTTTCGCCAGCAACCTGGTCGGCTGGATGCCGGGCGGTGTGGCGATGGCGGCGGTGCTGGCCTGCGCCTTCTTCGCCACCATCTCCGGTTCCAGCCCCGCCACGGTGATGGCGATCGGCTCGGTGATGTTGCCCGCGATGATCAAGGCGGGTTATCCGAAACGCTTCAGCGTCGGTGTCATCACGTCGTCTGGTTCGCTGGGGATACTGATCCCGCCGTCCATCGTGATGATCATCTACGCGGTCGCCACATCGGAAAGCGCGGGCAAGATGTTCATCGCCGGTATCGTACCCGGCATCCTGCTCGCCGCACTGATGATGGGCCTGGTTTTTATTCAAGCCAGGCGCAAGCATTTCCCCACCATGCCCAAGCCCACCCCGGCAGAATTCTGGGCTTCGTTCCGCGACGCATGGGGCGGAATTTTTATGGTTGTACTGGTCATCGGCGGTATCTACGGCGGTCTGTTCACGCCCACCGAAGCGGCGGCGGTGGCGGCGGTGTACGCTTTCGTCGCGGCAAAATTCTTCTACGGCGATCTGAGCTGGAAACAAGTGCCCAGGACCCTGCTGAGTGCGGCCAACACCAGCGCGATGCTGCTCTACATCATCACCAACGCGATCTTGTTTTCTTTCCTGATGACATCGGAGCAGATCCCGCAAAGCATGTCGCAATGGGTAGTAGAACAGAATCTGCAACCATGGATGTTCCTGCTGATGGTCAACTTTGCACTGCTCGCCGCCGGACAATTCATGGAGCCGACCTCCATCGTGCTGATTCTCGCCCCATTGTTCTTGCCCATCGCCAAGACCATGGGGATCGATCCTATCCATCTGGGTATCATCATGGTGGTGAACATGGAGATCGGCATGATTCATCCGCCGGTGGGCTTGAATCTGTTCGTCGCCAGCCACCTCGCCAAAGAAGGGTTGACCGAAGTGTCCATCGCCACCCTGCCGTGGGTGGGCGTGATGCTGATCTATCTGGCTCTGATAACTTACGTTCCCATCATCTCCACCTGGCTGCCGCATCTGCTGTATAAGTAACGCCTTTTTCTGCTTAGGAATCCCATGCTGGACTTCACCGAATACAGCAAGATATTCATCAGTCTGTTCGCCATCGTCGATCCGGTCGGCATCATCCCCATCATCATCGCGTTCACCGCGGGCATGACGGCGCAGAAACGCGAGCGCGTGGGACGCATGGCATCGCTCTCGGTGCTATTCATCCTGCTCGCGGCACTGCTGCTGGGCGAGGCGATACTGAGCTTCTTCGGCATCAGCATCCACTCCTTCCGCACGGCGGGCGGCATCCTGCTGCTGCTGATGTCGATCAACATGCTCATCGGCAACAAGCCGTCCTACACGCCGGACGACACGGGCGAGGGTGACACGACCTCGTCGGTCGCCATCGTGCCGCTTTCCACGCCGCTGCTGGCCGGACCGGGTGCGATCAGCACTGTCATCCTCGACGCGCACAAAGGCACGAACACCGGACACTACGGCGTGATGGCACTCATTCTGGTGTTATTGAGCTGCACCGTGTGGCTGACCTTTCTGATCGCGCCGTGGGTCTCGCGGCGTTTGGGCAAGATTGGCAGCAACATCGTGTCGCGCCTGATGGGCCTGCTGCTCGCCGCCATCGCAGTGGAATTCATCGCGGGCGGCTTGCGTGGCTTGTTTCCGGCTTTGGGTTAGAGCAAATTGGAACAAACCAGATTGTCAGCATCTGCTCATAATGCTATACAGACATCCACTCATCCACATACGCTCACAACCAGACTTGGAATAGCCATGGACAAACGCAGAAATGACAGCCGTCTTGCTACCGTACTAATGGAACTGCCGTCGCGAGTAAACCTTCAATCGTTGTCTCGATCAAAAGTGCTGGCGATGTCCGTGGCGGGACTCATCGTAATGACGTTGCTATCCGGTTGTGCCGTCACCACTCAGTCCTATCCAACAACACTGGTTCAGTCAGTTAATATGGAACCGCATGCTTTGCAAACGGCAGGAATCGCCTTTATTACGCCGGGCACGGTGACGGGGCAGGAAGAGGACAAACAAAATCTGGCACTGGCGTTTACAGACGCGCTGAAACAGGCTCACCCTGACTTGCACATCGTTTCTTTGTCGGAAACACTCGGAATAATAAACAAGGAAGGACTCGCTGAAGAATACAAGAAGATGTATGAAGATTCCCGCTTAACAGGCATCTTCAATCGAGATACTTTGCGGAAAATTTCCCATCAAACCGGGGCCCGTTATATCGCCCAACTCAAACTTGGCGTATTCACGCAGAGTACACAAAGCCTGTGGGGATTTCTTGGATTCAACTTGTCGATAACGGAAATCACGACCTTGAGACTGTTCCTTCAGATCTGGGACGGTGAAAACGGCACGATAGCCTGGGAAGGTTCGCAAGAGCTCACTTTATCCAGCAACCAAATAAAGCAATCTCCCGTTTCATTCAAGGACACAGTGGAGCGGTCCGCGCAAGAGCTCATTGCGCGCTTGTTCCCTGCACCCGCGCAACCCTTGGCCATAAACTCGCCAAAGTGAGTGCCATGCAGCCCGTAGGCGATGCGCCGCTCCACAAACCTAGTGCGCTACCCACACCGGCAATTCTTCATAGCTAAAGAAATATGGGGAAACCCGGATCGCTTTCAGTAGCCCGCCTTCTGCGGGGCGTTTGCTGAGCCGTTCAACATCGGCGGCCGTCAACGGTTTGATCTTTTTGAAGTCACGCGAGCGGCTGAATACGCCGTTGCGCCACTGGTACACCTCATCGAGTTTTTGGAAGTAGGTGTAGGAATGATGGTTGTCGTCATAGTAATCATCGAATTTGTTGCGCCCCAGATAAATCGCGTTGGAGCCTTCGTAGCCGGTCTTTTGGTAAGTCACCGGATCCGTGTTCAAAAAATATATCCAGTCGCCGGGAACGAAATTCAACGGTTCGACATCGCGTTTGATCCTCAATAACTTTCCCGGGCGGCTCAATTCGTGCGGGTCGAAATCCTGTTCAAAATCCCACATCCGGGCCGGCTCTATACCGACCAGCGGGTCATGATCGGCCAACAACCGGGCTTCGATGAGCTTCAGGCGCGCGGGAGATCTTTTGATGCGGCGGTAGTAATCCAGCACGCCTTGTATCACCACCAGTTTGGTCGCGGTGTAGCAACCGATGGCGTATTTTTGCTGATTGAGGAACACGTCATTGAGTGCAACATGCAGAGGAATGCCCGGCTTGGGTGTGCCGCGCGTCCAGTACTTTTCATTCCATTGCGCGGCATCGCCATCGGGCCAGACCCAGGTGAGATGTTCCGCCCATGCCACGGTGTTCTGGCGGATGGCGACATGGTCTTTCAATGCCTCAATGTCGCAGGCTTTGCCGGTGAACTCGGTCAAACGTCCATGTTGCAACAGGGCCAGCAGGATCTCCTTTTTTGAAACGGTATGTATCATTTTGCCGCTTCCGTGTTTGCCGGGAAGGTAAACGACATCATCGCGGATGTGCAGTGCCGGACGGTCTTTCAGGTCGAGTGTGTTGATGTCGCCTGCGGGTGTGTTCAAGGTGTACAGCAACACCCCATTTGCCGGATCGGCTCTTTTGATGACTGATCCGGTATCGATTTTCAACGTGCGCAGATAGGCCTTCATGCCTGCATCCAGGATATGAAGTTGGCCCGGCGCGCAGGCGAACCGGATGCCCGCTTCACCCTGCGGGGTTCCGAAATCAAGAGGAGCGATCCGTGCTTGCGGCTCGGCAAAAACGCGCAGTGTAAAGGCGGACAGGCAGCACAACAGATAAAAAACGCTTACGGATTTCATAGTGCCGGACGGGATCGTAATACTGCGGCTCAGTGTATCACCGCGCCATTGCGATGATGTTAAGGAAGCACGCTCGCACCAGCGTGAGGCGTGCGGGTGGCGTGGGCGAGTATCAATGCCAGTTTCTTGTCACGCGTGAGTCTTTTGATCGCCAACTCGCGCTTGGATGCTGCGGAGCGGCCAGCGCAAGCCTCGCTAAACACCAGCTCGACGGGCGTGCGGGTACGGGTATATTTCGCGGCGGTGCCGTCGTTGTGCGCCGCCAAGCGTTTCTCCAGATTGTTGGTGATGCCGCAATACAGCGTGTCGTCCGCACAACGCAGCAGGTAACAGCACCAGCTCATCCCTTCACCGCATCACTCACGTTTGCGTAACCCCCATGCTGCCGCCAGCAGCAAAGCAATCAGCAGCAACACCGCCGCGTTGCCCCAGCGCACAAAAGGCGTGCTGCCCGCATAGCCTTGTGCCATGCCTTGCAGCACACCCTCCTCGTGTTGCGGCAATTGCTGCAACACCCTGCCATCCACACCGATGATGGAGGTCACGCCGGTGTTGGTAGCACGCAGCATCATGCGTCCGCTCTCCAGCGCGCGCAGTTGCGAGATCTGGTTGTGTTGTGCCGCCGCCAGCGAATACCCGTACCAGGCATCGTTGGTCACGTTCACCAGCAGCGTGGCTTGCGGCAGGGCGCGGATGATCTCCTCGCCGAACACATCCTCGTAGCAGATGTTGACCGCCACCTGTTGTCCCGCCACCGCCAGCGGGGCTTGAGTCGCACCGCCGCTGGTCAGGTCTCCCATCGGAATGTCGAGCACGCCGTTGATGAACCAGCCGAACAGCGGGCGCAACGGAATGAATTCACCGAAAGGAACAAGGTGCTGTTTGCGGTAATGCAAGTCATCCGCGTAGCGGTTCTCGGAGCTGCCCAGCGCGAACACGCTGTTGTAATAGCGTCCGTTGTCGCGCTCGAACGATCCGATCAGCACGTCGCCCGCATTGCGTTTGGCGTGCTCGCGGATTTGTTCTACCAGCCGCTGCGGGACCTCCTGGCGCAACAGCGGGAACGCGCTTTCCGGCAACACGGTTAGGCGCGCGGGTGTTCCCAATATCTGGCGACGATAGCTTTCCAGCATGCCGACCAATGCGTCTTCATTGAACTTGAGGTCTTGCGCGATATTGCCTTGCACCAGTGCCACGCTGAACGGTTGTCCCTGGGGATGCGTCCAGGCCACATTGCGCAGCAGTGCGCCCGCTATCCACACGCTCAACAGAACCAGCAGCGCGAACTTGCCAGCACGACTCCAACGCACTTGCCACATCCATACCAGCAGTCCCGCACTGACCGCCACGACCAGCGATACGCCATACACACCGAGTAGCGGCGCATAACCGGCCAGTGGGCTATCGCTGTGCGCATAGCCCATCGTCAACCAGGGGAAACCGGTGAACAGCGTGCCGCGCAGCCATTCCACCAGCACCCAGACGGCGGGCATGACCACCAGTAAACGTATGGGCGACGACGCGCCAAGACGCGCCTGGGCATAACCGGCCAGTGTTGGCAACAACGCCAGGAACGCCGCAAACAATAAAGTGGCGGGCAGTGCCAGCCACAACGGCATGTCGCCGTAATCGTGCAGTGCGACATATATCCAACTGATCCCGGTAGCGAAGAAGCCCAGCCCGAACCAGAAGCCCAGCTTGGCGGCATCCCACGCCGTGGCGGCGCGTTGCCACAAGAAGAATAACCCCGCAAGTGCCAGCACGGGCAGCGGGAACATGCCGAAAGGCGCGAAGCCGAACACGCAGGACGCACCCGCCAGCAAGGCTGGCGCGTTATTTTTGTCGATCAATTTCATGCTGTTTTAGGTATGGTCATGCGATGGGCAAGACGCATTTGCAGGGGCGACAGTTTAGAGTATTTTCGTGCCACCAACCCGGTGTGCAGTCAGCGTGTGAACAGCGCGACGGCCCCGGGCTTTTGTGCCATGACCTGCTCGATCTCGTTTTGCGTCAATGGACCCTGGTGACGACCCACCAATTGGCCGGATGGCGCATAGAGCAAGCTGGTCGGCAAACCCAGCAGTCCGCCGAAATCTGCGGCGGTGTCCTCGTTGCCCAGCACGATGGGATAGGAAAGGGATTGCCGTGCGGCCATGTCCAACACTTCTTTGCGGCTTTTATACATCACCGCGACACCCAGCACCTGCACGTCTTTGTGCTGCTGTTGCAAGGCAACGAGACCGGGTAATTCCTGGATACAGTCCGGACACCAGGGAGCCCAGAAATTGACCAGCACCCACTTGCCTTTTTGCCCGGAAAGTGTGTGGCGTACACCGTCCTTGTCCTTGAGACTCCAGTCGTCGGCGCAGGCCGACTGCATCGAACCCAATGAGATCAGCAGTGCCAACCCGCACACCACTTTGCGCATAACAGATAATTTTTTCCAGACCTTCATATTTTGCCAGTCGCCATTAGTCGAAAGATTGTCTCACACCCATAGTGAACGTGTAACGCGGAACCAGCTGCAGGCCAATCACATTCTGGTAAACGGGCAGTTGGAGAAAGCTGTACAAAGAGACACCGCCACCCAGCCGCATTAAAACACCGGGAGACAGATAGGCCAGCGTGCCACCGGTGGAGAGCATGCCGGTGACCGGATTAGCCGGAGCGGCGAGCGTGTCCATCTGACGGCTGATCACATTCAGTTGCAGCATAGGCGAGATCTTTGCTCCGTAGCCCGCGTAACCTATGCCGCTATTCCAGGAATAAGCGTCACCGGGACGGTAATAAATATTGCCCAGCGCGGCTTGGGTGGCAACGGCATGCTGGATCGTGCCCTGCGTGAACCAGCCATAACTATCCACAGTGCCGCTGGTATAGCCTCCCAGGATCACATCGGTCGACCCTGTGCCCAGTTGCAGGGTCGGATCGAGCGGTGTACCCGCAGCCGTTCCCGCGTTGAAGTTCGCGCCGGTGTTACCGGTGGGCAGCTTGATTCCTGCGACGATACCCGACACTTGATTCTCCGAAAATCCGTTGTACCGCCCCACCACTTTAATGTCACCGATGCCGCTGTCAGCGGAGCTGGAGTAACTCGAACCCAGCGGGGCGGTCGTGCCATAAGTGCCGTGGGTGCGATTAAGATAAGGGATCTGCGCACTGACTCCCCAGGTATCGTCGTTGTAGATCAGCGATGCCGTCGTTATTTCGGATTTGGTATAAGCCTCAACTTCCTGACCCGCTGCCACCTGGTTGTTGATCAATGCCGGTGACGCACCGCCCGAACCGTAGCGTTGCTGGTTCTGGTTGATGAATGTGGAAGAAACATCCACGGTAAAGCCCGGTCTGGTGGTATTTCCTTCCGTGTTCCAATCGTTGGACAAGGTGTCTCCGCAAGCCGCACAGGCCCGCGCGGTGTTCATCGCGATGACCGGAGCAAGGATGAGGGCAGTGACGATGGCGACGCGCAGGGAGGTGTGCAAAATCGGCAAATGGCGAGTCGCGTTCATGGCATGAGGCTGCTTAAAGTTCGAATGATGGCGGGGATTATAACGACCGTGCGGCTTCGTTCCCTGCGGCATATTGTCGCAGCGGCGATTGGCATTTTTTATGTCCGCACCTGCAATAGCGTAGAATCCGCACCTCGCGCAATTCCCGCCGCTTCATACGCTTTACTATCATGGAAAAAATCCGCCTGTCCAAACGCATGTCCGAACTCGGTCTGTGCTCCCGCCGCGAGGCCGATATCTATATCGAAAAAGGCTGGGTCGAAGTCGATGGCATGCCGGTCAGCCAACTCGGCAGCAAGGTGACCGCCGAGCAAAAGATCACGCTGCGCACACCCGCGCAGAACACACAGCAAGAGCGCGTCACCATCATCATGAACAAGCCCGTCGCCTATGTTTCCGGCCAAGCCGAACACGGTTACAAACCCGCCAGCGTATTATTCGACGAGAGCACGCGCTGGGCGAACGATCCGTCGCCCACCCGTTTCCACCGCAGCCAGCATCTGGGCCTCGCCCCCGCAGGCCGCCTGGACATTGATTCGCAGGGCTTGCTGGTGCTCACCCAGGATGGCCGCATCGCCAAGCAATTGATAGGCGAAGACTCCAAAGTGGATAAAGAATATCTGGTGCGCGTGCAGGGCAAACTGGAGGACAGCGGCCTCGCACTGTTGTGCCAGGGGCTCAAGCTGGACGGCGAATATCTCAAACCCGCCAAAGTCACCTGGCAGAATGAAGACCAGTTGCGCTTCGTGTTGCGTGAAGGCAAGAAACGCCAGATCCGCCGCATGTGCGAACTGGTCGGATTGAAAGTCACCGGCCTGAAACGCATCCGCATCGGCAAAGTGAAGCTGGGTGATCTGCCCGTCGGGCAGTGGCGTTATCTGGGCGAGAACGAACAGTTCTGATACACGCGGCGTGCAGTATTCCCGTCGGGTTTATACGTTCTTCAGTGCGCGCTCGATCTTCACATCGGCCTCGCGCGCCAGCTCGGCGAGTTTGCTATCACCCAATATCCGCATCATCGCGGTCGGCATGACAAATTCCAGCGAGATTTTTCCCGGTCCGATTTCACGGATCACCGCGTTGCAAGGCAACAGACTCGCCACATCGCTGTTCGCGGTGTAAGCCTCGTACGCCAGGTTCGGGTTGCATGCGCCAAGAATCACCGTGGGGATAACGTCCTTGCCGGTTTTCTCCTTGATCTTGCTGTGCATGTCGATGCGGGTGAGTACGCCAAATCCTTCTGCCGCAAGTGCCTTGGTTGCGCGCTCGATGGCATGGTCGACGGTGTCCGGGATTTCGCGTTTGAAATTGATCGCGGTCATGGTATTGCTCCGATGTAAACAAGGTTGTCGGACATCATAACGCAAATGTCCCACAACACGGCCTGCGCACATCTTCTTACATGCCGGCGATCTCGTTCCCCTTTGAAGCGTAGTCGATAAAATTCTGCATTCCGGGTGTAAGCTGTTTCTGATGATGCACAAGCAGGCTAAACCGCCGATTGAGACTCCCAAAAACCGTCTTGAGCTTGACCAACCTGCCGGTTTCCAGCGCGTCGGCGACAACGAAGCGCGACAGGCAGGCGATGCCCAACCCCTGTACCGCGCTTTGCTTGATGGCTTCATGATCGTTGAACTCCAGCGTGCTTTTTAATTGCGGTATATGCGGCAGCAATGCCTGTTCCAGCGCATCGCGGGTCGCTGAACCTCGTTCGCGCAACAACCAGTTGGTAGTAACTAGTCGTTTGGACGGTATAAGACGTTCACCATACTCCCTGACAACAGGATGATCGGGAGCCGCAACCAGTAAAAGCTCGTCCTGCAACCATGGCAGCACTGCAATATCCGGCCTGTGACACGGCCCTTCGACCAAGCCAATATCCACCTCAAAACCAGCCACCTTGGCTGCGATCTCGGCCGTGCTCGCGACGACGACCTGTAACGGTGGCGTGACATCACCCAATACCATGCCTTGCGAATGCCAGTAATCGGCCAATAAGCGCGGCAGCAGATAATTGCCTATGGTCAGACTTGCGCCAATGATGAGCAAACTGGGGGCGGTACCGAGATAGCTCTGCTCCAGACTTTCGGCACCATTCAGCACAGCCATGGCCTGCGGCAACATGGCTCGCCCGTGATCGTTCAACTGCAACCGCTTGCCTACCCGATCAAACAGCTGCACGTTCACTGTCCGTTCCAACTCGGCAATGGCCGCGCTAATGGCCGATTGCGACAGTGAAATGCGCTCGCCAGCGGCTGTGGCACTCCCACTTTGCGCGATGGCGACAAAGATTTGTAGCTGCCTTAGCGTCAATCGCATACGTTTCCCCACCGAGCCAAAAGTCTCAATTTATCATTTTTATTGATAAGAAACACAAACACAATCCATTTAGTTTATATGCCTGAGGGCTGTAAAGTGCGACCACAACAGCCACCCTCAAGAATTTGTACAAATGCCCACCTCTAGCAAGCACTATCTATCCGGCATTTTTCTGAGTCTGTCCATCGCCATGCTTTCGCTGCTGCTTGGGCAAAACCACTGGTTCCAAGCACATGCCATAGGTGCGCTGACTTTGTCCATACTGTTGGGTATTTTGATCGGCAACACGGTGTTCCCGCTGATTGCACACCACAGCATGAGCGGCGTACTGTTCTCGAAACAACGCCTCCTGCAACTCGGCATTGTTTTATACGGCTTCAGACTGACTTTTGCCGACATCGCGCACATCGGCTTGGAAGGGGTGATGATCGACGCCATGGTCCTCTCCAGCACTTTTTCCTTGGCGTTGTTCGTCGGGTGCAAACTACTCAAGCTCGATATCAATACTGTGATACTGATAGGAGCAGGCAGCGCGATCTGCGGAGCGGCCGCCGTCATGGCGACCGAGCCGGTCATACGCGGCCGTGCCGAGCATGTGTCGGTCGCCGTTGCTACGGTGATCGTGTTCGGTACACTCGGCATGCTGCTCTATCCTGTGCTGTCCCACTGGAATCAAGTCTGGCATCTCCTGCCTCCCTCGCCTGAAGCGTTCGGTATTTTTACCGGCTCTACGATCCACGAAGTCGCGCAAGTCGTTGCCGCAGCAAAACCGCTGGGCGATGCCGCCACTGACACGGCTGTGATCACCAAGATGGTCAGGGTCATGATGCTGGCTCCATTTCTGATCCTGTTGTCGGTCTACGTCACGCGCACCCGACCGGCCATTTCTGACGAACCCAAGACGGCAATCAACCTCCCCTGGTTTGCGTTGCTGTTCGTGGCTGTGATCGCTATGAATTCGCTTGCGATTTTGCCGCAACACTTGGTTGGCGCTGCCATAAACCTCGACTCCCTGTTGCTCGCCACAGCCATGGCCGCTTTGGGATTGTGCACACACTTTACCGCGATTAGTAAAGCTGGCTATAAACCACTGCTGCTGGGTGGCATCCTGTTTGCCTGGTTGGTGCTAGGTGGTGGCCTGATCAACTGGTCGATGATGGCCGACAATTATCAATGAACAGCAGGGCAGGGCGGGAAATGGGGGGCTAGGCGCAATGTTGGCAAGCTCTATATCCGCGCCTTACGCTTTGTTTGGCTTTTGCATGCTCTGACTGGGTCAGAGTATTGTTCCCGGCAGCCTGAGTGAAAACTTTAAAGAACAAGTTCTGTTTGAAAAAACAGCTAATGACACGCCACCTTCTTCAGCTCACTGGCTGGAAAATCCTTTTGCAGCCCGGCAAGTCTGTCTGCGGTCTGACCATCGAGCGCGTTGAACACGAACACTGTGGCTTTGAGCTTGCTGGCCCGCTCGCCTATCTTCGCGCTGCGAATCTCTTTGGCGGCCAGACTTTCCAGGAATTTTTGCGCGGCTTCTTCGGACTTGAACACGCCCAGCGAGATCGCGTGTTGCCATTCTCCCGCTTCCTGCACCACAAAATATTCATCGACCCCGCGCGCCTTGAGCTGTGCGATCTTCTGGTTGATGGCTGCTTTGTCTTTGAGCGGCGGGATGTATACCCAGTAGCCGATGTTGTACTCGACCGTTCGCTGCGATAGCTTGCCGCCCAGTTGCAATTTCGCCAATGCCTCACTCCCGCGTTTCAGGTCATCCCCGGAAAAGTCGCTCCACTCCATACATACCGTCGCGGATTTTTCTTTGGCATCGGACGGCACAGTGGCGGACACGCCGGACGATGAAGCCACCGGCAGCGAGGCGGCTTGGGCCGGTTCCTTGAGCAAACGTATCTTGGCTTCATTCAGGGCGGGCTGCGCGACCACCACCGCCCCGTCACCCAACAGGTCGCCGCGCATCACCGCGAACAACACCAGGTTAGCCACCAGTAATATCCCGAACAACACTTTCATCACGCGCCTGTCTCCTGAGAAATGATCCCGAGTCCCTGCAATACCAAATCTGCCACCGCATCAACCGGCAGTCCAATCAATTCCAATAACGGTTGCGCCGCCCCGCCGCTCAACAACACCGGTGCATCCCGCTTGCCCAGCAATTCGTGCTGATGCCGTATCGCGCCGCAGGTGGCGTGCAGTGCGCCACTCCAAACTGCGTCGGCGGTATTCACCGGAAAGTCCGCGAATTGGCCTGTGCTTTTTTGTAATTGCGCCGCCGTGGCGACGACACTGTTTTGCATCAACGCAATCCCGGGCAGGATCAGTCCGCCCAGAAACTCGCCGTTATCCGACAGCGCGTCTATGGTGGTGGCGGTGCCGCAATTCACCACCAGAGCGGACTTGCCGATGCGCCGCCAGGCCGCGATCAATGCCGCCCATCGGTCGCTGCCCAGTTGTTCGGGTGACGTGTAGCCATTGCTCACCCCGCATTGTTGTCGCTGCGCGACGATGAACCGCGCTTGCCACCCGCGCGCTGCGCAAGCCGCCTGGATGTGCCGCGCGACCTCCGCCCCCGCCACGTTGCTCACCCACACTTCGTTCACGGCGGGCAGATGCGCCACCCGTGCGTCTAGTGTGTGCGCCTGATCGCCGGGCACCGCAGCCAGGTGCAGCCACTCGTCACCGGCCAGCAGTGCCCATTTGATACGTGTATTGCCGGCATCGATCAACAGTTTCATCACTCGCCCACTTCGCCCGAATTAAAACGGCACAGACCTTGCGCGGTCTCCACCCGCAACTCGCCGGTGTCACTCACCCCGCGCGCGATGCCGGTCACCACACTGCCATCCGGCAGATGCAGGCTGATCGCCGCATCTTGCCGCGCGTGGTGGCTCTCCCACTCGGCGCGCAAATTGGCGAACCCACGTTGCGCAAACTCGTCCAGCACCCTCGCCAGTTCTTGCAACAGCGCGGCCAACAACTGGTTGCGCCCCGGCATCTGCCCGCACACTTGATCCAGCGCGCTCGAGGCCTGGTCGATACGCTGCTCCAGATGCAAAGGCAGGCTGCAATTCACGCCGATGCCGATCACCACCGCGCACGGCCCGAGCATGTCGCCCTGCGCCTCGATCAGCACCCCGCCCAACTTGCCGTGGGCAGTCAACACATCGTTGGGCCATTTTAATTGCACCCCCCGTGCGGCGAATCGTTGCAACGCCCGGACGATGGCGACTCCCACCGCCAAGCTCAATCCGGACAGGGCGTTCAGACCGCATTCGAAACGCCACAGCACAGAAAAGGTCAGCGCGTTGCCCAAGCCGGAATGCCAGATGCGCCCCCGGCGTCCGCGCCCGGCGGTTTGCAACTCCACCGCCAACACCGAACCACTGGGCGCACCCTGCGTCGCACGTTGCAACAGCAGGGCATTGGACGAGGTGGCTTGTTGCAAAATCTCCAGTTGAAATCGCGGTGCAACTTCGGCCAATGCCAGACATATCTGTTGTCCATCCAGACGCTGCCAAGGCTGGCTTAACCGGTAACCGCGTCCGTGTACACGTTGCAAGGCGATGCCAAACGCTTCGGCTTCGGTCAGCGCGTTGAACACACTGGCACGGGAAACACACAAACATTGCGCCAACGTGTCGCCCGAATGAAATTCGCCGTCGGCCAACAAATCCAGCAATTGCCAGGCCCGCTGCCCCAACTCGTGACTCACTGCGGCATCTCCCCGGAAACGGGTGTAGCCACATCCAGGAATGCCGATATTTTTTCGCGCTGCGCCAACGCGTCGTGGTAACCCAAGTCGATCAGCGCACTGCAAAATTTCTTTTCCGAGAGCAGGTAGCTGACCAGCGACGTGCCGCTGTGCTGCCTCACGCCGACCAGCCGCAACAACACGCGTATCGTCCAGGGCAGTTCCTTGGCAAATCGTTCCGCAATCTTTTCTATCGATTGACTGGGTGAAATCGACAATACGTCCACGTGTTTCAAATTCAGCTTGTCGCGCACGGCTTCAGGCATGGCCGTCACCAGTTGGTTGATCTGGCTCACCCGTTCCAGATCAACCTCCATGCTGTCGAGGAAGATACTGTTCAAGGCATGACCGGCGATGTGCGCAAGCGACGGATGCCCGCCGATGTGTTCACGTTTGGACGGATCGTAATCATCATCATGACTCACGCCAACCACCAGCACCCGAGTCGCACCGAGATGCAATGCCGAGCTGATGGGTGCGATCTGGCGCATGGAACCATCGCCGAAGTATTCGCGGTTAATGAGTACCGCCGGAAAAATAAAGGGAATCGCGGACGAAGCCAGCAAGTGTTCCAGCTTGATATGGGTCGGCACCCCGACACGCCGTGTGCGCTTCCACGGCATGATGTCTTTCGCACCCTGATAGAACGTCACCGATTGCCCGGAACCATAACCCGATGCCGTGACACTCAGCGCGTACAACAGGCCCGCGTCTATGCTCTGTTGTATCTTCTCGCAAGGCAGCACTTCTTCCAGCAATTCCACCAACGGCGAATTGTCCAGCAGGGAGATTTGCCTGGGCATGCGAAAACCCAGACTGGCCATGAGCAAGCCGGACAACCACAACACGCCGTTATTGAACACCCCGACGGCATCGGTGCGGTACACCTGATTGGCGTGAAAGTTGCGCCAGATGTTGTGCGTGTATTGCACGCCCTTGCGAAAACTTTGTGCGTTCACCGCCAGCGCGGTCGCATTCAATGCACCCGCCGAGGTACCACAGATAATGGGGAAGGGATTATGCGCATGACGCGGCAAGGATTCCGCGATCGCCTTGAGCACGCCGATCTGGTAGGCGGCTCTCGCCCCACCTCCGGTCAGGATCAGGCCGATGCGATGCTTCATCAGCTATTCTCCGGCCTTATGCCGCGCGCACCGAACTCAACGCGTCCTGCAGAGTTTCTTCGGACAGAGTATTGAGCATTTCGGACAAATCATCGGCGGCGTTCATCGCCTCATTCGACATGGTTTCGGGATCGCTGTGCGCGATGTAAATCGCCGCCGCCCCGACCACTTTGAGCAGATTGGCACGCTCCGCCATCAGCATCTCGACTTGTTCACCCAACAACGCGATCTCATTTTTATTCATGTTTCTCTTCCTGGTGTGTTTTTACGCCGGCGACTGCCAGCGCACTCATGTTGACGATACGCCGTACCGTCGCCGTTGAAGTCAATATATGCGCCGACTTGTTCGCGCCGAGCAGAATCGAACCTATCGTCACCCCCTCGCCCGCCGTCATCTTGAGCAGATTGTAGGCGATGTTCGCCGCATCCAGACCGGGCATGATGAGCAGGTTGGCCGCGCCTTTCAAACGCGAACTGGGGAAGATTTCGTTGCGCAGACTTTCCGACAGGGCGGCATCGCCGTGCATCTCGCCTTCGACCTCCAGCTCCGGGGCGGCCTGCTCCAACAGTTCGCGCGCGCGGGCCATCTTGCGTGCCGACTCGTTTTCATGGCTGCCGAAATTGGAATGCGACAACAGCGCGACTTTCGGTGTCAGCCCGAAGCGGCGCACTTCGGCGGCCGCCATCAGAGTCATCTCCGCCACTTGCTCGGCGGTGGGTGCCACGTTCACATGGGTGTCGCAGATGAACAGCGTGTGTTTGGGCAGCAGCAACACGTTCATCGCCGCGTACACGCTCCCTCCTGGGCTATGCCCGATGACCTGGTCGATATACTGCAAATGCAGCAGTGGCTGGAAGATCGTGCCGCACAACATCGCGTCCGCCGCCCCCATGCGCACCAGCATCGCGGCGATCAGCGTGCTGCGCCTGCGCATCTCGCGCTTGGCCGAATCCAGCGTCACACCCTTGCGTTCCATCAGGCGGTGATATTCGTTGCAATACTCGCGGTAACGCGGATCGCTTTCCGGGTTCACCAATTCAAAGTCCACTCCGGCGCGAATGCGCAGGCCGTGCCGGGCGATTCGACTCTCGACCACTGCCGGACGACCTATCAGGATCGGATAAGCCAGTCCTTCATCCACCACGGTCTGCACCGCATGCAGCACGCGTATATCTTCGCCTTCCGCATACACCAGACGTTGCGGGGCTTTCTTGGCGGCATCGAACACCGGCTTCATCATCATGTTGGACTGGTACACGAAAGTGGATAGCTGTTCGCGATACGCGGCCATGTCGGCGATGGGTCGATCGGCCACGCCACTGTCCATCGCCGCCTGTGCCACGGCGGGTGCGATGCGCATGATGAGACGAGGGTCGAAGGGTTTGGGGATCAAATAATCCGCACCGAACGACAGATTTTCATCGCCGTATACCGACGCGACCTCGGCGGACTGCTCCGCCTCGGCCAGTTCGGCGATGGCATACACCGCCGCACGCTTCATCGTCTCGTTGATGGTGCGCGCACCGACATCCAGCGCACCGCGAAAGATGTAGGGGAAACACAGCGCGTTATTCACCTGGTTGGGATAGTCGGAACGGCCCGTCGCCATGATCGCGTCGGGGCGCGCCGCCTTAGCCTCCTCCGGCAATATCTCGGGATGCGGATTGGCCAAGGCGAAGATCAGCGGCCGTTCCGCCATGAGCTTGACCATCTCGGCCTTCAGCACCCCGCCCGCCGATAGTCCCAGGAACACGTCCGCGCCACTGATGACATCGCCCAAAGTACGCGCGGTCGTCTGCACCGCATAACGCGCCTTGTTGTCGTCCATCTCCTCGCTGCGTCCCTGATACACCACGCCCGCAATGTCAGTGACGATGATGTTCTCCATGCGCACACCCAGCCCCACCAGCATATCCAGACAGGCCAATGCTGCCGCGCCCGCGCCCGATGCGACCAGCTTGATCCTGGCGATGTCCTTGCCCACCACTTTGAGGCCGTTGAGCAACGCCGCACCGACGATGATGGAGGTGCCATGCTGATCGTCATGGAACACCGGGATCTTCATGCGCTCGCGCAACTTGCGCTCGATGTAAAAACATTCCGGTGCCTTGATATCTTCCAGATTGATGCCGCCAAAAGTGGGTTCCAGAGAGGCAATGATGTCCACCAGCTTGTCGGGATCGCGCTCGTCTATCTCAAGGTCGAACACATCGATGCCGGCGAACTTCTTGAACAACACGCCCTTGCCCTCCATCACCGGCTTCGCAGCTAAAGGACCGATGGCTCCCAGTCCCAGCACCGCCGTGCCGTTGCTGATCACCGCCACCAGATTGCCGCGCGCCGTCAGATTGCGCGCCTCGGCGGGATCATCGACGATCGCCTCGCAGGCCGCCGCCACGCCCGGCGAGTACGCCAGAGCCAGATCGCGTTGCGTGATCATCGGCTTGGTGGCGTGCACCGCGATCTTGCCCGCCGGGGCGAGTCGGTGATATTGCAGTGCCGCTTCGCGCAATTGCTTATCCATGTCGTTCCATCTGATCTTCAAAATGACGCGGCGATTATAGCCCAGGCCATCCGGCTGTTAGTCGGGCAAACAGAATTCACGCCCCTCGTCTGCTAAAATAGCTTACCTTTTTCAAATGCGTGATATGGAACCCTTACATCTGGACGGCGGCGAACACGCGGTATTGCTGCTACACGGTCTGCAAAGCAGCCCTGCCGAATTGCAACCTCTCGCCAAGCGGCTCAACCAGGCAGGTTACACCGTGCATGTGCCGCACATCCGTGGTTACGGCTTTGAACACGGCGACACGCCGCGCTCCGTCACCTCATGGCGGGAGTGGCACGCGACAGCCCGGGCAGAATTCCAGTCACTCAAGAAGCAGCACAAGAGCGTGTCCATGGGCGGACTGTGCATAGGCGCGGTGTTGTCGCTCAGCGTCGCAGCCGAACAGGGCGACGAGGTCGCCGCATTGACCTTACTGGCGACCACGCTCTGGTACGACGGCTGGAGCATCCCCTGGTACCGCTTCATGCGTTACGTCGGCTATTACACCCCGTTCCGCTATATCTATACCTATCGAGAACGCGAACCTTACGGTTTGAAGAACGAACAGTTGCGCAAGTGGATCGCCAGAGAGATGAGCCACAAAGATTCCACCATCGTGGGTGCGACCCAGCTCAACTTGCCCGCCGTGCACGAGGCGGAACGCATGATCGCGGCGGTAAAGAAGTCACTGTCCAAGGTGACCGCACCCGCCATCATCATCCATGCCGAAGAAGACGATGTCTCCTCGCCGCGCAGTGCCCGCTTCGTGGCCGACAACATCGGCTCCCGGATCAAAGAGACGGTCATCCTGCACAACAGTTACCACATGATCACCGTGGACAACGACCGGGAACAGGTCGCCGCCGACACCATCCGCTTCTTTGCCGCCGCACAAAAGTCGGGCTAAATACCCTCTGCCAATCTGCTACAATTCATCCGCTATATATTGACGGCCGATTACAACCATGAGCTCACTGCAAACCATACAACGCATGATGGTCGAACAATTCGACCTCAAGCTTGAAGACCTCACCCCCGATGCGCAACTGGAAGGGCTGGGAATCGATTCGCTATCGGTGATCGAATTCATGTTCAACCTCGAGGACGAATTGAAGATCAAACTCACCGACGAGCGTGTGGAACTCAAGACCGTACAGGATGTGGCGAACGTCGTGGACAAACTCATCGCCGATCAGCGCGGCAAGGCCTAGACACGCCACATGGCCCGGCGCATTGTCATCACTGGCTTAGGAATCATCTCACCGGTCGGCAATCACCCAACCGAATTCTTCAACCGTCTCATGGCGGGGCAATCCGGCATCAAACGTCTCAACACCCCCTTCGTCGCACAGCTCGGCACGCGCATCGGCGCACCGGTAGAAAATTTTAATCCGTCCGAACATTTTTCCAAGATGCAACTCACCAGCATCGAACGCTTCAGCCAGTTCGCCCTGGTCGCGGCAGCCCAGGCGGTCGCGGATGCAAGACTGAATTTGCTCGACGGGGAAAAACCACGTGCGGGCGTGAGCATGGGCTCGTGTCTGGGTGGCGCGGGTACGCTGGAAGATGGCTATATCCAACTCTTCCAAAGCGATGAACAGCGCATCAAGCCCTTGTCGGTATTGCTCAGCATGAACAACGCGGCGGCTTCGCATATCTCCATCAAATACGGATTGCAAGGTTCCAACGTCACCTACGCGACCGCATGCTCTTCCTCCGCTATCGCCATAGGCGAGGCCTATCGCCAGATCAAACACGGCTATTGCGACGTGATGCTGGCGGGCGGTGCAGAAGCTATGCTCACTCTGGGCGCGATGAAAGCCTGGGAGGCCCTGCGCACACTGGCGAGCGAAGATGAGCTGGATGCGGGAGCCTCGTGCAAACCGTTCGCCAAGGACCGCAGCGGACTGGTGCTGGGTGAAGGTGCGGCGGTATTGGTATTGGAAGATGCCGAACGCGCGGTCCAACGCGGCGCGAAGATTTACGCGGAACTGGTGGGTTATGACTGCTCATCGGATGCCGGCCACATCACCAAACCGGATGCGGCAGGACAAAGTCGCACCATCGTGAACGCCTTGCGCGATGCGGGTTTGCAGCCGCACGACATCGGCTACATCAATGCCCACGGCACGGCAACCTTGGCGGGCGACGTGCAGGAGACGCTGGCAATCAAGAACGTGTTCGGCTCGCACGCCGGAAAAATCCCGGTCAGCTCGACCAAATCCATGCACGGTCACCTGATGGGCGCGACCGGCGCGGTGGAGTTCATGGCCGCCGTGCTGGCACTCGAAAATAATTCCATCCCCCCCACCATCAATCTGCATCACCCCGATCCCGAATGCGACCTCGACTACGTGCCGAACCAAGGCCGCACCGGCTTGCAGCTCAATGCCGTGATGTCGAATTCGTTCGCCTTCGGCGGGAGTAATGCGGTGCTGATCGCGAAGCGATTCATAGCTTGAGTTCGTCGGTCTAACCCCGACCAATCAAAACCATTCGTGATGAGCCTGTCAAAGAAGTGGCATCAACACTACTCCACCAAACGCAACACCCTCAACGTCCGTTCCCTCACTTCATGCAACAGCGGCACGTTCTCATCCAGCGATTCGCCATACGACGGGATCATTTGCCTTAATTTGGTCTGCCATTCGGCACTCGCGATGCGCTCCGGGTAGCAGCGTTCCAGCACTTCTATCATGGCTTGCACCGAGGTGGATGCGCCGGGTGACGCGCCCAACAGCGTCGCCAATGTGCCGTCTGCCGAAGTGACGATCTCGGTACCGAACTCCAGCTTGCCGCCTTTGCTGTCGCATTGTTTGATGATCTGCACGCGCTGTCCGGCGGAGGCTAATTCCCAATCTTCTTCACGCGCTTCAGGGTAGAAGTTTCTCAGTGCTTCGACCCGCTCTTTGTGTGTCTTGAACGCTTCGCCTATCAGGTAACGCATCAAGTCCAGGTTATCCATCGCCACCGCCATCATGGGTTTGAAGTTGCCGGATTTCAGCGAGGCGAGCACGTCGAACATCGAGCCTTCTTTCAGGAATTTTCCGGTGATGCTGGCGAATGGACCGAACAGCATCGCGGGTTCGCCGTCGATGATGCGCGCATCCAGATGCGGCACGGACATGGGTGGCGCGCCGATCGGGGCTTTGCCATACACCTTGGTCTGGTGGCGTTTGACCACCTCCGGATTCTTGCAGATCAACCACTGGCCGCTGACCGGAAAGCCGCCGTAGCCCCGTGCTTCGGGTATCTTGGATTTTTGCAGCAGGGGCAGCGCGCCGCCGCCCGCACCGAGGAACACGAAACCCGCATTGATGCTGCGGATCTTGTCGTCATGATGGTCTTGCACCCGCACCCGCCAGCGACCGTTCGGCAACTGCTTCATCCCCACGATGCTGTGGCTCAATCTCAACTCGAAGTGGTCATGCTTGTTCAGCGACTTGACCAGACTGCGCGTCAGATGCCCGAAGTCCACGTCGGTACCATGCGCAACCTGGGTGGCGGCGACCTTCTGCCCGGAGTCGCGCCCATCCATCACCAGCGGCATCCACTCGCGCAACACCGCCGGATCTTCGCTGTATTCCATCTCCTCGAACAGATGATGCTCGCTGAGTTGATTGAACCGCTGGCGCAGGAACGCGACATCCTGATCGCCCCACACCAGACTCTGATGGAAGATAGGATTGATGAATTTTTCCGGCGCGGGTAACTGGTGATGTTCGACCAGATACGACCAGAATTGCAGCGACACCTCAAACGCGGCATTGATCTGCAATGCCTTGTCGATGGCGACACTGCCATCGGGTTTTTGCGGCGTGTAATTCAATTCGCAATAGCCGGCATGCCCGGTACCGGCGTTGTTCAGACCGTGCGAGCTTTCGTGCGCGACTTTGCTGAGCCGCTCCACCATCATCATCTTCAGCGACGGATCGAGATGCGACAACAGCGTGCCCAGCGTCGCGCTCATCACACCCGCGCCCACCAGCAACACATCCACCTTGGACAACCTCGAAACACCTGCTGCGCGATCAGATTGCGGCGTTGCGCGGTGCTCGCTTCCTCGCCTACCTGATCGGTATGTCCCGGTCGCTGCGCTCCGTGCGCCTTGCACTCCGACCGCTCGCGACGGTTTTTCGAGGTTGTCTGTTTTCTTATTGGTCACTCATTCCTCCTTAATTTTTACGCCCCATATTACTTGGCTTATGGGTGTATCTAAAAATTCAAACAGCTAAGCGCGTATCCCGACCAACATTTTTTCCAGCCGCTTCACTGACACGATCACCGGCGTCTTCAATTCCTGCGCGAACAGCGACACGCGCAACTCCTGCATCAGCCAGGCGAACTCGTCGACACGCGGATCGGCACTATGCGCCTGACGCAACTTTTGCAATGCCTGCGACAAAGGTTGCAGCTGCGCCATGCATTGCGCGTCGCGTGCCGGATTGCCGCGCAGTTTTTCGATGCGCAGATTGATGCCCTTCAGGTAACGCGGCAGATGCTGCAAGCGTTCGTAGGGTGTAGCTTCCACGAAGCGTTTGTGTATCAGGAATTCCAGTTGCGCGCGGATGTCCGACGATGC
This sequence comes from Gallionella sp., assembly GCA_013044075.1. GTDB lineage: Bacteria > Pseudomonadota > Gammaproteobacteria > Burkholderiales > Gallionellaceae > Gallionella. The sequence goes on from JABEVG010000067.1 coordinate 41,944, forward strand.
TTGAACGTGCGCCTTGAGTTGCGGCAAACTTTTTTGCAACGCGTGATATTCGGTCAAGATGCCGAACGCAAGCCGCGCGATCTCCTGCGCGATGAGCAACAAGCGGTTCTTCGCTTCCTTGCCGCGCGCGACGAAGGTGGTTTCGTTGAAGGGCAGCGGGTCGCTCAGACAACACCGCTCGAAGGTCATCGCCAGTATCTGTTGCTGCAACTCCTGCGGCGTGCCGAGCGGCATATACAACATGCCGAGTTTCTGCGCGTCGGGCAGGTTCTTCTCCATGTACTTGACCTGCTCCTTGAGCAGCAGCATGAACAGGCGGCGCAGTCCGCCACGGTGCGCGGCCTGTGCGGCATCGCGTGTGTCGAAGGCGCGCAGAATCACCGCATCGGTGTCGTCCACCAGCGCGTTGTATAGCGTCACGCTTTGCCCTGCGCGCTGCACCACGCGCGTCTCTGCGAACTCACCAAAGCTCCACGAGGTGCTGCGTTGCTCGTTGACCGGCGCGCTGATCTCTTTGGTCGCAGCGACGATAGCGGGTGCTGCACGCGGCGCGAGTTCGCTGTGCAATTGCGAAAAATTGCGTGACATGCCGAGCTGTCGGCCATGTTCGTCGATGACGCGGAAGTTCATCAGCAGGTGCTGCGGCAGTTGCTCCAGTCGAAACGCATCCAGCGGTACATCGAGTTGTTTCTGCTCGCGCAAGTAGCGCGACAGAGCTTGCAACAGCGGCATGCCGGACGGTTGCACAGCACGACAGAACGCCGCCGCGAATTCGGGTACCGGCACGAGATTGCGGCGTATCTTTTGCGGCAGGGTCTTGATCAGTTGCACCACCTTCTCCGCCAGAATGCCCGGTATCAGCCACTCGCAGTGCGCGGCCGAGACCTGGTTGATGAGTGCCAGCGGCACGGTGAGCGTGATGCCGTCGTCGTTTTTGCCCGGCGAGAAGTTATAGCTCAGCGCGAAGCTGACGTTGTCTATCTTGAGTTGCGGCGGAAACTTGTCGGTGGTGATGCCCTGCGCCTCGTGGCGCATCAGATCGTCTTTCTTGAGATAAAGCAGCTTCGCGTCATTGCGTTCGACCTCCTTGCGCCAGTGCTCGAAACTCGCGCCGTTGTGGATGTCGGCAGCGATGCGCGCATCGTAGAAGGCATAGATGAGTTCATCGTCCACCAGCACATCGGGTCGGCGCGCCTTGTGCTCCAGTGCTTCGATGTCGGCGATGAGCTTCTGGTTGTGCGCAAAGAACGGCGCACGCGTGTCGAACTCGCCGCCGACCAGAGCTTGCCGGATGAATATCTCGCGTGACTCGGCCACGTTCATCGGCCCGTAATGCACACGCTTCTTGGCGTTCAGCAACAAGCCGTGCAGCGTGCTGCGCTCGTAGGCGGTGACCTGCGCGGCCTTCTTCTCCCAGTGCGGATCGAAGTAATGGCGTCTAATGAGATGCGCGCCGACCTCTTCCAGCCATTCCGGTTCGATGCGCGCCAGACAGCGCGCGAACAGGCGATGCGTCTCGACCAGCTCGCCCGCCATCACCCACTTCGTGCCCTTCTTCGCCAGCACCGAGTTGGAGGCGATGACGAACTTGATGCCGCGCGCGCCCAGATAGTCATTGCCTTCCACGCCCTTCATGCCGATGTTGCCCAGCAGGCCGCACAGCAGGGCTTTGTGTATCTCTTCGTAGCTGGCGGGCTGTTCGTTTTCCTTCATGCCCATTTCGGCGACTTGCGTGTGCAACTGCTGATGCAGCTCGCGCCATTCGCGCAAGCGCAGCGGCGACAGGAAATTCTTGCGGCATTCTTCCGCCATCAGGCGGTTGGATTGTTTGTGCGCCAAGGCCTGCTCGTACCACGCCCATATCTTGATATAGGCGAGGAAGTCGGAACGCTCATCGGCAAACCGTTTATGCGCGGCATCCGCCGCCTCTTGCCGTTCCAGCGGACGGTCGCGCGGGTCTTGCACCGACAGCGCGCTGGCGATGATGAGTATCTCGGTGAGGCAGTGATATTGCCGCCCCGCCAGCAACAGCCGCGCAATTTTGGGGTCGAGCGGCAGCTTGGCGAGTTCGTGTCCCAGCTTGGTGAGTTGTCGCGCTTCGTCGATTGCGCCGAGTTCGGCTAGCAACTGGTAACCATCGGCTATCATGCGCGGCGTGGGCGGCTCAATGAACGGAAACTCGGTAATCTCTCCCAGCTCCAGCGCGCTCATGCGCAGAATCACAGTGGCCAGCGACACGCGGAATATTTCCGGGTCGGTAAACTCGTCGCGTTGCAGAAAATCCGCCTCGTCGTACAGACGCACGCACACGCCGCTCATCACGCGACCGCAACGCCCCTTGCGCTGATTGGCAGCGGCACGCGAGATCTTCTCGATGTGCAACTGCTCGACCTTCTGGCGGATGCTGTAGCGGTTCATGCGCGCCAGGCCACAGTCGATCACATAACCGATGTTGGGCACGGTCAGCGAGGTCTCCGCCACATTGGTCGCCAGCACCACGCGCCGCTGATTGCCAACCTTGAACACCCTGTCCTGTTCCGCTGCCGACAGCCGAGAATACAGCGGCAATACTTCTATCCCTTTCGGGTTGTGTTTGCGCAGCACTTCCGCCGTGTCGCGTATCTCGCGCTCGCCGGGCAGAAACACCAGCACATCGCCGCGCAGTCCTCCGGCGGCCAGTTCATCGAGCGCACTACTGATGGCTTGCGGGACATCTTGCGCTTCACCTTCTTCGGAAATTTGCAGAGGACGATAGCGCGTCTCGACCGGATAGCTGCGCCCCGATACCTCGATGACGGTCGCGTTGAAATGTTTGGCGAACCTATCCGCGTCGAGCGTGGCCGAGGTGATGATGAGTTTGAGATCGGGACGGCGCGGCAACAATCGCTTGAGATAGCCCAACAGAAAATCGATGTTGAGCGAACGCTCGTGCGCCTCGTCGATGATCAGCGTGTCGTAATGTTTGAGCAGCGGGTCGCTGTGTATCTCGGCCAGCAGGATGCCGTCTGTCATCAGCTTGATGCTGGTATCCGCACCCACCTTGTCGTGGAAACGCACCTTGAAACCGACCGCACCGCCCAGCTCGGTCTTCAGCTCGAACGCGATGCGCGTCGCCACGGTGCGCGCCGCCACACGGCGCGGCTGGGTGTGGCCGATACAGCCCAGCACCCCGCGCCCCAGCGTCAGGCATATCTTCGGCAACTGCGTGGTCTTGCCCGACCCCGTCTCGCCGCACACGATGACGACTTGATGTTCGGCGA
>JABEVG010000068.1 GCA_013044075.1 Gallionella sp.
AGTCGAACGTTTTTTCTCCGAGCAAAGCCCACTCGCATCCGAAGTCGATGGCTTTCGTCCCCGCCAACAGCAGCGCGAGATGGCGTTGGCGGTGGCCAAGGCAATACGCGACAACACGATACTGGTAGCGGAAGCCGGAACGGGGACGGGCAAGACGTTTGCCTATCTGGTACCCGCACTGATCAACGGCGGCAAGGTCATCATCTCGACCGGTACGAAGAATCTGCAAGACCAACTTTTTCAAAAAGATTTGCCGCGTGTGCGCGACGCGCTCAAGGCTCCGGTGTCGATCGCGCTGCTCAAAGGCCGCGCTAATTATGTGTGCCATTACCATCTGGAACGCGCGTTGAGCGATGGCCGTTTCGCCACACGCGAGGACATCAAGCATCTGGACAAAATAAAAAAATACGCCAAGGTCAGCGATTCCGGCGACAAGAGCGGAGTGGCCGATGTGCCGGAGAACGCGCCGATCTGGATGCACGTCACATCCACACGCGACAGTTGTCTCGGTCAGGAATGCCCCAACCACAAAGAATGCTTCGTGCTAAAGGCGCGCAGCGAGGCGATGAAAGCCGACATTGTGGTGGTGAACCATCATCTGTTCTTCGCCGATGTGATGCTGCGCGATGAGGGCGTGGCGGAGCTGCTGCCCGCCTGCAACACGGTGATATTCGACGAGGCGCATCAACTGCCGGAGACCGCCAGCCTGTTCTTTGGCGAGAACATCTCCACCCCGCAACTGCTCGATCTGACGGCAGATGCGCGCATCGAGGCGATGACCTCGGCAAAGGATTTCGCGCCGCTGCCCAAGGCCTGCGACACGCTGGAAAAAGCCGCGAAGGACTTGCGCCTGGTGTTCAAGAAAGAAGGTCGCTTACCCGCCACCGCGCTGGCTGATTTCGCCGAGTGGCCGAAAGCGGCGAAGCATTTGGGTGAGCAACTCAAACAACTGTGTGACCTGCTGGAAAAACAAGCGGAGCGCAGCGAAGGGCTGGAGAATTGCTGGCAGCGCGCGCAAGCCCTGGTACTGCAATTTGGCAAATGGCAAAGCGGCGAAGAACCCGACCAGGTGCGCTGGCTGGAAATCTTCCATCACTCGCTGCAACTCAACACCACGCCGCTGTCCATCGCTGAGATATTCGAAAAGCAGATCGGCGGCTCGCAACGCGCCTGGATATTCACCTCCGCGACACTGGCAGTGAAGCAGGATTTCTCGCACTACCAATCCGAGATGGGCTTGCTCAAAGCGACCACCGCCTATTGGGACAGCCCGTTCAACTACGCCGAACAAAGCCTGTTGTATGTGCCGAGCAACCTGCCCGACCCGAACAGTTTCGAGTATACCGAGGCGGTGGTGCAAGCCGCCTTGCCTATGCTGGAAGCCAGCAAGGGCCGCGCCTTCCTTTTATTCACCAGCTTGCGCGCCATGCAACGCGCGCATGAGATATTGCTGGCCGAGTTCGATCTGCGCGGTTGGAAGTATCCGCTGCTGTTGCAGGGCGAAGGCTCGCGCAACGAACTGCTGACGCGCTTCCGCACCCTGGGCAACGCGGTGCTGCTGGGCAGCCAGTCGTTCTGGGAAGGAGTGGACGTGCGCGGCGACGCGCTGTCGCTGGTCATCATCGACAAACTGCCGTTCGCGCCGCCCGATGATCCGGTGCTGGCGGCACGCATCGCGCAGATATCCAAACAGGGCCGCAACGCCTTTATGGAATACCAGTTGCCGCGCACCATCATCACGCTCAAGCAAGGTGCGGGACGCTTGATACGCGACGAGAACGACAGGGGCGTGCTGATGATCTGCGACCCGCGCCTGATCACCAAACCCTATGGCCGACGCATCTGGCAAAGCCTGCCGCCGATGAAGCGCACCCGCGTGGAAGCGGAAGCGGTGGCGTTCTTTTCCGGCTAATCGCTTCATCTCTCGACACACGTGCTTTTTTTTGCCAGAATGGTTTGCAAGCCAACTATTAGCAAGCCAACTAAAAATGAAATCACTGAACGAACAGTTTGCGGAGTCGATGTTCCTGTCCACCCACGCCTGGCGCACCGAGCTGGATCGGCGGCTGCGGCCCTTGGGCTTTTCGCATTCACGCTGGCTGCTGCTGTGGCATCTCTCGCGCAACGACGGTTGCACCCACCGCGAACTGGCGCAATTGATCGGCATAGAAGCCGCGACACTGGTGCGTCTGGTCGATCACATGGAACGCGAGGGGTTGCTCAAACGCTGTGGTAGCGAGACAGATCGCAGGGTCAAGCATCTGCACCTGTCCGATGCAGGCAAAGCAGTGGTGGAAAATATCCGCAGCTATGCCGCAGACTTGCGCAAGGAATTGCTGTCCGGATTAAGCCCATCCGAGATCAGGATCGCGCTCGATGCACTGAACAACATTCGCGGCAAACTGGAAGCTCTCGCATGAAACGCCTCGTCGCCAACAAAAAACTCATCGCCGCCGTCATGTTGGCGGCTGCGGTGCTGGGTGGCCTTGCCTACCTGTACTTGTCGGGCCGCTCCCGCACGACCGAGAACGCTTATATCAATGCGGACGTGGTTAACGTGGCATCGCTGGTCGCCGGGCGCATCACCGCCGTCTATGTCAAGAACAACCAGCAGGTCCATACAGGCGACCCGTTATTCGACATCGACCCCGAACCGTTCGCCATCGCGCTGCAGCATGCGCAAGCCGACCTGGCTCTCGCCCGGCAGTCTGCCCGTCAGGACAACGCGGAAGTCGCCGTCGCGCGCGCGCAAATCGAGCAGGCTGAAAGCGATCTCGCCAATGCGCGTACCCGTTACACCCGCGACCGGGAACTGATGGCGCGGCATTTTCTTTCGCAGCAATCGCTCGATGATGCGCAGACCCGCATGCAGACCCTGCAAGCATCGCTGGCGCAGGCCCGCGCCCAATTGACCAAGGCACTCTCGGCACCGGCGAAGCTCGGCGAGCGCGGCGACGTGTTAAAGGCGCAGGCGGCGATCGAGCAAGCCAAGCTCGATCTGCAACACACCCATGTCACGGCAACGCAAGACGGGCAGATCGACAACCTCACCCTCGTGGCGGGATCGCTGGTCGGTGTCGGCGAGCCGCTGTTCGCGCTCATCGGCGACAACAGCTTCCATATCGATGCCAACTTCAAGGAGACTGAACTGGCCGGCATCCATCCCGGCCAGACCGTGGATATCAGGATAGACATGTATCCCGGACAACATTTCGAGGGGACGGTGGAAAGCCTGAGCGGTGCGACCGGCACGGCCTTCTCGCTGCTGCCCCCGCAGAACGCCACCGGCAACTGGGTGAAGATCGCACAGCGCGTGCCGGTACGCATCAAGCTCGCCCAGCCCGATGCAAGATACCCGCTGCGCATCGGCGCAACGGCGACTGTCAGCGTGCGACTGAAGTAGCAGCGTGATGAACACCAACCGGGTATTGATCGGTGCCGCCGTGATGGCCGCGACCATCATGCAGGTACTGGACACCACCATCATCAACGTGGCACTGCCCAACATGGCGGGCCAGCTCGATGCCACGCCGGACAATATCAGCTGGGTGCTCACGTCCTACCTGATCGCCTCGGCCATCATCATGCCGCTCACCGGCTTCATCACCGACCGCATCGGACAAAAGCGATTCCTGCTGGTCAGCATCGCCGGTTTCGTCATCACGTCGGCTTTGTGCGGCATGGCAACCAGCCTCGCACAGATGGTGTTGTTCCGCTTCCTGCAAGGGATATTCGGCGCGGCACTGGTGCCGTTGTCGCAGTCCATCATGCTGCAAATCTTTCCCGGCGAACAACGCGGCAAGGCAATGGCGATCTGGAGCATGGGTGTGATGGTGGCTCCCATCATGGGCCCGACTTTGGGCGGCTGGTTAACCGAGGCGATCAGCTGGCGGTGGACGTTCTATATCAACCTGCCCGTCGGCATCGCTTCGTTCGTGCTCGCCATGCGCCATGTTCCCGATACCGTGATCCGTGCAAGGCGGATGGACTGGCCGGGCTTCGTCACCCTGGCATTGGGCATAGGCGCGCTGCAACTGATACTGGATCGCGGCAATCAGGACGACTGGTTCAGCTCGCGGACACTGGTTTTCGCCGCCTTCGTCACGGTGATCGCGTTGAGCTTCTTCATCGTTTACACGCTCACCGGCAAACATCATCCCCTGTTCGACCTGCGCATCTTCCGCGACCGCAATTTTCTGGTCGCCAGTCTGATCATGACCACCATCGGCATTGGTTTCTTCGGCGGCATGCTGCTGCAATCCCTGTTCCTGCAAAACTTCCTCGACTATCCCACCTTTGAGGCCGGACTGTATATGGCACCGCGCGGACTGGCCTCGTTTCTGGTGATGATCTTCGTCGGCAAATTCGTCACCCGGATACCGCCGCGCAACTTCATCCTCGCCGGCATCCTCGCCAGTATCGCGGGCAACTATCTGATGACGCGTTTCACCGGCGACATCACCGCACACGACCTGATCGTGCCGATGCTGCTGCAAGGCATGGGGATGGGGCTCATCTTCGTCCCCATCTCCACCCTCGCCTTCACCACGCTGCCCAAAGAAACCGCCGCCGAGGCCGCCGGCATTTACAGCCTGATCCGGGCCATGGGTTCCGCGATGGGGATTTCCATACTCGCCACCTATTTTTCGCGCAGCACGCAGCAGAGCTGGAGTCTGTTGCGCGGCGACATCACGCCGTATAGCGCGGCACTGCACAATTATCTCGCGCCGTTCCATTTCGGCACGCAAGACCCGCAGGGTATCGCGCTTGCCGCCAGGGCCGTGCTGCACCAGGCGCAGAACATCGGCTACATAGACAGCTTCTGGTTCGCCACGCTGAACTTCGTATTGATGCTGCCCCTGCTGTTGCTGGTGCGCGCTCCGGCTAAAGGGCCACCACAGGCGCAGATCAGTCCGGAGTAGAGCCCCGCCCAGACGGCAAGTGCAGCGTGGCCAGCAGCCCGCCCCCCTCACTCTCCGCCAGCACCAGTTCGCCGCCATGTATGCGTGCGGCACGTTCGACGATGGCCAGCCCCAGTCCCGAACCCGTCGTATCGCTGCGCGCGGATTGCAGTCTGACGAAAGGACGTTTGGCCAGGTCGCGTTGCCCGGAGGGAATACCCGCACCGTTGTCCGACACCGATAGCGTCACGCCGCCGCCCTGCCGTGCCAGGCGCACGGTGATCTCGCCGCCGCCATATTTGACCGCGTTATCCAGCAGGTTGCCGAGCGCGCGCTTCAGCAACAACGGTCTGACCGAAGAACTCAGGCCCGGCTGCACATCCAGTGTGAGAGAGTGTGCCGAAGTGACGTAACGCTGTGTCACTTCATTCACCAAAGCGGTCACGTCGACCGGCGTCACCGCTTCATTCTCGTCGTGGCGTGCGTAATCCAGAAACTGCTGAATAACCTCGTCCATCTGCTCCACATCGGCAACCAGTCCCGCGCGCAAGACTTCATCCGAGCTCATCTCGGCTGCCAGACGCATCCGCGTCAGCGGGGTGCGCAGATCGTGCGAGATGCCCGCCAGCACCAGCGCGCGCTCGCGTTCATGGGCGGCCAGATTGGCGGACATCAGATTGAAGGCGCGCGACACCACGGCGATCTCATGCGCGGCGTTTTCCGGCAACGCCTGCGGTATCGCCCCCTGCCCCAGTTGTTGCGCGGCAAGCGCGAGTCTGTTCAGCGGCTTGGCCACCTGCCGTGCGATCAGATACGCGCCCAGCAAAGCCAGGGTCACCACCAGTCCGCCCCAGATCAACAACACCTGCGGATAGCCGCGCTCGATGCGCTCGATGGGCACGGCCAGCCAGAATTCCTCTTTTCCGATAAAGAAGCTCACCCACAGCGCGTGTACCCGGTTGCGCTCGACGGCGAAGCGCGTGTTATCGCCCAGACTGGCGCGCACTTTTTGCATCATCAGGCGCAATTCGTCAGGATGTTCCGGCAAGGGTTTCAGCACGTCGTTGGGCTCCGCCATGCTCACGCGCAAACCTTCCGCATCGTCCAACTCCGCCAGCAGCGCGCTGTGCCATTGGGGCGCGGCGGAGAGGATCGCGGCGCGGGTGAGGTTTACCACCGAGACCACCAGCTGTGCCATCTGTTGCGCGCGCGGCTCCTGTTGCACATGATTGAAGATCGCCAAAGCCGACGACAGGGACAACACGATCAGCACCACGATAAGCAGGAAGGCTCTGGCCCACAAGGTGCGGGGAAATTTCATTTCGCCTTGGTGCCGTCCGGGACGAACACATAACCGTGTCCCCATACGGTTTGGATGAAGCGGGGTTGCGCGGGATCGGTCTCGACCAGTTTGCGCAGCCGCGACACTTGCACATCGATGGCGCGGTCCAGCGGATCGTGTTCGCGTCCGCGCGCCAGTTCCATCAGCTTGTCGCGCGACAGCGGATGGCGCGGATGCGTGACCAGTGCCTTGAGCAGTGCGAATTCTGCGGTGGTCAGGGAAATCGGCTCGCCCGCTTTGATCAGCACGCGCGTGGCGAGGTTGAATTCGCAGTCGCCGAAGCAGATCACTTTCTCTTCGGTTTCCGGTGCCCCGACCGGCTGCGAGCCTTTGCGGCGCAACACCGCGTGGATGCGCGCCACCAACTCGCGCGGATTGAACGGCTTGCACAGATAATCGTCCGCGCCCATCTCCAATCCGACGATACGGTCGATCTCGTCACCCTTGGCGGTGAGCAGGATCACCGGCACGCTCTCGCCCGTGCCGCGCAGTCTGCGCAGGATCGCCAACCCGTCTTCATCGGGCAGCATCAGATCGAGCACCAGCAGATGGTAATGGTTCAGGCCCAAGGCTTTGTCCAGCGCGCTGCCATCGGCAACGGCACGGACTGCAAAACCCTGTTCGCCCAGGTAGCGCAACAACAGCTCGCGCAAGCGGGCATCGTCGTCGATGATGAGTATGCGGGTGGGATTGTTCATGGCGACATGATAAATCAATCGTCCAAAAAATCCCTGTCCGTTTTTCCGGTGCACCTCCCATTGCAACAAACTGTTACAACTTTGCCGCGAGCTTAAACATTTTGCTTGCAGTTCCGTTCTATGATGCGATCCAAACTATCATTCCTAACACTCTCACACCGCACAGGAAGCGCACACATGAAAATCCTCATCGGCATCCTGCTTGCCACCCTCTTCAGCCTCCACGCACTGGCCGACGATGCCCCCGTAAAAGGTACACCGCCCGGCACCCGCCCCCCGGTCAGTTCCGCTGCTGTCATGCCCAGCGTGCAGGAACATTTTCAACGTCTGAAGCAGATGACCCCGGAACAGCGCGAGGCGGAACGCGAAGTCATGCGCCAGGAGATGCTGCGTCTAAGCCCGGAACAGCGGGCGGCCAGGCACAAGGAGATGCACGATCTGATCGACAAGATGTCACCCGAGGAACGGCGTGCCATGCACCAGCAGATGCGCGAGGAATGGGACAGCATGACCCCGGCGCAGCGCGCTGAACGGCGCAAGATGATGCGTGAACACTGGGAACAGATGTCCCCCGAAGAAAAGGCACAGATGCGCGCGAACATGAGAGACCAGTGGGAGAAGATGTCCCCCGAACAACGCGCGCAACGCCGCCAGGAGATGCACGAGCACTGGGAACAGATGTCACCGGAAGAGCGCGACACCCTCAAACGCGAAATGAAACAACGCGGCGATATGCCCGCTCCCGACTTCACCACCAAGCCCTGATTTCCTACCTCAACGGTCACCCTTGCATTCGGCGGCTCGCTGCCGCCGCTCATCCGCACTGCCTGTAAACCGCCGGGGCATGCTGTTAGCATGGGTCAGGTGAACATGCGAACCCGCACATTCGGATGAGTGACGGGAACGCGCCGGAGAGGAATGCAACCCCCATGAGCGAACGTATCCTGCAACTGTTGAATGGCGACGAGACCCGCTATCCCCGCGCGCTGGAGCAGCAGTTTCCGCGTGTGCTGGGCAGGATATTGGAGCTTTGGGATACGCCCGACCTGGAGGCGTATTTCAGCGAATTGATGGTGGATACACGGGGCGAGACACGTCAGGGGTTCCCGCCCGCCGTGGCATCGGAGATCTTTGCCCTGCACAACGTCTATACCAGCCGGCAGTTGCACACGGACACCGAAGCCAACGTGTGGTCGGATGTCCCGGAAATGAAAAGATTCGAACTCGAACAGCTGGGCTATACCTTCACGCCGGGCAGCTTTGCGACGGCGGTTGAGAACGGCAGCGAGGCGGCGGTCAAGGTGTTCCTCTCCTGCGGTGCGGATGTGAATGCGCGCGACGAGCGCGACTGGACACCGCTGATGATCTCGTCATTTAACGGCCATCAGGAAATGGCGGTATTGCTGATCCGTTGCGGCGCAAAGATCCAGGCCGAGGATCGCAACGGTTACACGCCGCTGCACTGGGCGGCCTTCAACGGCTACGCGGAAGTCGTCAATCTGTTGCTGGAAAAAGGCGCGCAGATCAATGCACGCAGCCAGTTCGGCTGGACGGCATTGATGCAATCGGCGACACGCGGGCATATCCAGGTCGTGTCAAAATTGCTGGCATGCGGCGCGTCTGTCAACGACACCACTCAGGACGGCTGGACGGCTCTGCATAAAGCCGCCGCCAACGGGCACGTTGAGATCGTTCTGATGCTGCTTGAAAAAGGGGCAGACCGTTCGATCACGTATCCCGATGGCAGCACGGCACTCTCGCTGGCGGAAAAAAACAAACACGAAAAGATCGTGCGCATCCTGTCCAGCTACCGGCCTATCGACATCAACTGAGCAGCAACTCCGCCCACAGATCGTGCTCGTCGGCATCGATGATTTTCACCGTCACGAGGTCGCCCGCGCTTAGATGACCGGCATTTTCGATAAACACCACACCGTCGATCTCAGGCGCATCGGCGGCACTGCGCGCCACCGCGCCCTCATCATCCACCTCATCGACTAACACTTGCAGGGTCTTGCCGATCTTGTGTTGCAAACGCGCCGCGCTGATCTCCTCTTGCAGCAACATCAGCCGCGCCAGGCGATCCTGCTGGATTTCCGGCGCGACGTGGTCGGGCAACTCGTTCGCCAGCGCGCCTTCGACGGGGGAATAGGCGAACGCGCCGACGCGATCCAGTTGCGCTTCTCTGAGGAAATCCAATAGTTCTTCAAACTCGGCTTCGGTCTCGCCGGGAAAGCCGACAATGAAGGTGCTGCGCAGCGTCAACTCAGGACAAATCTCGCGCCATTTTTTAATGCGTGCCAGCACGCCGTCGCTGTTGCCCGGACGCTTCATCAGCTTGAGGATGCGCTGGTTGGCATGTTGGAACGGAATGTCCAAGTAAGGCAGAATTTTTCCTTGTGCCATCAGCGGAATCACTTCGTCCACATGCGGGTAGGGATAGACGTAATGCAGGCGCACCCACACACCCAATTCGCCCAGCGCGACGGCCAGTTCGGTCATGCGTGTCTTGAGCGGACGACCTTCCCAAAAGCCGGTGCGATATTTGATGTCCACGCCATACGCGCTGGTGTCTTGCGAAATCACCAGCAATTCTTTCACGCCGGACTTGACCAGATTTTGCGCTTCTTGCATCACGTCACCGACGGGTCTGCTGACCAAGTCTCCGCGCATGGAAGGGATGATGCAAAACGTGCAACGATGATTGCAGCCTTCGGAGATTTTTAGATAGGCGAAATGTTTGGGCGTGAGGCGTATGCCTTGCGCCGGCACCAGATCCATATACGGATCGTGCGGCTTGGGCAGATGCAGATGCACTGCGTCCATGACTTCATCAGTGGCGTGCGGTCCGGTCACGGCAAGGACTTTAGGGTGTGCGGCCTGTACCACACCGTCCTTTGCTCCCAGGCATCCGGTGACGATGACCTTGCCGTTCTCCGCCAGTGCCTCGCCGATGGCATCCAGCGATTCGGCCACCGCGCTGTCGATGAAGCCGCAGGTGTTCACCACCACGATGTCGGAGTCCTGATAGCTGTTGGAAATCAGATACCCCTCCGCGCGCAAACGGGTGAGGATGTGTTCCGAATCCACCGTCGCCTTGGGGCAACCGAGCGAGATGAAACCGACTTGCGGAATTTTTTGCGGAGCGTTCATGTTTTACTTTCTATGCGCCAACCGTCAGGTTGACCAAAAATATCGAGGACACACCCAAGGCGATCAGCACGACCTGTTCGATGGTGTCGCGCAACCGGGTACGCTTATGCAGACCGGGAATGAGATCCGCCACCGCCACGTAGATCATGCTGGCCGCCGCCAACGCCAACAGGTTAGGCACGACGCTCTGCATCGATTCCAGGGCGAAATAGGCCAACACACCGCCCAGCAGGGTGGCAAAACTGGATACCAGATTGAGCAACAAAGCTTGTGATTTGCTGTAACCGGAATGCAGCAGGATCATGAAGTCGCCGACTTCCTGCGGGATCTCATGCGCGATGATCGCGAGCGCGGTCGCGATCCCCAGTTGCACATCCACCAGGAATGCGGCGGCGATGATGATGCCATCGACAAAGTTATGGAAGGTGTTGCCGACCATGATCATGCTGCCGCTGCGACCGTGCGCGTGCGGCTCAACAGGTTCGTGCGCCTCGCAATGGTCGTGGTGGCAGTGTCGCCAGATGAGCAGCTTTTCCAGCGTGAAGAACAGCAGGATGCCCACCAGTATCGTGCCGCTGATTGCCGCGTAGTTGCTGCCCAGCTTGAAGGCTTCCGGCAATATCTCCAGAAACACCGCCCCCAACAACGCGCCGATGGCGTAACTCACCAGGCCGCTGACCCAATGGGCGCGGGCGTTCAGCGCGAACAGCGCGGCGCATAGCACGCTCAACACACCGCCGACGAAACTCGCCGCGACGATCCACAACAAAACACTCATGGGAGGTATCAGAAAAATCCAGGGCGCGGATTATAACAAAGGCGGTCAACCTAAAATGCGCAGATGCATCATCCCAATGTTCGTTACCGCACATACTGACGGCAACATTGGGTTCAACCTTCAGCTCCTGCTGGGATAACCCACCGGGATTACCCAATTCACCGAAGGGATATGAACATGAACCAAGATCAAGTCAAAGAAGTTACAAAAGACGCATTGGAATTACCTCAAATACGTTTTCCCCTCAAAGAAACCGAAGAGTCCGTCACAGGCGCAGGAAAAACGGCTGAGTTGGCTGCCGAGCAGGTCGATATAGACAAACTCAGCAAGTATGTCGAGAACGCATTCGGAGAGATTGCCAAGGCAAGCGGACTTTCTGCGACAGAGGTACTCCGCGTTATTGAAGATATCCATGTGGAGATGTCTAAGGATGTGCTTAAGGATAGTCCCCATGCGGATGTACTCAGGCAGGCCATTCAAGAAGCCATCAAAAAAATCTCGCATGCAACCGCTCTGGATACCGAACAAATTACCCACGTGTTCTCAGAGAAGAAAAACACCAACCTTAATGACATCGTGAGCCGGCTTCATAAAAGAAGTCAATCCAGCAGAGCGAAGTCTGGTAATGGAGAGTGCAATTAGTCGGGTAGAAACGGTCAGTTGGCGGGAAATTGCGGCGACGCATTGATGGACATGTCAGGAGTCATCTTTTGTGTGCAACGCAACGTCGGGTCGAAAACCGGATTGGAGGGTGTCCTTTATTCAATCCAGATGAACGTGCCCATACGCCCGGTCGCGCCATCGCGGCGGAATGAGAAGAACTGCTCACCCTCCCGATACGTGCAACGATCACCGCCGTAAATCCGGGTGATGCCCAGCGCGTTCAGGCGCAATCGCGCCAGCGCATACAAATCCGCGTGGAATTTTTGCACCGCATGTTGATGCGTACCGCCACGGGAAACAAAGGCGGCATCGCTGGCCGGATCGGCGGCGACGAACAGTTCGCGCACTTCCGCACCCACTTCAAACGCGGACTGGCTGATCGCCGGGCCAAACCAGGCCATCAGCTGTTGCCCCTCGATCTTCATCGCACTCACCGTCGCTTCTACCACTCCGGCTGCCAGTCCTTTCCAGCCCGCGTGTACGGCGGCCACCACCGTGCCATGCCTGTCGCATAGCAGGATGGGCAGGCAATCCGCCGTCATCACCACGCACACCGAAGCGCGGTGTCTGGCGACACTGGCATCCGCCGACGGGCGGCAATCCGCCGTATCCGCGTTCGCCACCACTTGGCCATGCACTTGCTCCAGCCACACCGGCTCGGCGGGCAGCAGGCCATTGAGGAACATGCGGTTGCGTGCCACCGCCAGCGGCACATCGCCGACGTGGCTGCCGAGATTGAAGCTGGCGTAGGGCGCGCTGCTCACACCACCCGCACGGGTGGTCTGCAAGGCGCGCACGTTCGGCGGAGCAGGCCAGTCCGGGATGATGCAATGCTCGATCAGATTCATAGGATGCTGTACCGGAAAAATCAAGTCGATTGCACGATACGCTGGATCTCGCGCAACAAATGCTGCATATCGGCCGGCATCGGCACATGCCATTCCATCAGCTCACCGCTGCTCGGATGCTGCAAAGCCAGCCGCGTGGCATGCAGTGCCTGACGTGGGAATTCGTTGAGCAGGGTGCGCAACCCCGGTACACATTTCTGTCCGCCCTGGATGTACACCGAGTCGCCCACCAGCGGATGTTTGAGCGATGCCAGATGCACACGTATCTGGTGGGTGCGTCCCGTTTCCAGACGGCAGCGCAACAGGGTACAGCTGGGGAATTGCCGCTCGACGACATAATGCGTGACCGCCGGTTTGCCGCCTTCCACCACCGCCATCTTGACGCGGTTGCTCGGATGGCGATCGATCGCCGCTTCGACGGTTCCGCCGCGCGCCAGCTCGCCCCACACCAAGGCCAGGTACTCGCGTTTCACACTGCGTTCCTGCAACTGGCGCACCAGCGCGGTTTGTGCGATGAGCGTTTTGGCCACCACCATCAAGCCGCTGGTGTCCTTGTCCAAACGGTGCACGATCCCGGCACGCGGCACATCTGTCAATTGTGGCGCGTAATGCAGCAAGGCGTTGAGCAGCGTGCCCTCCCAGTTGCCGCTGCCCGGATGCACCACCAAGCCCACGGGTTTGTTGATAACCAGCAGCGCGTCGTCTTCATAGACGATGTCGAGCGCGATGTCCTGGGCGAGATAGGGTTGCTCGGTAGGATGTGTTTGCGGGTTGACGCTGATGGCTTCGCCGCCCCACATCTTGTCTTTGCTCACGGCGGGGGAACCATTCACCAGCACTTGCTGCTGCACCACCCACTCCTGCAAACGGCTGCGCGAATATTCGGGAAAGAATCTCACCAGCACCTGGTCGAGACGCAAGCCCGCATATTCATCGGGGACAATAAGGTGGTGCGCTTTAACGTCAGGGGTATCCGCCGCATCGGCATCGGACGGGATTGCGCTATAATCGCGCAGATTTTTTTCTGGAGTTGTCATGCGTCATAGTTTAGCTGTATTCCTGTTGCTTACGTTAATCGGCTGTAGTTCTTCCAGCGCGCTCCTAGAAGGCGAGGACGAGAGCAAACAAAAAAGCCAGACGGCTGAGGAGATTTACAAGGAGGCCAAAGCCAAGCTCGACGAGAAGACTTACGATGCGGCGATCAAGAAGTACGAGTCACTCCAGTCGCGCTACCCGTATGGCCGCTATGCGCAACAGTCCTTGCTGGAGATGGCTTATGCCTATTACAAACAAGGCGAACCTGACCCCGCGATCGCCGCCGCCGACCGCTTCATCAAACAATACCCCAACAATCCGCATGTCGATTACGCCTACTATTTGAAAGGCCTGGCCAGCTTCTCAGGCGACATGGGTGTCGTTGACACCATAGGAAACGAGGATGCCGCCGACCGCGACCCCCAGCTGGGACAGGACTCTTTTAACGCGTTCAAAGAACTGGTCACGCGCTTCCCTGACAGCCAATACACACCCGATGCGAAGCTGCGCATGCATTATCTGGTGAACCAGTTGGCCAGACACGATCTGCACATCGCGAAATATTATCTGCGGCGCGGCGCGAACCTCGCGGCACTCAATCGCGCCCAGGACATCATCAAACAATACCCGCACAGCCCGTCCACCCGCGAAGCCTTGCTGGTGATGGTGCTCGCCTACGATGCGATGGGAATGACCTCGTTGCGCGACGATACCCAGCGCGTGCTCGAACAGAACGGCGGCACCGAAGCCGCCACCGCGCAGGCGATCGCCGCCAGCAAAAGAACCTGGTGGCAATTTTGGAAATAAAATTCTGTAACCTGTGCGGCGCAAGCGTGACGCTGCGCATCCCCGCCGAGGACAGCCGACCGCGCCATGTCTGCACGCAATGCGACACCATCCATTATGAGAATCCCAAGTTAGTCGTCGGTGCCATCCCGGTATGGGAAGACAGGGTTCTGCTGTGCAGACGCGCTATCGAGCCGCGCCACGGGCTGTGGACGCTGCCCGGCGGCTTCATGGAGAACGGTGAAAGTACGGGACAGGCGGCGATACGCGAAACGCTGGAAGAAGCCCACGCCCGTGTCGAGCTGGATGAGTTGTATTCGATGTACAGCCTGCCCTACATCAACCAGGTGCATCTGTTTTTTCGCGCGCGCTTGCTGGATCTTGATTTTGCGCCGGGCATCGAAAGCCTGGAAGTCCGGCTCTTTGGCGAAGCCGATATCCCCTGGCAAGAACTGGCTTTCCGTCCGGTGCGTTTCAGCCTGGAACACTTTTTTAACGAGCGCAAACAGGGAAAATTCAGTTTGCATGTCGACGAACTGGCCCCACCTCCAGCCATCTAGCTGCACACCCGACTATGCGTACATTCCAAACCTTCATCGTCCTTGCCGCACTGGCTTTGACCGGCTGCGCCAGCGGCACGAATCCCGCCGACCCCTTTGAATCCTTCAATCGCGGCGTGTATAAATTCAACGACACGCTCGACAAGGCAGTGGGCAAACCGGTCGCGCAAGGCTACGAAAAAGTCATGCCGACGATGGGCAAAGTCATGGCCAGCAATTTCTTTTCCAATCTCGATGACGTGGTGGTCACCCTTAACGACGTGTTGCAACTCAAGATCAGACAGGCTTGCGCGGATGGCATACGGGTCATCTTCAACTCGACCCTGGGCATAGGAGGCTTGTTCAACGTCACCTCCCGGCTGGAAAAACACCATGAGGATTTTGGCCAGACTCTGGGCTATTGGGGCATGGGGCCGGGGCCTTACCTGATGTTGCCGATACTCGGTCCGAGCGACTTGCGCGACACTGCCGGATTGGCAGTGGATACAGTGGAAGGCCCGATAGGCTTTGTCACTCCCGTCGCAACACGCAACGAGCTCTATATCTACCAGTACGTCCACGTGCGCGGACAACTGCTGGATTCTGAAAAAGTGATGAATGAAGCCTCGCTGGACAAATATGAATTCCTGCGGAACGCCTATCTGCTGCATCGCCAGGACCTGGTCTACGACGGCAACCCGCCGCGTCAGAAATACGATGATGAAGGCGATGGCCCGGCGGATTCGCCAGTGCCTGAGAACAAGATTCAGCCCGCCCCTGCAAACGACACCCCGTCAGGTCAACCTGCACCCGCAAAATAATCCGGGCCGATGCTGAGTACTGAGCGGGTGACAGCGACCCCGCTACTTATCTGTATTCGGCTCTGTTTTTGCCTTGGATTTGACGACACCCTTGGCCTTGACCGCGCTCTTGGTCTGAACTGCGGCCCTGGTCTGGGATGATGTTTTAGTTTTGGCCTTGGGTTTTACCGCAGCCTTTGCCGCAACAGCGGACTTGGCCACGGTCTTGAGCTCATCTTTTTTCTTCAATTCCTGCATCATGTTGCGCCACTCTTTGAGCTGTTCGTCTTCCAGCTCCAACTGGATGGCCAACGCCTCTTCACGACTCAACTTATCCTTCTCCAAGCGGCGCGGCAGCTTGCCCGTCATTCTGGACAACAACCGTTCGGTTTCATCCTTGGATAGCGTCTTGACTTTAGCCAGGTACTCCGGCGAACTCACTTTTGTCATTTTCAATCTCTCCCAATAATTTGCATCAGCCAACGGTGCGGCATTGCTCAACGAAACGGCATATCCGGATGCGTCGTATATACCCCGATCGCCTTTCGTCGCGCAGGCTAGCGGCTTTGAATTTGACTTGCAAGTGAAATATATGCGTCACACCGAGATGGCACAGGAGTCAGCATAAAACAGTCCATAATGCCGCCTTTGTTGGCACAAAAAACTGGTAGCATAAAAATCGGCGAAGCATCTCCACGGATCCCGTGCGGGGTCGGTTGGCACAAAGGGAAACATGCGCACGACTGATAATCTTTTCAATTCCAAGTACAGGCCCGAACCTCCATGTCCACACTGCCAGAATTAAGGGAACTGGAACTTATCCTGGAGCTTGGGCGAGGCCATCTGGATGTTCGCGTCGCGTGCGAAGTAAGCGCAGACGGCAAGCGTTTCCCTGTGTACCAACTGGCACTGGGCAACCCCGATCCCGCGTTGCCCGCCATCGGCTTTTTCGGCGGAGTCCACGGTCTGGAGCGCATCGGCACGCACGTTCTGCTGTACTTCTTACGCAGCCTGCTCACCCGTTTGACATGGGACAAAAGCCTGCATCTTTTGCTACAGGACGTGCGGCTGGTATTCATGCCGCTGATCAATCCCGGCGGGATGTGGCAATCGACACGCAGCAATCCGCAAGGCGTGGACCTGATGCGCAACGCGCCCATAGAGGCTGAAGGGAAGATTCCATTCCTATTGGGCGGACACCGGATCAGCCCCCGCCTGCCCTGGTATCGCGGGGCGGCGGGAGCCGGGATGGAAATCGAGAATCAGGCACTGTGCCGTACCGTGCGCGAGGAATTGCTGGCGCGCCCTTTCAGCATCGCGGTGGATTGTCATTCCGGCTTCGGCTCGCGTGACCGGATATGGTTTCCACACGCGCACAGCGTGCATCCCATTGATCATCTGGCCGACATCCTCAGACTGGAGGAGTTGTTCGAGCAGACCTACCCGAACAACCGCTACCTGTTTGAACCGCAAAGCGTGCACTACCGTACCCATGGCGATATCTGGGACTATCTTTACCTGCAAGCCCAACAAGACAAAGGCAAAGTATTTTTGCCCCTGACGCTGGAAATGGGTTCCTGGTTGTGGGTGAAGAAGAACCCCCTGCAATTATTTTCCCGGCTGGGCATGTTCAACCCCTCTGTCGAACATCGCCTGCATCGGGTCTTGCGCAGACATGCCGTGTGGCTGGACTTTTTGATGCGCGCTGCTTCCGGTCACGATAATTGGCTGGTGAAAGGTCCGCTGCGCCTGCGTATGCAGGAACGTGCCGTGGCACGCTGGTACAAGCCATGACCACCTGGGTGCTGTTGCGGGGCTTGATGCGCGAGACGCGCCACTGGGGCGAGTTCCCCGGCCAGTTCCAACATGCCATGGGTACACCGCAAGTCGTGACGCTGGACCTGCCCGGCAATGGCAGTTTGCATGCGCAACCCAGTGCCACCAGCGTGGCGAAGATGGTGGAAAGTTGCCGTGCACAGCTCATGCAACTCGGGCATGCTCCCCCTTACCGCTTGCTGGCCTTGTCTCTGGGAGCGATGGTGGCGGTGGAATGGGGTACTCGCTATCCGTCCGAACTCGCAAGCATGGTGCTGATCAATACCAGCCTGGCTCCGCACAATCCTTTCTACCATCGGCTACGCCCCGCCAACTATCCCGCCCTGCTGCGTTTTTTGATCTCGGGCTCAATCGCCCGGCGCGAACAATTGATACTGCGCCTCACCAGCACACGGGAACGCACACCGGATCAGCAAGCAGCCTTGCTGGCACAGTGGGCAGAGTATGCCAGCACATGTCCGGTGACGCGCGCCAATATCCTGCGGCAACTGCTGGCTGCCATCGCTTATCGTGCCGCATCGACCGCACCGGCCGTACCCGTGCTGTTGCTCGCCGGACAGCGAGACCGGTTGGTCGATGTAAAATGCTCGGCCACGCTGGCACAGCGTTGGGGTTGCCCTATCCGATTGCATCCCACTGCCGGACATGATCTGCCGCTGGATGACGGGGCCTGGGTAACGCAGCAAATTCAGGACTGGCTGGTGCATCGATGCAAGCAACGGGACTGATCCCATCTAACGGAGGTAGCGATGCAAATTGAAATCTGGTCGGACGTGATCTGTCCCTGGTGCTACATCGGCAAACGACGATTCGAGCAAGCACTCGCGCAATGCGGGCAACGCAAAGACATCGACATCATCTGGCGCAGCTTTGAGCTCGACCCGAACGCCCCGCAACAACATCCCGGCACACTGAACGAACTGCTGGCGCGCAAGTACGGTGTCAGCGCGCAACAGGCGGCAGAGATGAACGCCCGCGTATCCGGGGTCGCACAGCAAGTCGGACTGGAATATCGCCTGGCCAACGCCCGCCCCGGCAACACCCTGGCCGCACACCGTGTGCTGCACTTCGCCGCCGCGCGACAACAAGGCGAGCTCGCCCTTGAGCGCATCATGCACGCGTACTTTTGCGAGTCGTTGCCGGTCGGTGACCACGCCGCACTGGCGCAACTCGCACCGCAATTCGGGATCGCCGAAAACGAAGTGCTGACCATGCTGGCGAGCAATGATTACCGGGCTGAGGTACGGGCCGATGAGTCACGCGCGGCGGAACTGGGCATCACCGGCGTACCGTTCTTTGTGTTCGATGGAAAAACCGGGATCTCCGGCGCGCAGCCGGTCGAAGCGTTTACCGAAATACTCAAACAGGCGTGATGGCCGATACCAACGAGGAACCCCATGGACACCAACCTAAACCGCCGAAGATTCTTGCAGACCGCCAGCGTCGCGCTGGCACTGATACCACTCGTCGTGATCCGACCGGCCCGTGCGAATACCAATGCCCCGGCGCGCGCCCAATTGAAGTACCAGAACACACCGAACAACGAGATGAGCTGCGCGTCTTGCCTGGAATTCATCCCCGGTAAATCCGCTAAAGACTTGGGCGGATGCAAGGTAATCCCGGACGATGACGAGATCGCGCCGAACGCTTATTGCACCAGCTGGAACACCATGTAAATGTGTGTCCAGGCCGTGTCAGCGACCCGCGCGCAGTGCGGCGATACGCTCTTCCAATGGCGGATGCGTCATGAACAACCGGCTGAACCCCCCTCCATCCGAGATAGCGAAAGCCGCCATCTGTTTGGGCATGGCAGCTTGCTCGTGATTCACCTTGAGCCGCTCCAAAGCGGCGATCATTTTTTCACGTCCCGCCAACGCTGCACCACCGGCATCCGCACGGAACTCCCGATGCCGCGAGAACCACATCACGACGATGCTGGCCAACACGCCCAACACCAGTTGGGCCACCATCTCGGCCACGAACGAACCGATGCCGGGGCCGCGATTCTGCTCATCCTTGCCACGCAACAGCGAGTCGATGAAGATGCCGAACAGCTTGGCGAAGAACACTACAAAAGTGTTGACCACACCCTGTATCAACGCCAGCGTCACCATGTCGCCGTTCGCAACGTGGCTGATCTCGTGCCCCAGCACCGCCTCGGCTTCATCCTTGCTCATGTTGTCCAACAGCCCCCGGCTCACCGCGACCAGCGCGCTGTTGCGGTTCCATCCGGTGGCGAAAGCGTTCACATCGGGGGCGTCGTAGATCGCCACTTCCGGCATGCCGATGCCCGCCGACAGAGACAATCGTTTCACCGTATCCACCAGCCAGCGTTCGGTCGGGTCGTAGGGATTTACGATCACTTGCGCCCCCACCATGCGCTTGGCCGACCATTTCGACATCAGCAAAGAAACGATGGAACCGGCGAAACCGATGACCGCCGACATGACCAGCAGATTGGTGAAGTTAATGCCGCCGCCCTGGTTCAATATCCTGTCCACACCAAGCAGGCGCAACGTGATGTTGATGACGAACAACACCGCCAAGTTGGTCAGAATAAATAAGAAGATTCGTTTCATCTGTAAATTCCCCTGTCTGTAAATTGTGCCGTACGATCCGGCATCACCGCCCCGCCCAAGTGGGGTCGCCCGAAATAGATTTCAAGTAGGTCATCGCGGCGGGCGTACAGACACGCCCGTTTTTACATAGTTCCCACAGGCCGTTTGAGCTGTTGGGGATAGTCCGCTATAGTGCGCGCCATGTTGCGTACCCTGCTCCCCAGATTCCTGCTGATCATCGCCTTGCTGCTCACCCAGTTGGGCGGTTTGACGCATGGCATCTCGCACGCGCTGGAGGGGCAAGGCACGGATCACTCGCTGTCGCATGAAAAGCATTGCGAGCTGTGCGCGGCATATGCACAGCTCGGCAGTGCATTAAGCTCGCATGCGATACAGTTCAGCGCGATCGCGTATCTCGCCGCTCCCGTCCTGTACGCCACAGCCCGCTTCTGCTCCACCGTCTGCAACGCCTACACGGCGCGCGCGCCACCCTATTCCGCATAAGTCACTTAACGATCTCTTGCTTTCATCACGCGAGGGTTTTTGCATGCTTAGGCGGAGTAATAAATGTTCAAGAAAAAATATCTGAGCGCGGCGATTGCCGCGCTGTTGACCCATTCCTTGGGTGCTTCCGCCGCAGACGACGTTACGCCGGCACAGTTGCAAGGCGAGCCTGCAGATGCTCAGACAGGCGATATCAATATCACGGTGACCCGGCTGGAAAACGCACGCAACAGTCTGTCGCCCCAGACCGGCGGCAGCGTCTATCGCTTCGGTGAAAAAGACATCGAAGACTTGCCGCAGGGAGAAAACACCCCGTTGAACAAAGTGCTGCTCCAGGCCCCCGGTGTGGTCAATGACTCGTTCGGGCAGATCCATATCCGGGGCGATCATGGCAACGTCCAATACCGTATCAACGGCGTGATGCTTCCGGAAGGCATCAACGGGTTCGGCCAAGCACTGGACACACGCTTCGCGCAAAACATCAACCTGCTCACCGGCGCGCTCCCCGCACAGTATGGTTATCGTACGGCGGGGGTGGTCGAGATCAATACCAAAACCAATTTTGCGGCCGGCGGGCACGTCGATATGTACGGCGGCAGCAATCAAACTTTCAACCCCAGTTTTGAATACGGCAGCACCGACAACAAGCTGAGTTATTTCATCGACGGCTCCTACCTGAGCGACAATGTCGGCATTCAAAATCCGACCGCCAGCATCAATCCGCTACATGACATGACGCAACAGAAAAAAGGCTTCGGCTACCTTTCCTACCTGCTCAATCCCGACACCAAAGTGAGTTTCATGTTCGGCAGTTACGACGGGACATTCCAGATACCGAACCGGCCCGGACTCGCGCCCGATCCCAACAACCTGGGCATCCTGCCGCAGCTCGGTGTGACGGGCTACAACTCCGCCACCCTCAACGATAACCAACGCGAAGTGAACCGTTTCGCCGTGTCATCGCTACAGAGTTCGCTGAACGACAATATCGACTACCAGGTCTCGCTGTTCACGCGTTATTCCAGCACCCATTACATGCCCGATGTCACCGGCAACCTGGCCTTTAACGGCGTGGCATCGGATGTGTTCCGCAGCAGCTCCAGCAGCGGCATACAGGCCGACGCGAGCAACCGTTTGAATGAAACGCACACGCTGCGCATGGGCTGGTTCGGCAGCAGCGAGAACATCCAGAGCAACAACACCGCCACGGTATTTCCGGTCAATGGGGCGGGACAAGTTTCCGGACCGGCTTACTCCCTCATCGACAACAACCCCAAAAACGGCAACACCTTGCTGGGTGCCTATCTTCAGGACGAATGGAAAGCCACCGGCAAACTGACGGTGAACTATGGCGCGCGCTATGACCAGGTCAGTGCCTACGTCAACGAACATCAACTGAGTCCGCGACTGGGCGTGGTTTACCAGTCGGATGCCGGGACGACCTGGCACACCGGCTATGCGCGCTATTTCACGCCGCCGCCTACCGAGCTGGTTTCCACCAACACTCAGGCTTTGTTCCAGAACACCACCAACGCGGCTCCCGGACTGAATTCACCGGTCAAGTCCGAACGGGCAAATTACCTGGATGCCGGTGTCACGCATCAGCTGACACCGACCACCAACCTGGGGCTGGATAGTTTTTACAAACAGACGCAGAACACCCTCGATGAGGGACAGTTCGGGCCGGCTCTGATCATGACCCCGTACAATTATGCGCAAGGCAGGATCTACGGCATCGAGCTGACCAGCAACTACACGACCGACGACTTGTCCGCTTACGCCAATCTGGCACGCACCGTGAGCCAGGCTAAGAACATCATCTCCGGCCAGTTCCTGTTCGATCAGGCCACACTCAATTACGCCGCGAACAACTGGGTGAATGTCGATCATCAACAGGCGGTGACATTTTCGACGGGTGGCTCTTACCTGTGGTCCGGCACACGTTTCAGCGGTGATGCGACGTTCCAGAGCGGACTGCGCAACGGCTTCGCCAACACCACCAGCCTGCCGTCCTACACCGTCGTCAATCTGGGCGCGAGCCGCAAAGTGAATCTCACCAGTGCAGGTCCGATGGAAGTGCGACTGGTGATCGTCAATCTGTTCGACAAGGTTTACGAGATACGCGACGGCACTGGCATCGGCGTACTCGCCCCGCAATACGGGCAGCGGCTCGGCATGTTCGTCGGCCTGTCCAAACCGCTCTGACCCCATCCCCAACAACCCGTTATAAGGAATCCAACATGCAAGAAATATCCGAAGCACTGCTCGCCATGAAATTTGGCGGGGTAACAATCTACCCGCTGGTGGCCCTGGCGATCCTGGCCTTGGTCATCCTCATCGACAAACTCTACGTCTACCTCCGTTACATCAAGTTTCCCACCGCCCTGTTCGGACTGGTCGAGACCTACAGTTTCGCCTGGAAAGATCTGGAACAAGAGTTGGGCAGGCTGCCGCCGGACAACTACTACGCGAGATTCTCCCGCGTCATTCTGGACAACCACGACAAACCGGTCTGGTGGCTGGAGTCGCGCGCCGGCGATGAGGCGCAACTCATCGAAAAAGACATGGGGCGAGGTCTGTGGGTACTGGAAACCATCGTCACCGGCGCGCCGCTGCTGGGCCTGCTGGGCACCATCACCGGCATGATGCACGCCTTTAACCTGATCGGCGGCACGGGTCTGGTCGACCCCAGCGGCGTGACCGGCGGCGTGGCGCAGGCCTTGATCGCGACAGCATTCGGCATCTTCATCGCGATCTTCGCACTGTTCGGATTCAACTACTTCTCGCGCCGCCAAGCGCATGTTCTGGAAGAAATGGAACGACTCGGCACGCGCATGATAGACAACATCCGGCTGATCCAGCACAACAGCGCGGAGGCGAAATGAAGCTACGCAAATCCCGCGAATACAAACGCGGCCGCATCGAGATTATCCCGATGATAGACGTGATGTTCTTCCTGCTCGCGACGTTCATGCTGGCCTCGCTGTCGATGCAAAATCTGCATTCGCTGCCGGTCGACCTTCCGCAAGGGCATGCCTCACCCATACAGGCCAAGACTCCCGTCACTTTGACCATCACGCGGGATAGCCGGATATTCCTGGAC
>JABEVG010000069.1 GCA_013044075.1 Gallionella sp.
CGCGCCAGCAGCAGGCTGCGCTCCCGCGCATCCCACAGCGCAAAGGCAAACATGCCGCGCAGCCGCGGCAGCATCGCCTCGCCCTGCAGTGCATAAAGGGGCAGCAGAGTCTCGGTGTCGCTGCCGCTGAGGTAACGCGCACCGCGCGCCTCGCACCACGTGCGCAGTTCGGGATGGTTGTAGATCTCGCCGTTGAAGACGACGTGGTAACGGCTGTCGGGCGTGGCCATGGGCTGCGCGCCGCGTTCGCTCAGGTCGAGGATGGCAAGGCGGCGATGCGCGAGCCCGAGTCCGCCACGCGGGTCGGTCCACAGTCCTGCACCATCGGGGCCGCGCACATGCATGTGTTCGCGCATGCGCAGCAGTGCGTTCATATCAACTTGTGTGGCGGCTAGATAACTGAAAATGCCAGATATCCCGCACATTGAATCACATCCTTCGCGAGCAACACGACTTTATGATTTACTTGCACACACCGGATAAATTAGCTCTATCCACGACTATTATCATTCTACACCGCCCCACTGATCACTACTATTTCATTGGCGATCTCTAATCTTTAATTGTAACCTACTGGCTTATCGAGTTTACAGGTTGAGTTACGGATTGACAACCTACTTTGCATCCCGTCCATATATCGGGCCTTTTGCAATCCTCTGGTAAAGAGCGCGTGGGTTGACAAAGTGCTTAAACACCCTCAATAGAGCATGAATGATGATATCGGACCTTCTCCATTCTCTAGTCATTATTTTTCTGAAAATATATTTTTGATATACTTTGTTCTCCTCAGACAACTTAGCCGATGAGGTGATACTTTCTTTGTGAAGTCTGAAACCGCTTAAAAACTGATTCGCTATCGCAAATTTTGCACCTTGCATCGCCATATCTACAAAAAGCTCGCCATCCCAGGCCACCTTATTTGAGCTATTGAATCCCCCTGCTTTTGTATAAAATGCAGCCTTGAAAAATGTAGATGACTGCATAAGAACAACTGTTCCATATGCGTGTCTCATCAACGAAAAACGCTCCGAAAAGCCTTTCCTTATCACACCGTCAAATTCGTCTATAATAACGCAATGCCCAGAAACAACATCAACTTCGTGATTTGAATTAAAGTAATTATACACGTAGCGCAATGCGCCTGGAAGCAAAATATCGTCGGAATTCAGAAACCCGAAAATTTCACCGTGAGCATTTGAAAACCCAATATTCAACCCGTCGGCAGGTCCACGATCTGGCTCATAAATAATTTTTGAGATCCTGGATCGATACTTCTCAATAATGCCTCTACTCCCGTCCGTCGAGCCTGGATCAACGATGATATATTCGACATCATCATAATCTTGCTCAAGAACCGATCGGATGGCCCTCTCCAGAAAGGGCGCTTGATTGAATGAGATTGTAACCAGAGAAATCTTCATCTTCTCACGCCTTTACCATAGCCACAAATATAAAGAGCTTCCATCATAACTATAACGTAAAATTGTTCGGTAAATATTCGTTCTGCTCCGTAAGGCGAAAAGAATATATTCCAAGTAATATTGAAAACTATAAATGCAATGAGCGGTGTCATGGGTTCCAAGGTACGATACAGCCGGGTGATGACCCGAAAAGATAACGCAAGTACCCATATCCAAAATACTGCGCCCAGTATCCCAGCGTCTACCCAGGCACCAAAAATAAATGAATGTGTTGGCAGTAAGCAGTTATTATCGTATGGAGCGGCATAGCCAAGTTGCAGTTGTAGATTGGTCAACAGAGACGCATAGTAGCAATTCTTTGCCCACGAACCATAGCCTATAATTGGCGAAGCCAAGATTGCCCGTCCAGAAACCAACAATTCGCTACGACCACCTAAAAGCAAGCCATATTTACCTTCTGATTGACCTTCATACAACTGCTGCGCTTTAACACCTAAAAATCCGGAACCCGCCGCATATTCGTAGGTTTTCAAGATTCCAAATGCACCGAAAGCAATCGCGAATGCAATTATAAGCACAGAGCGCTTCTTGAATCTAATATTATTAGTAAAGCTACGCCCATATAGCTTTTGCATTAATAGATATACGGAAGCTAGAAAGCAGACTCCACCCAGTGAGCGGAAACCCATATAGATGTTAAGACAAGCTGATGACATTAAAATCATTGCAGGCCACAAAGGCCTGTATTTGTGCCGCCATCCAACATACGTTGCAAATAGCGCGAGTAAGAATGTGACAGCAAATCCGTAGCCGAATTTCCAAGGATGACCATGCGTAAAAATGTTGGGGTTAAAGAAATAGGCAAGTATACCGCCGATCGCTAACCCAGCTGCATACAACATTATGCGTCCCTGTCTGCCCACTAGAAGAAGATACAAGGATGCAAAATCAACAAGCGTGAAGGCAATCAATGCCCAACCACGCGAGTAATCGTGAAAAGTCGACTGGCGTATTAGGTCAGTTATTACCTGACTCAGTAACCAAAGCGTTCCCAACAACAAAAACATGCTCGGTAATCGCCTATTCAACATGCGACCACGTGAAACAAATAGTATCGGAAATAAAATAGCTAACTCTATGACAGGAGCGTATAGATGACCGATGAATTTAAATTCAATGAACTGTGTTAAAGGGATTAAAAAAGACAACACATCATAAAAACCGATCTTTCTCAGAGACAACAAACCGGTTTGCTGATCAGCGTTGATTTTCAGCATGGCGCGTAGACCGGCATTGCGCCCGTGATGCGCTCAGGCCACGGCTTGCTGCGTGCAGAGGCGACGACCAACACACGCGGGACGAGGCCTTTGATACGCAAGCGACGGTTGAAGCGCCTGGCGGCCTCGCCAAGGTAGCATTCGGCGTACTTGAAGAAGCGGAACACATGATGGGTGCCATCCAGCGAACGCTTGAGATTGCCGAGCAGGTCCAACGCAAATACCCAAGTGGCGGTGCCCGCGCGCAGGCTGGTCTGCGCGTGACAGGCGCCGCACTGCCAGGGGATCTGTCCGAAGCAATGGAAGCAGCCAGCATGCGTGGCTTCGTAGCGTGTGCAAACGGAGCCAGTCGAGCGGCACGCACGCCGGAGCGCCCACGCACAGGCAGCCTCCTCGGTGCCGTTGGCGGCGGGGAACTCAGTTAGCGACGATCCGGGCTGGAATTGGACGCGGTTCATGGCCTTGCGGGTTTGGGGTTTGCAGTCATCACGATGACCTAGCTGGGAACTCAAGCCCAGCTCAGTTTGCAGCCATCTCAAGATCGCGCGGCATTGGCGGAGCTCAATACTAATAAATGGCTTCTTTATCAAAATGTATCATTTGACAAAATGAGAACAGCGATCAGAAACATGATGTCTTTAAGTTACGCAACAATACAGAAAAAACCGCATGAAGAATAATTGAACTTAAGCTAACCTTTAGGCATAAGTGATGTATAGATTGTAATTAACTTTTCACCATAATCATGTTGCGTATAACTTGACTTGATCAAATCAGCATTTTTGCTCCCGACAATCGGAATCACATCAGGGTTTAACAAGATCCGTCGAAGCGCAATCTCTAATTCATCAACATCGCCCGGCGCAACAACATTTCCATGAATCTCATCTTTAACCAAAGAGCCACTGTTAGGCGTCGTGATGATATAACACCCGCATGCCATTGCCATCGAGACGACACGTGCAGAGCCCTCTGCCAACGACGGGAAAACAAATATATCAGCCATACTCATGCGCTCGGCAAGTTCTGCCCATGATAGGTGGTCGGTAACTGTAACGCGGCCATCCGAAAAAAATTCATGGAATTCATTTCGCAAATTTGCGTCGATAGAACCAATCGCTTCGAACTGCCAAGATAAGTCGCGTATCCGTGAAAGCGCCTGCAATAAAATCCGTCCTCCCTTGCGGGCGCCCATATCGCCCGCAAATAACAGCCGCAATGGCATGTCTGTCACGGATCGGTAAGTGCGGTTTGGAATAAGCGATATAAATCGATCATCAATGCCTGTATATAGAACGAAAATCCGGCTCGGTTCATGTCCAAAGTGCATAAAAGTATCTTTAACGAAATCTGAGTTGACTAGGATATAATCTGCCTGGTCAATATCTTTGAGAATACTACTCCACATCCTGCTGAGGCGATCAGGCTGCCCAGGTGGCGGCATCTTGCCGCCATTGGAGATAAGATAGTTCAGTGCCGCGGGGTGCACGATGGAATGATCGCAGAGGGCAATCATGCCCCTTTGTTTTGCAATTCGCACAGAATCGCGACCATAACCTGAACGATAATGATATATTTTTCCGGGCAGGCGCCGAACGAGGCGTTTAGCCTGCCATGCATAAAATTTCAATCCATAATCAGCTACATACTCGAAACGTGATACATGTCTGTCGATGTTGCGGGCAACGATATAAATAATTTCCGACAACCAAAGAGAATGCACCAAGGCATCTGGCAAGTCTTCTTGTCGTTGCAGCAATCGCTTGATTGGCGCATATCGATCTAGTTTGCATGAAGTTATCCATTTCCTAAGAATCGGTAGTGGATAGCCAGCCGTTATGAAGCCCGACAACAAGTCATTCTTATGGGCCTCAACTGCTGCCGGTCCAGTAATAAACTTATGGTGCCCGTTCGATACGATAATCATCGCTCTACTCAAAGTCGCTTTTATGGTGCTGTAGCCATGTCCAAGTCCTCGCTATACCGTCCTCCAGCGAAACCAGTGGCTGCCACAAGATTTCATCTCGCGCACGAGTGATGTCGAGAAAGTTGACAGGCACATCCAATTTGCGGCCAGGCGTGTATTGGATAACTGGAGTTCGCCCCGTTACCCCTTGCATGATGCTTAACAACTCATTCAAGCTGCACGGCACTCCGCTACCGATGTTAAAGAGTTTTGAGCATGTCTCCTTTTCGATCGCAGCCAATATAGCCGAAACCAGATCGCTGATATAAATATAATCCCTGGCAACAGTGCCATCTCCCCAAATAGAGATCGGCTCATTCTGTAATAACTTCCACAGAAAAGCAGTAATGACTCCCTGACCACTACCTGGATTCTGCCGCTCACCAAAAGGATTCGCCACACGCAATACGACATAGTCAAGATTATTCATGTGGTGATGAAGATGAAGATATTTTTCAATTGCAAGTTTTGAGATTCCATAGGAGCATACCGGATCAGTTGCAGCGGTTTCTGAAATCGGACAAGCGACGGAAGGGCCATATACGGTACCGCCGGAAGAAAGAAATACAACCTTTTTAACCCCTTGCTGACGCGAAAGGTCAAGAAGTTTCAGCGTACCAACGACATTGGACTCAACATCATAGATCGGGTTGTCGTTCGAGGATTTCGGCAAAGTGGTCGATATAAGATGCACCACCAATTCAATATCTTTAAGCGCGCATGCTATATCCGAGTCATTCAGGAAATCACCCCGGATCAACTCTATACGTGGCAAAGCAGTCGTTAGATTACTCGTGTTTACATTAAGACGGTCGAACACACGCACATGATGCCCCAACTTTAATAAGGCATCTGTCAAGTTAGATCCAATAAATCCTGCCCCTCCTAAGATCAAGCAATTCATAAATTTCCTTTATCCTGTCAAATCGATGATCTTCTAAAAATGAAGTCGCTTGCGTGAATTTCTGCTTTCTTGTTTAATCCCGATTGGTATGCAAAGTCTGTGAGTATGAAATTGCTTGATCGCGTTCTTCATCAATGCACCCGAGTTAACAATGTTTGAAAGCGGCTCCAGAGTTCTAACCTTACTGGATGATACCAAACCACTGTGGCTAGGATTAGCGGCAGTATAGTAAACTCTACTGCCGGACGAAGAACATCAAATCCCTCCATCAACACCCATATTCGGCCTCCAAGCACGCCAACCGACAAGCACGTAGCAGCGAGCAGCCAATTTTCCCTCAGTGCCATTTCCCAAAGCCGTACACTGGAACGCCGCTGGAAAACAATCACCAGAAGCCAGCTTCCGGAAACAATGGCTGCGACATAAGCCCATGCAACACCGCCTGCACCATAAAACGTACCCAATATCCAGGCTAACACTCCGTTGACTATCCCCATTGTCATATGCGCAAGAGTATTCCACCCAACTTGGCCAGTACCCATGTTGATGAAATACGCCGGTACAGAAAAAATGTTCAGGAATCCGGCAAGAATGGTAAGACGCATTAGATAAATAAACAGAGGTTCAGTGTGGCCAACCAGTATCAAAGAGATCGGTGCGGCCCAGGAATAGAGCAGTGCAAAAACTGGTAGGGCGATTAAAATAAGTATCTTCATGTTTGTGATGTAAAAGTCCGCCAGCTTGTGTGGCGTGAGCTCCGCAATATGCGCAACCTTAGGGATAATCGCTTGGTTGGCTGTCACGATTAGCGCACGCGCCTTCACCATCACTTGGTTCGCCATTTCAAAATAGCCAGCTGCAGAAACGCCGCCGAATTTCGCCATCAGCGCTTTGGTCACCGGATCCACCAACAGCATGAGCAGCGAAGCGAGCTGCACGTTCGTGCCATAGCCGATCAACTCACGGAATGCAAGTCGGGTCCAGCGGGATGGTATCCAGCCCAAATGCGGCAGCTTTCGCCGCAAGATCAGCCAGCCCACCAGCAACAGGAAGATGCCCTGTGCAATCTGTGCTTCGGCAAGACCAATGAGTCCCTGTATAGGGACGAGCAGGATTGCGAGAGTCAGCATCAGAACTTGCGCCGCAACCATGACGCCAGCACGCAAATCCATGCGCTGCAAGCCTTCAAGACCCGACTGGAACACCGCCGCGATATCGGCCAGCCACAGCGACAACAATGCATACGGGAGCAGTGAGTACGCCTCCGCAAGATGCGTCCCGGAAAAAATGTGTGCCAGCAGGCTTTTCAGTGGCCAATACAACGCGGGTAGCACCAAACCGAGAACAACGGCAATCGTGATGGCCGCAGTTTCAACCATCCGCGCAGCCATCTGTTGGTTCTCTAGTGCGTGATAACGCGCGACGAACCTAGTCATACCCGCGCCCAAGCCAAGATTTGCCAGCCGCGAGGCGGACGCTGTCGCCAGCACCACTGACCAGACACCGAATTGAGCGGCACCCAGCACACCATTGATGTACCGAAACAGCACAAATAGCAGCACCGCACCGACAGACATCTGCACCATATTGGCAAAAGCGTTGCGGGTTAGATGAGAGCTCATAGCTTCTGCAGCAGCACCAAGAAATGGTCGCGCGCGCCCGACCACCCTGGCGGGCGATCGGCAATTTCTGGGTGCTCTTTCACATTCGTTCTACCGGCGCCGAGCCTGCGAAGTCCACGAAAAACGGAAGGCCACATCCTGTAAAAAAGATTACTCGCCGCTTCTCTGGTCCGCCTAGACAATGATGTGTGGGCATGGGCGAAAGTGGATTGGTTTTCGATCCGACAGCCAAGCGCACTCGTGAGCCTCGAGAACCAAGCTGGGCTGACGAAGGAGACATGCTCGGCGATGGTGCAGTACCAATACCTGCTACCCATCACGCGAGAGCTTAAGGCGTCCAAATTTCCGGTTGATATCAGAACCCACCCCCCTTGCCGCACTGCTGTAATACATTGATTCAGAAAACGCTTCGGGTACTCCACATGCTCAATTACATCAAAGGCAGTAATGAAGTCGAACTCCCCCTCGACGGCAGAAAAATCGGACCCAAGCACCCTAATTCCCTTGTCCTCAGCCCGCTTCCGGGCCCCGGAATGGATCTCGACTCCATAGCACCGGTACTGCCCGACCAAAGGTTCAAGGAATCCCCCGTCGAAGCAACCGACATCCAGGATACTGCCTCCTGGCCGCAGTTTTTCCTCCAGCCAGCATTGAGCAATGCACCAGTCCCGGCGCTCTGATGCAGACGCCGTCCATGCGCTCTCGCTCCCCTGTTCATAAAGGGCATCGAGTTCCCTTTTTCCCAGCCGTGGCCAGCGGAACCCAAGGAGGCACTGCCGGCAGCGATAAAGCCAACCGCCACGAAGCGGCTGCTCTAGAGTATTTCCGGCGCACACGTCAGTTGCAGGAATCGGGCCGATTAAGGCTGCCTCTCCCCCGCAATCCGGGCATCGAGCTAATGGTCCCTTCATTTCAGTTCGCGTCTCCCCGCAAAGTGCGAGACGGGGGTTTTGTGAGGTTCCCGAAGGTTAACATCGGCAGCAGCGCCGTGATGCCGCCCTCCAGCAAGCGCTCGAAACGAACGGCGACGCTAGCCATGCGGCGACTGCAGCGGACGGGCACGAGCTTCTGGATGACCCCATGGATCCCCGCCCCCCGCCTTCGCGGGGGCAGGCTCTGCGCGGGGATGACGGCACCAGGCTCGGGGTCGCGTCGTCGCGGTTGTTGTGGCGGGGCAAGCGGCGGTCATTCACGCGCGGCTCCGCGCAGCGCATGGCCTTGGATCTGTTGTGCAAACGCGCTGAAGTCGCGCAAGTGCGTCTGCGCGATGGCGTGCACGACATGCCAGTCGATGGCGCGGTAACTGTGCACGGCCACATTGCGAAAAC
>JABEVG010000070.1 GCA_013044075.1 Gallionella sp.
CGAGTCGTGGACCTACCGCGAACACGTTTATATCGCGTTGAACAAGCCCGCCAATTTTGAATGCTCGCGCAAGGCCAGCCATCACCCCGGCGTGCTCACCCTGTTGCCGGAGCAATTCCACAGGCGCGATGTGCAACCCGTGGGCAGGCTGGATCACGACACCACAGGACTGTTGCTGATGTCCGACGACGGTCCGTTCATCCACAGGCAATCCTCGCCCAGGCATCACGTGCCGAAAGTCTATGTCGCCACCACGCACGATGCGGTCACGCCGGAGTTGGTCGGGTTGTTGCTCAAGGGTGTGCAGTTGCATGACGAGCCAGCCCCCCTGGCGGCGGTGAGTTGCCGCAGGATTGCGGAGCACCAGATCGAGATCGTGCTGGCGGAAGGAAAATACCACCAGGTCAAACGCATGCTCGCCGCCGCCGGTAACCATTGTGTGGCCTTGTGCCGCGTGCAGATCGGCCAGTTGACACTGGAAGAACTGCACCTGGCCGAGGGCGAATGGTGTTATCTGAGTGACGCGCAACTTGCCTTGCTGGTGTCCGGCTAGGCTTCTCACAATGTGAGGTAAAATGCGCGCCGTTGATTCCCGTCGTTGTTAACTTCCGAGAGAGAACATCATGAACATCGCACTGAATTGTAAGTCTTTGGGCATGCTCACCCTGATGAGCGTCATTGCCCTCGCCGCCTGTTCGCAAAAGCCCACCTCCGAGGAGATCGCCGCGCAGGTGAAGATCGCGCTGGCGCAGGAGAAAGCCAAGGAGCAGGAGCAAGCTCATGCAGCCGAGCACGGCAAAAAGGAAACTCCGGCGCGGCGTGAAGCCGAGCAAGCCAGAACGGTGGCACGTGAACAACCGGTCATGCAAGCGAACGCCACGCCCGGGCCATACGAACAGCCCGTTGCACAGAGGCCGGTTTGCGCGAACTGCGCTGTGGTGGTTGAGGTGAACGTGATGGAAGAAGAGGGCAAAGGCTCGGCACTCGGCGTGATCGGTGGCGGTGTGGTGGGCGGCCTGCTGGGCAACCAGGTGGGCAACGGCACGGGGCGCGATCTGGCTACGCTGGCAGGCGCGGTAGGCGGCGCGTTCGCGGGCAATGCGATCGAGAAGAACGCCAAGAAGACCAAGAGTTACTACATCGCGGTGCGCATGGAGGACGGCACCGAGCGCACCTATCGTCAACCCACTGATCCGGGGCTGACGAGAGGCGACAAAGTGAAAATCGAAAACAATATGGTGGTGAGAAACTAGGAGTTGGATTTCCTTAGAAGGAATGTCCTGATTACGCCCTCCATGAGGCACACTGCACCAAAATCGTGATGATTGTCTACGCAGGCAGTAGTCATACAACATCGCATCCGACATTCAACCCGGATAATCCATTAGCAAAAAACTACGTCATTCCCGCGCAGGCGGGAATCCAGCTGTGACAAACATCCCGCGAAGCGGACAAAACCGCGATGTTGTCCCGCGTTGCGGGAGATTCTTTAATTATCTGGATTCCCGCCTGCGCGGGAATGACGGGCTAACGGATTTTCTGGGTTCAAGCAAGATGACGTTTGAACGTTGAAGGCTAGCTTTCCAGCCGTTACGGCACAAGAAGCTGGGACTTGGCTTCACGCAGCGGTTAAAATCCGCCCTCACTTTAATCCCATCACATTTATGGCTATCCAGTGGTTTCCCGGACACATGAACTCGGCGCGCAACAAGGCTGCCGAGACTATGGAGTTCACCGATGTGATCATCGAAGTGCTGGACGCGCGCGCGCCGGAGGCGAGTCGTAATCCGATGATAGAGGAGCTGCGCCTGCACAGGCAGCGTCCCTGTCTCAAGGTGCTCAACAAGGTTGATCTGGCCGATCCACTGGTGACACAGGCTTGGCTGAGCCACTACAACAAGATGCCGGGCGTGAAGGCCGTCGCGCTGAGTTGCAAGAATGCCGGTGACGCGGCACGCGTGCCCAATCTTTGTGCGCCGCTTGCGCCGCATCGCGACGACAGCCACAAGCCGTTGCGCATGATGATCATGGGCATCCCCAATGTGGGGAAATCCACGCTGATGAACACACTGCTCAAACGCCGTGTGGCGAATGTGGGGGACGAACCGGCGGTGACCAAATCGCAGCAACGCCACAATCTTAACGATCACATGACGCTTACCGATTCGCCGGGTCTGCTCTGGCCCAAGATCGAGAATCCTAGCGACGGGCTGCTGCTCGCGGCGATCCACGCGATCGGCCGCAATGCCACCATAGACGAGGAGGTTGCGGCATTCCTCGGCGACATCCTGCTGGCGCGCTATCCCGCGCAATTGGCGGCGCGTTACAAGATTTCACTGCACGGTTCGGATGGCATCGATCTGGATGGAATAGGTCTGGTTGAGGCCATCGCGAAAAAGCGCGGCTGCCTGTTAAAGAGCAAAGGCAGGCAAGGCGAGCTGGATATGGAAAAAGCCGCGATGATCCTGCTCACCGACTACCGTGGCGGCGCACTGGGGCGCATCAGCCTGGAAACGCCTGAGACGCGCGCGGAGATGCTGAAGCAAACGATAGCGGCGCAAGGCGATGATGCGGCGTTGGTATAGCCGGCGAGTCCGGCGGTATGATGCGCAGCGGGTTATTTCTGACACTTAACAATCAAATATCAGGAGATCAATATGTCCGGCACACCATTGAATCAAACCGCATTCGACCAACTGTTTTTTGCGGCGCACACCCTCAATGCCTGGCAGGACAAGCCGGTCTCAGACGAGTTGCTGCATCGCCTTTACGATGCGCTGCGCATGGCACCCACCTCGATGAACTGTAGTCCGGCGCGCGTCGTGTTCGTCAAATCGCCAGCCGCGAAAGCCAAGCTCAACGACGCATTGATGGAAGGTAACCGCGCCAAGACCCTGGCCGCGCCGGTCACCGCCATCATCGGGTTTGACACGCGCTTCTTCGAGCAAATGTCCAAGCTGTTCCCGCCCAATCCCCAGGCGCGTGCCATGTTCGAGGGCAATGCCGCGCTTGCGGACATCACCGCTTTCCGCAACGGCACGTTGCAGGGCGCGTACCTCATCATCGCCGCACGCGCACTCGGCCTTGACTGCGGCCCGATGTCCGGTTTCGATAACGCGGCGGTCGATCGATTGTTCTTCGGGGGTACGAGCGTGAGATCCAATTTTCTGTGCAACCTGGGCTATGGCGACAGCAAAGGGATATTTCCGCGCAGCCCAAGACTGGATTTCGATGAGGCGTGCAGCATCGTATGAAGCCAGGGCAGCCGCCGTCTTGCCCTAGGTCGCGACCCCGCTCCAGAGTGTTTTCAGATCGGTGATACCCCATTGTTCTGCGGATTCGTGCGAGACGATCTTTTCCCGGCACTGCGGTTTGGACAGATCGACGATCTCGGCGGGAATGCGACTATTCGATTTGATCGAGAAGAACACCTTCACCATAGGGTTCAGCAGCG
Source organism: Gallionella sp. (assembly GCA_013044075.1). Lineage (GTDB taxonomy): Bacteria > Pseudomonadota > Gammaproteobacteria > Burkholderiales > Gallionellaceae > Gallionella. The sequence continues at coordinate 3,455 of JABEVG010000070.1, forward strand.
ATTTCTCTGTTTGCTCGATGATCACGCCCAAGTGATTCGACTCCAGCCTGACCAGCGAACCGACCGGATAGATGCCGATGCTTTTGACAAAGGCATCGAAGACGCGCTGGTCAAAATGCCCGTTGCGCCACTCGGCCATCCTGCGTAATGACTCGGCCGGTTCCCAGGCATTTTTATAAGCGCGATTCGAACTGACCGCGTCATACACGTCGCACACCGCGCCCATCTTGGCGTACAGACTCATCTGATCGCCGGTGAGACGTTTGGGGTAACCGCTGCCATCGATCTTTTCGTGATGATGCAGACACACATCGAGGGCGACCTCGCAGATATCGCTGCCTCGCTGCAACAACTTGTGGCCTTCGGCGGGATGAGTCTTGATGAGTGTGAACTCCGCATCGGTGAGCTTGCCGGGCTTATTCAATATCTCCGCCGGGATCATCATCTTGCCGATGTCGTGCACCAGCCCTGCCAGCCCCGCCTGCCGCACCTGTTCGGCATCCAGTCCCAGTTGGCGCGCCAGGGAGACCATCAGCGCGCACACGGCGACGGAGTGCATGTAGGTGTAATCGTCCTTGTTCTTGAGCCGTGCAAGACTGATCAACGCGCTGGGGTTGCGCAGCACCGAATTGGAAATCTCTTCCACCACTTCCAGCGCGTCGCTGCCCCTCAGTGCTTTCCCCATACGCGCCTCCTCAAACATCGAGGCGACCGCCTGTTTGGCATGCGCGCAAATATGAACCGCCCGTGCCGCCTCTTGCGCGGCATCGACGCGCAGCACAGCCGCACTGACCGCTTGGGTCTGTACTGGGGGGGGTATGCTGCTTGTGGCTTCGACAGCCGGTGTTTCGTCAGGGAGAGGATGGACATCCAGCCCCTTGGATGTATCTATCCAGACTTCGCGCAACCCGCTCGCCAACACGGCACGCATATCCTTGGGATTGTCGAGCAGGAAAGCACCGCGCCAAAACGGGTGATCCATCCACGAGCCGCATAGTTTGTGGATGTACATACCCAGCCTGAGTTGTTCGACATCGATAAGTTTGAGCATCAGAAACTTTTGGTCGGTGTGATAAGCTCAATCACGTCGTTCGCCAAGTTCATGTGAGTTGCAGGGCGCGCATGATATTTTTGGTAACCTGCCCCGTCAACGGCAAAAAATGACTAGGTATATGTGACTAGGTATTCATACAGGTTGACGGATGGCTAGTTACTGGGAAATGGGGGTGTCCGCCGTGACCGAATGCTTTTCCGAGCGGGTCGCCGGGATGAGTGTTTCCTACACGCCGAACATTACTGTTTACACAGTGCATGGACATCGTCCAATGCTTTTTTCAGTGCCGCAGCGTCTTCGGCGGTATTCAAAAAGTACACTATCCTGACCTTGTTGGTGGCAGCACCATCCATTCCGTTGGCTGTCGGGTAGCCGTACTCATCGGCCATCCACAAGTCATCATCTGGCGCATCCCAGTAAGCACCTGAAGAGTCCAGGGTATATTTGCTCGGGCCTGATTTCCTTTGCACGAGCATAGCGATCGCGATGTTGTTGGCCCCGCTGTGTTTTTCTACGAAGGAGACGGCATACGTTTGCAAGCTGCCGCCATAGGAGGTGACTTTGCCCAGCACGCGATAGGCATCGTTGGATATATTGCGCAGATCGACAGTCGAGCTGACTTTGAAATTCATCCGGGCGGAAATGAGATTGCCTTGATCGATATGTATGTCCTCGTCCACCGCCAGACGGCAACCATCGAACTTGACCGATCTCTCGATACCTTCCGGCGGCTGTTTTTTCGAGTTCATATCGCGCACCGGCTTGATCAGCAGATCGGCCACTGCCCGCTGCGCGTCAGCCAGTTTCGGGTCGGCAGACAGATGCAAACTCGCATTCGTGACCACAGGTTCCACAGGTGTCGCCGTCGTAGCCATCCCGCCTTCCATTACGCAGGCTTCGGCGGCCAGCTGAACCATCGAGCCGCCCTTGAGCTTGCAGTTGTTAGACTGGTCTGCCGCGATTGCGCTAACAAAAGGGATGCAAGCGAGGGAGAGTAAAGCCGCTTTGGATAGTGTCATCATGATGTAGTAAATTATTTACCTATTGAGATAAGCGGCCTCAACGTTGTGACTGAGGCATGGTTGGTTATCGCGGTCATTCCTCAATACCTCCCCCCCATCTTGGTGATGTAGTTGGTCAGGTGTTCGCTCTCCTGACTCATGCGCGCAAGGTTGGCGTGGGTTATACGGAACAGTGCGCACATCACCTTGAAAGCCACGCGCGGATGTTCGTCGAGTAATTTTTCCAAATCTTTCGGAGTGAGGGTGTAAACAGTAGTCGCACCGACGGCGCGTAGCGTCGCTCTGCGCGGGGTGTTTTTGACAAAAGCCCTAGTGCCGGCGCATTCACCGACTTTCATGGTGTAGACCCGTTTCTCTTCACCTTGCATGTTCAGGCTGGTAACGGTGAGTTGGCCCTCGGCGAGCAGGAACAGTGATCTATATATATCGCCTTCCTTGACCAGAAACTCGTCAGCCTGAAAATGCTGCACGCTCATACGCCCGGTCAGTTGACGGGCTTCTTCCTCGGTCAGCTCGCTTCCCAATAATGAATTACGCACAATTTTGAAATCTGCAACTTCGCTCATCGTTTAATCTCCTTGTTTAAAACATTTCAGCGTGCAAGATGAAGCGCACTACGCCTTCTAGTCCGTCTTTGAAGCGCACACTAACCGCGTGGTCTGCTATCACTTTTACTTGGCTGACGCGCCAAGCTGTGACATGGTATAACTCAAAGCTGGGCAAAACTAACTATGTTTAATCGTTGTATTGCTGACTCGCGGCGTTTTCGTTACAGCCGAACGCGCCACATTTACCAGTGAGGCTAGAGCGGCATTGACGGCTTCATTTGAGGGGAAAATTTTGGCTAACTCAGGCGTGAGTAACACCAAGTTGCTACCTTTTTCAAAGGCGGCGTGATGCTTGCCACGCACGCCTTTGCCGAGGTCTTCGCGGCGATATTCGGCGCGCATTTCTTCAGTCTTCTTCATAAATTTTCCTTTCGTGTTTTGTTGCCGTTCTCGCACTCACTAAGCGTACTTTACCTCGACGCTCAGTATAAATCACCGTCAAAACTCGCCCCTTGCTAGATAGTCCAAACATCAGCCAGCGCGCTTCGCCTACGGAATGGTCAGGGTCAGCAAACGTCAGCGTCATCGCATCACCAAACACCGATGCAGCCTCTTCAAAGCTGACTTTATGCTTCTTCAAATTTTGCGCCGCTTTAACCGGGTCAGCTTCAAATTGCATGAGACATTCTCCCATTTAGTGAAGGTGCTGTCTGCTTCGCAGCAGGTTTTTTCTGCTTGATTTCCGCCTACGTGGGAATGACGAATTAGCGGCTAATCGGTTTATATCGAATCCGCTTTGGTTTCGCGCCTTCTTCACCCAAACGCTTACGCTTATCCGCCTCATACTCCTGATAGTTGCCATCAAAAAACGTCCACTTCGAATCCCCTTCGCAGGCGAGGATGTGGGTGGCGATACGGTCGAGGAACCAGCGGTCGTGGGAGATGACGGCGACGCAGCCGGCGAATTCCAGCAGCGCGTCTTCCAGTGCGCGCAAGGTCTCGACGTCCAGATCGTTGGAGGGTTCATCGAGCAGCAGCACGTTGCCGCCGGAGATCAGCGTTTGCGCCAGGTGCAGACGACCACGCTCACCACCGGAGAGTTGGCCGACCAGTTTGGCTTGGTCGCCGCCCTTGAAATTGAAGCGGCCGATGTAGGCGCGCGACGAGGTCTCGTATTTTCCCACGGTCAAGATTTCGTTACCGCCGGAGATGGCTTCGAACACGGTCTTGTCGTTTTGCAATGAGTCACGCGCTTGATCGATGTGCGCGATCTTGACGGTGCTGCCGATTTTGATGACACCGCTGTCCGGTTGCTCCTTGCCGGTGATCATGCGGAACAGTGTGGATTTACCCGCGCCGTTCGGGCCGATGATGCCGACGATGGCACCAGGCGGAATCTTGAAGCTGAAGTTGTCGATGAGCAGACGATCGCCATAGGCCTTGGAGACATTCTCGAACTCGATGACTTCGTTACCCAGACGTTCGCCGACCGGGATAAAGATCTCTTGTGTCTCGTTACGCGCTTGATGTTCCTGCGAATTCAGTTCTTCAAATCGTGCGATACGCGCCTTGGATTTGGCCTGACGGCCCTTGGGATTCTGGCGTACCCACTCCAGTTCCTGCTTCATGGCTTTCTGGTGTGCGTCGATTTGCTTGCTCTCTTGCTCCAGACGTGCGCCCTTTTGTTCCAGCCAGCTGGAGTAGTTGCCCTTCCACGGGATGCCGTGGCCGCGATCCAGTTCCAAGATCCATTCGGCGGCGTTGTCGAGGAAGTAGCGGTCATGGGTGACGGCCACCACGGTGCCGGGGAAGCGCACCAGGAACTGTTCCAGCCATTCGACAGATTCGGCATCCAGATGGTTGGTCGGCTCGTCGAGCAGCAGCATGTCGGGTTTTTCCAGCAGCAGTTTGCACAAGGCGACGCGGCGTTTCTCACCACCGGAAAGGTTCTTGATGACCGCATCCCAGTCCGGCAGACGCAGTGCGTCGGCGGCGATCTCCATCTGTTGCGAGGCATCCGCACCCGAAGCGGCGATGATGTTCTCCAGACGCGCCTGCTCGGCGGCCAGCGCGTCGAAGTCGGCATCCTCTGCGGCATAAGCGGCATAAACCTCGTCGAGCTTCTGTTGCGCCTGCATCACTTCGCCCAGCGCGGACTCCACTTCCTGGCGCACGGTCTTGGCGGGGTCGAGCTTGGGCTCCTGTTCCAGATAACCGATTTTGATGTTGGGCAGATGTTGCACCTCGCCATCGTATTCCTTGTCCACGCCCGCCATGATGCGCAGCACGGTGGATTTGCCCGAGCCGTTCAGACCGAGCAGGCCGATCTTCGCGCCGGGGAAGAAGCTGAGCGAGATGTCTTTGATGATCTGACGTTTGGGGGGGACGATCTTGCTCACGCGGAGCATGGACATTACATATTGACCTTGTGCCATTTTGCGGGTTCTCTAAGGGTGGTTCGGAAAGGCGCGTAGCTTACCGCAAAGCACCTGCCCGCCAAAACCAAAATAAGGGGCGAACCTGTAAAAGCGACCACACAGAGAAAATTCAATGCCGCGAGGGAGTGCCGCAGCGATATTGAGATAGGAATTGAATTTCGTGTAAGGTGGTTGTGTGGTCTTGGTGGAATAACGCGCAGGAGGATACGCATCATGCAACGTAGAGAGTTTCTATTGGCTGTTTCGAGTATGGCGATGCTGGGCGCGACACGCTCATGGGCCGCGCTGGTCAACACCGTGAGCATCATGCAGTTCAGCGATGCGGGCAAACCCTTGGGGCGCGTCATGTTGCCCCGTGTCAGCAAAGATGCCGAGTGGAAGAAGACGCTTTCTCCATTGGCCTACAACGTGACGCGCGAACAGGGCACCGAGCGCGCCTTTTCCCAGCCCGGTTACGACAGGCACGAGCCTGGACTGTATCGCTGCGTGTGTTGCGACAACGCGCTGTTCGATGCCAAGACCAAATACGACTCCGGCACGGGTTGGCCGAGTTTCTGGCAACCCATCGCGGCGGAAAATGTGCGCAATATAGAAGACCGCTTGTTCGGCATGACGCGCACCGAAGTGCGCTGTGTGCTGTGCGACGCGCATCTCGGTCATGTGTTCGACGACGGCCCGAAACCTACGGGGCTGCGTTATTGCATGAATACCGTGGCGATGCGCTTTATTGAGTATGGAAAAACCTGAACAAATCCGTCATTCCCGCGCAGGCGGGAATGACGGAATAAATATGGAATAGAAAATGTTGATTTTTCTCCTCGCTTACTTGGGCGGTCTGCTCACCATCTTCAGCCCGTGCGTGTTGCCGGTTTTGCCCTTTATCTTCGCGCGCTCCGGGCAGTCGTTCCGCAGCAACGGACTGCCGATCTTGTTGGGCATGGCGGCGACGTTCACGGTGCTCGCCAGTCTTGCCGCCGTGGGTGGCGCGTGGCTGGTGGCAGTGAATCAATATGGACGCTATGCCGCGATGGGTTTGCTGTTGCTGCTCGGTCTCGCGCTGATTTTTCCGGTGTTGTCGGATCACTTGATGCGTCCCTTTGTGGCGTTGGGCGGACGCTTGCAACAACGCGCCGATGCGCAATCCAGTTTCAAAGGTTCGTTGTTGTTGGGCGTGGCGGTGGGCTTTTTATGGGCTCCGTGTGCCGGTCCGATTTTGGGTTTGGTGCTGGCGGGCGCGGCGTTGCAGGGTGCGAATTTGTATAGCGCGCTATTGCTCTTGGTGTTCGCGGCGGGTGCGGCAACTTCGTTGGCACTGGCGTTGCTGGCGGGCGGTCGCGTGTTTGCCTTGATGAAGCGCGGACTGGGTGCAGAAGAAAGGTTGCGGCGCGGTTTGGGTGTGTTGGTGGTGGTCGGTGTAATCATCATCGCGCTGGGTTGGGACACCAAATTTTTATCGCAATTTACTTTTTTGAGTACCGCCAAAACCGAGCAGAAATTGATCGCGCAACTCGCACAACCCGTTGCGCAAAACGCGCCCGGCAGCGCGCCATCTTTGCAAGGTGCAACGCAGTGGCTAAACTCGCCAGCCCTTGATTTACCTGCCTTGCGCGGCAAGGTGGTGCTGGCGGATTTTTGGACGTACTCCTGCATCAACTGCCTGCGCACCTTGCCTTATCTGAAAGCCTGGGACGAAAAATATCGCGCGCAAGGCTTGGTGATTATCGGTGTGCACGCGCCTGAATTAGCCTTTGAAAAAGATGCGCACAATGTCGAGCAAGCGGTGCGCGATTTAGGCATCAGCTATCCGGTGGCGATGGACAATGATTATGCGATTTGGAACGCTTACAAGAACGAATACTGGCCGGCGCATTATCTGATCGACGCGCAAGGCCGGATACGCGGAAAACATTTCGGCGAAGGCAATTATCGCGAGACAGAACAGATGATCGTCGCCTTGCTAAAAGAAACAAAAGACAGGCGTTTGAAGGCAGAG
>JABEVG010000071.1 GCA_013044075.1 Gallionella sp.
CCCCACTTCGACAAGCTCAGGACAGGCTTGTCAGGGAGGAAGAAACTCACGCGGCCTTAGAAGATTTTGGCGTGGAGCGTGAAGGTGACGACCTCTGGTTGATGCAAGGCGCGCAACGCCTGATGAGAGCCGGCGAGTTACAGGTGAGCGGCTTGCATAACGTGGCGAACGCGCTCGCGGCACTGGCACTGTGTCGCGCGATCGGGCTGGAGATGGATGCGCTATTGGCTGGGCTGCGCAGTTTCAAAGGGCTGCCGCATCGCGTGGAAAAAGTCGCAGTGATCGCGGACATCACTTACTACGATGATTCCAAAGGCACCAATGTCGGTGCGACGGTGGCGGCACTCGCGGGGTTGGGCAAGCCTGCCGTGGTGATACTCGGCGGCGAGGGCAAGGGGCAGGATTTCAGCCCGCTGAACGCGGCGGTGAAGCAGCATGCGCGCGCGGTGGTGCTGATCGGTCGTGATGCCGAGTTGATCGCGACTGCCTTGCGCGGTTGCGAGGTGAGTATAGTCCGCGCAGCTGATATGGCGGATGCGGTACGACAGGCTGCCGCGTTGGCGCAGCCGCATGATGCGGTGCTGTTGTCGCCGGCCTGCGCCAGCTTCGATATGTTCCGCAACTACGAACATCGCGCGGAAGAGTTCATTGCCGCAGTGCAAGCACTAACCCCATCCGCCTTGTCAGCGGGAGAGGCAAGCGGGGAGGTCGCATGGTCTCGCTGATCAAAACCCGCGCGCGTCCATCGCAAGCGCAATTCGACGAGTTGCTGATCTGGACATTTATCGGGCTATTGGCGATCGGCCTGGTGATGGTCTATTCCGCCTCCATCGCCACCGCTGAAGCGAGCAAGTTCACCGGCTACCAACCCGGCTATTATTTGATGCGCCACGGCGTGTTCATCGTGCTGGGTGTGATCGCCGGGTTGTTCGCCTTCCAGGTACCGGTGCAGATGTGGCAAAGCTACGCGATGATGTTGTTCCTGGCGGGCTGCGTGTTGCTGGTGCTGGTGTTGATCCCGCATGTGGGACGCGAAGTCAATGGTAGCCGCCGCTGGCTGTCGCTGTTCGTGGTGAATCTGCAGCCTTCCGAATTGATGAAGTTGTTCGCCGTGCTGTACGCGGCGGATTTCACCGTGCGCAAAGGCAATGTCGGCCACCGCTTCAGCAAAGCATTTTTGCCGATGTTCGCGGTGATGGCCGTGGTCGGCAGTTTGTTGCTGCTGGAGCCGGACATGGGCGCGTTCGTGGTGATCTTTTCCATTGCGTTCTGCACGCTCTGGCTGGGCGGTTTCAATCTCAAGGTGTTCGGACTGTTGTTGCTCGCGTTGCCCGCCGCCTTCGGCGCGCTGATCGTTTCCTCGCCCTATCGCATGCAGCGCGTGATCGGCTTCATGGATCCGTGGACCGACCCCTACGGCAAAGGTTACCAGCTCAGCCACGCGCTGATCGCCTTCGGGCGCGGCGAATGGCTGGGGGTGGGGCTGGGCGGCAGCGTGGAAAAATTATTCTATCTGCCCGAAGCGCACACCGACTTTTTGATGGCGGTGATCGCCGAAGAGCTGGGTCTGGCGGGTGTCGCGGTGGTGGTGGTGCTGTTTGCATGGGTCGTGATACGCGCCTTTCAGATTGGTCGCCATGCGGCTTTTCTGGAACGCAATTTTTCCGCACTGGTGGCGCAAGGCATAGGCGTGTGGATAGGGGTGCAGGCGATGATCAATATCGGCGTGAACATGGGCGTGCTGCCGACCAAAGGTCTGACCCTGCCTTTCCTGAGTTTCGGCGGCAGCGGCATCGTGGTGAACTGCATCGCGGCGGCGGTGCTGATCCGCATCGATTGGGAAAACAGGCGGATTGCACGGGGACAGTCGGTATGAGCAAGACCATCCTCATCATGGCGGGCGGCACGGGCGGACATATCTTCCCCGCCTTGGCGGTCGCGGGGGTGTTGCGCGCGCAAGGCTGGCAAGTGGTGTGGCTGGGCGCGCCCAACAGCATGGAATCGGAGCTGGTGCCCAAGCATGGTTACGTACTGGAGCGGGTGAACTTCTCCGGCCTGCGCGGCAAAGGTCTGGCACGCAAGTTGATGCTGCCGTTCAATCTGCTGGTGGCAATGGCACAAAGCGTGCGGGTGATCCTGCAACGTCATCCCGATGTGGTGCTGGGCATGGGCGGCTACATCACGTTCCCCGGCGGTCTGGTCTCCCGGTTGCTGCTGCGCACGCTGGTGATACACGAACAGAATTCGGTGGCGGGATTGAGTAATAAGGTGCTGGCGAAGATCGCCACGCGCGTGCTGAGCGGCTTCCCCGATGTGTTGCCGCAAGCGGTGTGGTGCGGCAATCCGGTGCGCGCGGACATCGCCGCTTTGCCCGAACCGCAGCAACGCTACGGCTCACGCGATGGCAGATTGAACGTGCTGGTGGTGGGCGGCAGTCTGGGTGCGCAGGCATTGAACCAAGCCGTGCCGCAAGCACTCGCACTCATCCCCGCAGCGCAGCGTCCCGACGTGATCCATCAAACCGGCAAGCAACATCTTGCAGCGGTGCAAGAGTTGTACCGCGCGGCCGGGGTGGCTGCGGACATCAAGCCTTTCCTCGACGACATGGCCGCGTGTTATGCGGATGCCGATCTGGTTATTTGTCGCGGCGGAGCACTGACCATCGCCGAGCTGGCGGCGGCGGGCGTGGCGAGCATTTTGATTCCCTTCCCGTTCGCGGTGGACGATCACCAGACGCATAACGCGCGCTTCCTGAGCGACCACGGCGCCGCGATTCTGTTGCCGCAACAAGAATTGAGCGCGGAAATCCTGGCGCGCTTTCTGCAAGAACTGGACCGGGAGAAGCTGCTGCTGATGGCGGTACAAGCCCGTGCCCTGGCCAAGCCGGAAGCGGCGTTGAGCGTGGCCAGGGTATGCGAGGAGCTGGCATGAAACATAAAGTCAAACATCTGCATTTCGTGGGCATCGGCGGTTCCGGCATGAACGGCATCGCCGAGGTGTTGCTCAATTCCGGTTACCAGGTGAGCGGTTCGGACCTGACGGAGAACGCCGCCACGCTGCGCCTCAAACAATTGGGCGCGACCATCTATCGCGGTCATGCCCGGGAAAATTTGACCGATGCCGATGCCGTCGTGGTGTCCACCGCAGTCAGTCAGGACAATCCCGAAGTGCTGGCGGCACGCGCGCGGCGCATCCCGGTCGTGCCGCGCGCCATGATGCTGGCCGAGCTGATGCGTTTGCGTCAGGGCATCGCCGTGGCGGGCACGCATGGCAAAACCACCACCACCAGCCTGACCGCCAGCATCCTGGCAAAAGGCGGCTTCGATCCGACTTTCGTGATCGGCGGAAAATTGAACAGCAGCGGCACGAACGCGCGGCTCGGACAGAGCGATTTCATCGTCGCGGAAGCTGACGAGTCCGATGCCTCTTTCCTGTATCTGCAACCCATCCTGGCCGTCATCACCAATATCGATGCCGACCACATGGAAACCTATGACCACGACTTCGGCAAGCTCAAACAGGCCTTCGTCGAGTTTGTCGAGCATCTGCCGTTCTACGGTATGGCGATGGTGTGCGTGGACGATGCGAACGTGCGCGAGATATTGCCGCGCATCACCAAGCCGGTCTGCACTTACGGGCTGAGCGAAGGCGCGCAGATCCGCGCGGTCGATGTGCGCCACGAAGGCGGGCGGATGCGCTACACCGTGCTGTGCCGCCAGAACGGCACGCCTAAAGATTTGGATGTCACGCTGAACCTGCCCGGCATGCACAACGTGCTGAACTCGCTGGCGGCGATCGCGGTCGCGCTGGAGGTGGGGGTGAAACATGATGCCATCGTCGCCGCACTGGCCGAGTTCGAGGGCGTGGGACGTAGATTTCAGCGCTATGGTGAGATTTCGCTCTCGCACAGTGCGCTCCCTCACCCTACTTTCCCGGAGGGCGAGGGGACAAACGTCGCCACTTCAAGAGGCGGCAGCTTTACGCTTATCGATGACTACGGACATCACCCGGTGGAGATGGCGGCAACGCTGGCGGCGGTGCGCGGCGCGTTCCCCGGCAAGCGTCTGGTGCTGGCGTTCCAGCCGCATCGCTACACGCGTACCCGCGATGTGTTCGACGATTTTGTGAAAGTGTTATGCACCGTGGACGCACTGGTGTTGAGCGAAGTCTATGCGGCGGGTGAACCTGCCATCGTCGCGGCCGACGGTCGCGCGCTGATGCAGGCTCTGCGAGTGGCAGGACAGAGCGCGGCGGTGTTCGTGGAGCAGATCGCCGACATGCCGCAGGCCATCATGCAGCTGGCGCGCGACGGTGACGTGGTGGTGACCATGGGTGCGGGGTCGATAGGCAATGTGCCATCGCTGCTGGTGCAGTCACAGCAAAAATGAATATGAGCGAGATACTCCAATTTACCGATGGCACGTTGCGCGGAGAGTTGCGCCACCGGGTCGCGATGAGCAAGCACACCAGCTGGCGTGCTGGCGGTGTCGCGGAGCGGACGTATCAACCGGCGGACCTGGCGGATCTGCAAACGTTCTTGCGCGGCCTGCCCGCTGACGAGCCGTTGTATGTGGTGGGACTGGGCAGCAATCTGCTGGTGCGCGACGGCGGCCTGCGCGGCACGGTGGTGTTGCTGCATGGCGCGCTGAAAGCATTGCGCATGATGGAGGCAAACACGCTGCACGTTGAAGCGGGCGTGCCCGGTGCAAAACTGGCGCGCTTCGCGGCTGCGCATCACTTGAGCGGCGCGGCATTTTTCGCCGGTATCCCCGGCACGCTGGGCGGCATGCTGGCGATGAACGCGGGCTGCTACGGCAGCGAGACCTGGCAGCACGTGACTGACGTGCAGGTGTTGACACGCGGCGGCGATCTGGTCGAACGCACCGCGCAGGATTACGAGATCGGCTACAGACAGGTGATCGTGCGTGGTAAGTCGGGACTGGAAAGCGGGAAACCTTCGAGTGCGGTGGCACCGCACTTACCACTTTCCCAAGAGGAGTTGTTCGTCTCCGCCACGCTGCATTTTGCGAACGGTGACGGTGAGATTGAGCGAAAAGCAATCAAGGAGTTACTGGGCAAACGCATCGCTTCGCAGCCGCTGAATCTGCCCAATGCGGGTTCGGTGTTCCGCAATCCGGTCGGCGATCACGCGGCGCGTCTGATTGAAAGTTGCGGGCTGAAAGGCAAGCGAATCGGCGGCGCGCAAGTGTCGCAAAAGCATGCGAACTTCATCGTGAACGCGGGCGATGCGACGGCAGCAGACATCGAGAATCTGATCGCCGAAGTGCGCGCGACAGTTGCGGCACAAACGGGGGTGGTGTTGCACCCCGAAGTGAGAATCATCGGAGAAGTGGTATGAGTAAAAACGAAATGAATGACACCGGTGCCACCCGCTACCCGCTACCCGCTACCGGCTCTTTGGGCAAGGTCGCCGTGCTGTTCGGCGGCAAGTCCGCCGAACGCGAAGTGTCGCTCAAGAGCGGTGCGGCGGTGCTGGCCGCACTGTTGCGCAGCGGCGTGGATGCGCATGCCTTCGATCCGGCCACGCGCAATCTGCAAGAGTTGAAAGACCAGCATTACAGCCGCGCCTTCATCGCGCTGCACGGACGTTACGGAGAAGACGGCACGGTGCAGGGCGCGCTGGAATTGTTGGGCATCCCCTACACCGGCAGCGGTGTGATGGCATCGGCACTGGGCATGGATAAATGGCGCAGCAAACTGGTGTGGCAGGCGGCGGGACTGCCTGTTCCGGCCTATCAAATGTTGAATGCCGATTTTGTTGCCGACGACGTGGTGCGTGCTTTAGGTTTGCCGCTGTTCGTCAAGCCCGCCTGCGAAGGGTCGAGCGTGGGGATCAGCAAAGTCAAAACGACGGACGGATTGGCGGCGGCCTATCTTGAGGCCGCGAAGCACGACACGCTGGTCATGGCAGAGCGTTTCGTCGGCGGCGGCGAGTACACCGTCGCGATCCTCGGCGAGCAGGCACTCCCGGTCATCAGGATCGTGCCCGCCAACGAGTTCTACGATTACGAGGCGAAGTATCTGAGCGATGACACGCGCTACCTGTGCCCATGCGGACTGGGCGCGGAGCAGGAAGCCGCAATGCAGCATCTGGCGAAACGGGCGTTTGCACTCATAGGCGGACAAGGCTGGGGACGGGTGGACTTCCTGGTGAGCGAGACGGGTCAGCCATACGTGCTGGAAGCCAACACTTCGCCGGGTATGACGGATCACAGCCTGGTGCCGATGGCGGCACGCCGGGCGGGCATCAGCTTCGAGCAACTGGTGCTGCAAGTCCTGGGGATGGCAGAGATTAGCAATTGCTCTTCACGTTTGCATCCTCGCCCGCTTGCGGGAAAGGATTGAGGTGAGGGCGATGTGGGATAACCCCGCACTGTTACGCAACACCAGCACAGTGTTGCTCACGATCAGCCTGGGGTTGATGTTGTATGGCGCGGTGCATTATCTGGTCCATCTGCCGTCGCTGTTGCCCTTGCATACTGTGCGTTTGAGCACGGAACCCAGGCAGGTGGACGCGTTGGATGTGTTGCAAGTGGTACGCGACGAGGTAAAGGGAAATCTTTTCACCGTGGACATCGAGCGGCTCAGAATGGAGATGGAAAAACTGCCCTGGGTGCGACGCGTACAGATACGCCGAGAATTCCCAGACAGCCTGGCGGTGGAGTTGGAGGAGCACCAGGTGCTGGCGCGCTGGAACAACGATGAACTGGTGAACCGGCAGGGGGAGGTGTTCGATGCGAGCGTGGCCAGTACGCGCATCCTGCCCGGCTTCATCGGGCAACCCGGTGAATCTGAATCGGTCACGCGGCAGTACACGGAATTCAGCGGACAACTTGCACGCGTCAATCTGCAAGTGGCGCAAATCGCCGAATCGGCGCGCCACGCATGGCAGTTGCGCCTGAGTAACGGCATGGTATTGGAGTTGGGAAGTGAACAGATGCAGGAACGTTTGGCGAGATTCGTGGCGGTCTATCCCTACAGTCTGGCGAACATGCAGGTCAAGACAGTGGATTTGCGTTACCGCAACGGGTTTGCAGTAGGCGGTTCGGGTAAGCAACAAAGTTAACCGGCGAGCAGCGGAGAGCGAGCGATGAGCAGAAATAAAGAAAACCAAAATTTGGTGGTCGGACTGGACATCGGCACGTCCAAGATCGTGGCGATCGTCGGCGAGGTCAAGCCGGACGGCATGCTGGAAATTATCGGGATGGGCATGCACCAGTCATCCGGCATGAAAAAAGGCATGGTGGTGAATATCGATGCCACGGTGGCCGCAATCGCACGTGCGCTGGAAGAAGCCGAGCTGATGGCCGATTGCAAGATCCGCGAGGTGTATACCGGAATCGCGGGCAGCCACATCCGCAGCACCAATTCGCGCGGTATGGTGAAGATCAAGGAAAAGGAAGTGATGGCGGCGGACATCGAGCGCGTCATCGAGACCGCCAGTTCTATCAGTTTGCCCGGTGACCAGCAGATCCTGCATATCCTCGAGCAGGAGTTCAGCATCGACGGGCAGGATGGTATCAAGAAGCCGCTGGGTATGAGCGGCATGCGTCTGGACGTGGAGGTGCATATCGTCAGCGGCGCGGTCGCGGCCGTGCAGAACATCATGAAGTGCATCCACCGCTGCGGACTGGAAGTGAACGAGCTGATCCTGCAACCCCTGGCCTCCAGCAAGGCGATTCTGGAAGAGGACGAAATGGAATTGGGCGTGTGCATCGTGGACATCGGCGGCGGCACGACCGACATCGCGGTGTTCACCGGCGGGGCGATCCGCCATACCGCTGTCATCCCCATCGCGGGCGACCAGATCACCAACGACATCGCGATGGCTTTGCGCACGCCTACCCAGGATGCAGAAGACATCAAGGTGAAACACGGTTGCGCGCTGCGCCAGCTGGCCGACGCGGGCGAGATCGAGGTGCCCGGTGTGGGTGAACGCGGACCGCGCATGTTGTCGCGCCAGACGCTGGCCGAAGTGATCGAGCCGCGCGTAGAAGAGTTGTATTCGCTGGTGCAGGCCGAGTTGCGCCGCAGCGGCTTCGAGGAGCTGCTGTCCTCGGGCATTGTCATCACCGGCGGCAGCAGTGCCATGCAAGGCATGGTCGAGTTGGGCGAGGAGATCTTCCATCTGCCGGTGCGGTTGGGCATACCCAAATATGTGGGCGGGCTGTCGGACGTGGTGAAGACGCCGCGCATGTCTACCGGTGTGGGACTGTTGCTGTATGGCATGGAACACCATCTGCGCAAGGAGGAAACGCGTATGCAGACGAATTCGTTTAGTGATGTGCTGGCAAGGATGAAGTCATGGTTCCAGGGGAATTTCTAGCAGGTTAGATCGGGTCGGGTACAGGGTTGAAGTTCAGGGTTAATTTTTGGTTATTTTTTTGAGGAGACGATAATGTTTGAAATCATGGAAGCACAATCTCAGGATGCAGTCATCAAGGTGGTCGGCGTGGGCGGCTGCGGCGGCAATGCGGTGGATCACATGATTGAACAAGGGGTGCTGGGCGTGGAGTTCATCGTCATCAATACCGATGCGCAGGCACTCAAACGCAGCAAGGCGCGCACCCAGTTGCAGATCGGAGCGAACATTACCAAAGGCCTGGGCGCGGGCGCGAAACCGTCGGTCGGACAGGCGGCCGCCGAGGAAGACCGCGAGCGCATCAAAGAAATGATCATGGGTGCGAACATGGTGTTCATCACTGCCGGAATGGGAGGCGGTACGGGAACCGGGGCCGCGCCCATCGTCGCACAGATCGCCAAAGAGCTGGACATCCTCACGGTTGCGGTGGTAACCAAGCCGTTCACCTACGAGGGTAACCGCATGCGCTACGCCAAGGCAGGGATCGAAGCACTGAGCGAATATGTGGATTCGCTGATCATCGTGCCGAATGCCAAGCTGATGGAGGTGTTGGGCAACGACATCACCGTTCCCGAAGCCTTCAAAGCGGCGAACGGCGTGTTGCAGGGCGCGGTGGCGGGGATCGCGGAAGTCATCAATGTGCCCGGCCTGATCAACGTGGACTTCGCCGACGTGCGCACTGTGATGTCGGAGAACGGCATGGCGATGATGGGTTCTGCCATCGCCTCCGGTGCGGATCGCGCGCGTGTCGCGGCGGAGCGCGCCATCGCCAGCCCATTGCTGGAAGACGTGGATATGTCCGGCGCGCGCGGCGTGCTGGTCAACATCACCTCATCATGCGCGCTCAAGCTCAAAGAGATCGACGACGTGATGGAGTGCGTGCAGTTCGCGGCGGAAGAAGCCACCGTGATCGTCGGATCGGTGTTCGATGAGACGATGGGTGACAGCTTGCGTGTGACCGTGGTCGCAACCGGATTGGGCGCGCCGGTGGCACGCAGACAACCCAAGCCCGAAGTCGTTTATCGCGGCGAAGAGACTTACCAGCGCACCGGTACGGACAACAATCCCGTCTCCAACGGCATCAATTACAAAGAGCTGGATACGCCGACGACTTTCCGTTCGGGTCGCCGCGAACAAATCGAAGCGATGGAGAAGTCCGGCATGGACCCGTTGGACATTCCCTCGTTCCTGCGTAAGCAGGCGGATTGAAATCGGGCGGGTAGCTGGTAGCAGCAACCGGGTCGTTCGCCGTTGCTACCCGCTACAGGCTGGCCGCCTTTCCATATAGAATGCGTCATCTGCTTTTGAAGGCATGCGATCAGAATGGTCAAGCAACGCACAATTAAAACTTCCGTGAAGGTGACCGGAGTCGGCTTGCACAGCGGCGAGAAGGTCACGCTGGGTTTGCGTCCCGCGCCGGCCAATTCCGGCATCGTGTTTTGCCGGGTCGATCAGAAGCCGGTCGAACAGATATGCGCGAATGCCGACCTGGTGCATGACACGCGCTTGTCCACGTGCATGGAACAGAATGGCGTGCGTGTGGCGACCGTCGAGCACCTGATGTCGGCCTTGGCGGGCCTGGGCATCGACAACGTGTATGTCGATCTGGACAGTGCGGAAGTGCCGATCATGGACGGCAGTGCGGGAACATTCATCTTTCTGCTGCAATCGGCGGGTATCGTCGAACAGTCCGCCGCCAAGAAATTCATACGCGTGAAAAAAACGGTGGAAGTGAAGCAGGGCGACAAATGGGTACGTTTCGATCCGTTCAACGGTTACAAGCTGACTTTCACCATCAACTTCACTCATCCGGTTTTTGCCAATAGCAAGCAGCACGTCGTCGTCGACCTGGGCGAGCATTCCTATGTGCGCGACATCAGCCGTGCGCGCACCTTCGGCTTTATGCAGGACGTGGAGTACATGCGTTCACAGGGGCTGGCACTGGGT
This sequence comes from Gallionella sp., assembly GCA_013044075.1. GTDB lineage: Bacteria > Pseudomonadota > Gammaproteobacteria > Burkholderiales > Gallionellaceae > Gallionella. The sequence goes on from JABEVG010000071.1 coordinate 10,331, forward strand.
GGCAGTCTGGACAACGCCATCGTGATGGATGATTACCGAGTGCTCAACCCGGACGGGCTGCGTTTCGAGGACGAGTTCGTCAAACACAAAGTGCTGGATGCTATCGGCGACCTGTACATGCTGGGTCACCCCATCATCGGTGCGTTCTCCGGCTTCAAATCGGGACATGCCCTGAACAATGCCTTGTTGCGCGAGCTGATGGCGGAGGCTGATGCATGGGAATACGTTACCTTCGATACGCCTGAAGAAGCGCCGGCGTTCTTGCAGTTGCAATTACAGACCGCGTGATTCGGCAGGAAGTTCTCCCCGCAATAGGTAACGCTTCTTATAGAGGTCACACATGTTGATCCTGCGTATGTTTTTGGTCGCCGTTGTCCTGTTGCTGGTACTCAGCGTTGGTATGTACGTGTTCACGCGCGATCCGCGCTATTACAAGTTCGCCTGGCAGGTTGTACGTTTCAGCGTGTTGTTGTTCGCGGTATTCGGATTGTTGTTTGTGTTGGAACGCTATGTGCTGGTCGGTTGGCGGGTGCTGCTATGAACACTCCGCGCATCAATCTGGATGGCGTGACGCTGGAGATGATGGTCACCCGGCTCTCCGAAAAACTGGGCTGGGCCGCGATGGCAGAAGCGGTTCCGGTGCGTTGCTTCAGCCACGACCCCGGCATCCAATCCAGTCTCAAATTCTTGCGCAGAACGCCGTGGGCGCGCAAAAAAGTCGAGGACCTGTACCGGCAAATCCGCTAAGTGATGCTCAACGCGCCGGGGCGTCCGACGGTGTTGCCGGCACGGGTGTCCAACCGGTTGGACACGAGGACACATACGGGTAATAAGTCTTGGATGCGGCACAGAAGTACCAGTATTGCACCGTTGGTTGTATCAAAGTGGGCGTGACTGCCGGCGTATAAACGGGCACATCGACGTAGCCGTAACTTGGCGCGTAGCCGTAAGGGTAGGACAGATCGTAAGCTACGACACCGCCTATCAGCGCGGGAGCGATCCAGTCGTCCCCCCAACCCCAGCCGCCATAACCCCATCC
>JABEVG010000010.1 GCA_013044075.1 Gallionella sp.
CGTGGGCATCAACAACGCGCTGCGCCGTGTCGGCAGCCCGGTGTACGGCAAATGGCAGGAGCAGGTGTTGCGCATGCACGGCGGCAAGTTGCCCAAGTATGGCGCGATCTGGCTGACCTACTATCCCAACATCATGGTCGAGTGGTATCCGCACACGCTGGTCATCAGCACCATCCTTCCGCGCGGGCCGGAGTCGTGCAGCAACATCGTGGAATTCTATTATCCAGAAGAGATCGTCCTGTTCGAGCGCGACTATGTGGAAGCCGAGCAAAAGGCGTATCACGAGACGGCGGTAGAAGACGACATCATCTGTTTGAAGATGCACCAGGGCCGCAAGGCCCTGTACCAGCAAGGCGTAGAACAGAACGGTCCGTACCAGTCGCCCACCGAGGATGGCATGCTGCATTTCCACGAGTACCTGCGCCGCAACCTCGCGCCACACCTGAAGTAAACGCGCAGTGGGCTCGCTATGGATGCTCGTGGCGGGAATCTTGTTCGCCTGCATGGGCGTGTTCGTCAAACTCGGCGCGGCGCATTTCTCGCATGTCGAGCTGGTGTTCTACCGCTCGTTCTTCGGTCTGATATTCATCTACCTCATCATGCGTCAACAGCGCGTCACCGTGACCACCCGGCACTGGCGTAACCACTTGTGGCGCGGCCTGTCTGGCTCGGTCGCGCTCGGATTGTTTTTCTATTGCATCACGGTGTTGCCGCTGGCGACCGCCGTCACGCTCAACTACACCGCGCCACTGTTCCTTACCATCCTCACCATGCTGGTGTTCAAAGACAAGCTCCACCTGCCCCTGACGATTGCGATCGGATTGGGATTCTGCGGCGTGGTGTTGCTGCTGCACCCGACCCTGCAACACGAGCAATTATTCGCCGGTTTGCTCGGACTGATCTCCGGCTTGCTCGCGGGTATCGCCTATCTCAACGTCAAACAACTCGGCAATCTGGGCGAACCCGCCACGCGCACCGTGTTCTATTTCAGCCTCATCGCATCGCTGGGTAGCGGCGTGTGGATGCTGTTCGATTCGATACACGCCATCACGCTCAACGGCTTGTCGCTCTTGCTGGGATTGGGCAGCACCGCCACGCTCGCGCAACTCGCCATGACGCGCGCTTATCTGGTCGGCAAGACGCTGGTGGTGGGCAGTCTGGCATATAGCACCATCGTGTTCGCCAGCTTGTTCGGCATGGTGCTGTGGCACGAGACCTTGCCACTCACGAGCTGGCTGGGCATGACCTGCATCATCGCCAGTGGCGTGTTAAGCTTGCGCCTGGCACCCACACATTCAGAGGCAAACAAATGATCACCATCGAACAAACCCCCAGTCTGATCAATATCGCAGTGATGGGGGAATTCACGATCGCAGACTTCAAACAATTCGAGGAACAAGCACTGTACAAATTAACCGCACCCGGCGCGCTCAACCTGTTGTTCGACTTGCGCGGCATGTTGGGCTACACACCCGATGTCGCATGGGAAGAAATAAAATTCTTCAGCCGCCAACACCAGCACGACTTCAGCAAGATCGCCGTGGTCACCGACGACCAATGGCGCACCTGGCAAGCCTGGCTGTCACGCCTGTTCATGGATGCAGACATCCGCGTATTCAAAGACTACAAGGAAGCTCAGGCGTGGGTAGCGGCGTAACGCCAAACAAAAAACGCATCTTAAATTGACAAGGCAGAGGGAAATCCGGACAATGCCGCGCTTCGTGGTGATATAGCTCAGTTGGTTAGAGCATAGCATTCATAATGCTGGGGTCGGTGGTTCAAATCCACCTATCACCACCACAATCAGGTTTCAGGCTGTCTCATCAAGCCTTAAATCAAACTCAAAACCCGCATGGCTAGTCGCTTTGCGGGTTTTTTATTGCCTTGTGGCGTATCAATTCGCCTCACAGAATAGCGGTCTTTTTTTGGCAAATGGTAATCTGGTAAAAACTTTTACCCACAAAGGTGGGTACTTTCAGAAACCTTCAGAATTGGAAGTCGCTTTCCACGGACGGCATTGCGCCAAGACTTCTGCTGCTCGACCACCCGCTCCACAAATTTGTAAACAGCGGAGGGTTTCAGCCCTAACTGCGTTTCGAACACCTGCAACCACCTGGGGATAACCGTATTTTCGATTTGAAGAAAAATATTCTTTGATGCTGCGTTCAGCTGCATCGGTAAGTGCTGTGAAAAAATTTATCTTGGCAGCACCATTAGCGACCAGTTTACGATATTGGTCATCTGAAAGTCCGCTTCCTCCATGAATAACCAGAGGTATCAAAGTGGAATCCCGTAATTTCGCCAATCTTGCGTAATCGAGCTTGGGTATGCCTTTCATACGACCATGAATAGTGCCGATTGAAACCGCCAAACAATCGACACCGGTCCGTTCGACGAAACCCGCCGCTTCCAGAGCTGAAGTGTAAGTCAGATCACTAGGATGATGTTCGGCACTCAGTCCCTCCAGACCAGGTACATAGCCCAGCTCACCTTCCACCGTCACTTCATAAGAATGCGCCATGGCTACGATCTCACGTGTTTGCCACAGGTTGTCAGAGAACCGCAAGGCTGAGGTATCAACCATCACACTATTGCAACCAGCACGTATGGCAGCTTCCGCACGCTCTAGACTGGAACCATGGTCGAAGTTAACCGCCACCGGCACACTCACTTTGCTCGCAGCAGACAGTACCGCCGGCATCATGGTGGCGAAATCGTAATAGGCAAAATGCGACTCGATGAGATTGAGCACCACCGGTGAGCGGCATGCCTCGGCTGCTTGCAACACGCCCTCCAGAAAATCCAGACTGACCACACCGAAAGCACCGACCGCGTAGTGATGGTGGCTTGCGTGTTTGAGCATATCGCTCAGATGGACGAGCGGCATCTCGATCTCCTAACGTTTAGCCAACCCGGCTAATGCGGCATCGGCAGTTTGCCCATAGCGGGTGCGCTCATGCAACGCTGCCGCATCCAATACGCTATTGATCTCTGGGAATTTCAATGCAAGGATGCGCGCCGCCAACATGGCAGCATTTTTCGCACCATCAACTGCGACCGTTGCAACAGGCACACCGGGTGGCATTTGCACCGTAGATAGCAAGGCATCCAAACCCGACATCACTCCACCGGACAGTGGCAGGCCGATCACCGGCAACTTGGTATGACCGGCGATAACACCAGCCAGATGTGCGGCTACACCGGCACAGCCAATCAACACCTGTACCCCTTCCTGATGTGCACGCGCAAGATATGCAAAGACTTTGTCGGGCGTACGGTGCGCGGACGCGACCACGATCTCGCTGCTGATACCCAGTTCACTTAGGGTATCGCGCACCTTGACTACAGTTGGCAGGTCGTTGGGGCTGCCGGTGAGAATACCGACCATGACTTGCGGTCGCTGCTGTGTAGCTGACATAAACCTCTCCTATCTGTATGTGGTTCAATAAAACAAATCAGGCCAATAATTCGAACCGCTCTTGTGTCATGTCATAAGCAAATAACTCGACCTTATCCATATCGAAGTACCAGCCGTGCAGTCGCAGCTCTTTCCGCATCACGCGTTCCAATATCCACGGAAAGGTAAGCAGGTTATCCAGTGACACGCGTATCGCCTCCATCTCGCATGCACGCTGCTGTGCGTCCGGTGAGATGTCTTGCGATCTGGCAAGCACACGGTTACGCGCATGTTCCGCGACGCGCATCCAGTCGTTAATGAAACCGTCCTGACGCTTATCTGACTGGGTTGGGTGCAACAGTGCTCGCACGCCACCGCAATGCGCGTGACCGAGCACGATGATGTCGCTGACGCCCAGCTCGCACACGCCAAACTCTAGTGCCGCGCTGGTGCCGTGTAGGCCACCGCCGCGTTCGTAAGGCGGGACCAGATTGGCGACGTTGCGGATGATGAACAGTTCGCCGGGCGCACTATCAGTGACGACCGCCGGATCGACACGGGAATCGCAACAGCTCACCACCAGAATACGGGGTGCCTGGCCGCGTGCGGCCAACTGCTCGAACAACGTCTGATGCTGCGCATAGCGGCCGTTGCGGAAGCGGCGGAAGCCTTCCACCAGCTCGTGTGTCGCACTCATTTCACTGCTCCTGTGCGTGTTGCGCTAAATGCTGATATGGCTGTGCCGATTCCATCTGCCATCCCGTACAATCTATTCATGGAAATCACTTGTTACCGCGACGCGCCCTACGCACAAGAGAACCTCGCGCTGCCCGCCGCCACCTACAACCTCGCGCACACGCTGCTGTCGCGCGCCCCCGGCGGAAATCTGTTCGTGCCCTTACGTGGCTTGCAGTATCTGTGCATCATCGACCACGAGGAATTCGTCTTTATCGACGGCATGCGGAAATGCCGGGGGACATCGCCTGGCGCAACTTCCAGCCCTCGCGACGCACTGCTCTGGACGAACCTGTCGCCTACGAGGCTGTGTACTACCGGACTGATGGCACCACGTTGATGGCGCGCTTGCTCGCCGAACTACCGCTCGCGCTGTGCGCACTAGCCAACAAAAAACAACTGCCCAGTCTGGCACAGATCATCAAGTTCCCTATGCCCGCCAAGACCTAACAGCCATGACGGACATGCCGACGCCTCCCTAAAACAACCTCGCCACACGCAGAGGCGCGGTGAACGCGGGGGGCAAACCGTGGCACATTCATCCCGTCTTTTGATTTCACCGCGCCCTCCGCGTCTCCGCGTGAAAAATCCACCCTCATTTAGCCAACGCTAGTCATCCTCACCCAAAGTCGCATCCCAGCCCGCTGCGCGCGCCTTGCTGATGGCACGCTCATAGATCTCGACATAACGTGTGCGCAACGGTTCGGGCAAGGCGCTAGGCAGATGGCCATACTTCTCCCAAGAAGCATAGACCTGCTCGTATAGGTTTTGGATGCGCGAGCCCTCCCAACCTTCACAATCCTCGCTCTCGGGAATGATGCCGAACACCCAAGCATCGCGTATTACGCGGCCGATATGGGTCATACCCGCATGGGTATCCTGAGCGATGCCTACATAAGTTTGTTGTGCCATGTTGTTGTTCCTCTTGGTTGTGTGTCCATTGATCGTGCTAGCGTGTAAGTCCTGCATATAACAACGGCAACTTTTGGTTACGGCCACCGCCGCGCGGTTTAACTTGCTACGCAAGTGAGCCTTCGCCGAAAGCTGCTCGGCAACGCAATGCGGTATGGCAGCACATATCGGCATGGTGCTTACCGTGTCAGTCCGGCGTATAGCAAGGGCAGCTTTTCTGGTAACCGCTCGACATGATCGACCACCATATAGTTGCGCGCGCCGAAGATACGCGACACATATTGGTCGGCCTTGGGATCCAGACTCATGCAATAGGTGACCACGCCGCTGCGAGCGATCTCTTCCACCGCCTTCTTGGTGTCGTGACGCAGATACTGTGGATCGCGCACATCGATGTCTGCCGGTTCGCCGTCGGTGATGACCAGTAGCAATTTCTTGGCCGAGTGTTGTGCCTTCAGATAATGACCGGCATGGCGTATCGCCGCACCCATGCGCGTGGACAACTGACCGCGCATCCCCGACAGACGCGCCTTGGCCTCGTCGTTATACGGCTGGGCGAAATCCTTGTAGCGGAAGTATTCCACGTTGTGCCTGCCATCCGAACAGAAGCCGTGTATCGCGAACGGGTCGCCTATCTTGGCGATGGCATCGGCCAGCAGCACAGCAGCCTGTCGTTGCAGATCGAGCACGCTGTAGTCCTGACCACTGACCTTCTCGTTGGTCGATTCGGACAGATCGAGCAGCACCATCACAGAGATGTCTCGCACCTTGCGCACCGAACGCATCATGATGCGCGGATCGGGATGGTTACCCATGCGCATGTCGGTGAAGCTGTTGATAGCGGCATTGATGTCGATCTCGTCGCCGTCCTCCAGTTTGCGCATACGCGTCACGCCCTGCGGTTGCAGTGCATCCAGCAAAAACTTCAAGCGGCCTATGGTGCGGCGGTGCTGCGCGGTGATGTCATGGATGAGCTGCAAGTCGCCCACATGGGCGCGCTTTTCCAACACCGAGGTCCAGGCCGGACGCTCCAGTTGTATCTGGTAATCCCACTCCGAATAGTGATAAGGCACTGAGACCGGCTCCTTGCCTTCCATCTCGTTGTAGGACTTGCCCATATCCTCGTAGGGGAACAACTCGGTACCCAGCACCCATATCTCTTCCGCGTCGTCGCCTGCGGTCTCCACATCAAGCTCGTTGGCGAATTCCATCAGACTCACATGCTTGCGCACCTGCTTGGGCGTTTCGTAACCTGCCGCCAACGCCTTGTTCAGGTCGAACTCGACGAACTCCCAGAAGTAACGGTTATCGTCGCGATACGGGGCAATCAACAGATCGCTGCGCGGGTTGAACGCGATGCGTTTGGCCATGAACTGATGCGCGAGTTGCACACCGATGTCCCACGACACTTGGTTGTCTTGCAAACGGTCTTGCGCCTGCTTGAACAGCATTCTGCCGGTGGCTATCCATTCATCTGTATCTTGGTACTGGTCGTCGAGCAGGGCGCGCGCCAGACGGTTGAGATAGTCGCCCGCCGTGTGACCACGCTCGGCCGTGATCTCGTGAAAACGCACCCAGATCTTCTTCAAACCCGGGAACTGCTTGATCGCCAGCGATTCGACGCGCGCGTCTTCGATCACACTGATGACTGCCATCTGCCAGTGGTTGAGTGCCTCGGCTGAGATCGGCGTGCGGGTGTAGACGATATGTGCCGCGCTGTGTGCCGCCGCAGCGCGGTACATCTCCAGTCCGCTGATCTTCTCCGCGCCCACGGTGTAGTCGTCATAGGCATCGGGCAGATGGATGAAATAGCCTTCCACATAGGGTCGATACCCTTCGCGTGACTCGAAGTCACCTGAGGTGGGACGCATAAAGAAGTCTCGTGCCCACAAAGCGCGCAGATAGATGTTGATGCGGCGTTGTACCTCGACGAACAGCGTGCCCTTGCGCTCCTTCTGCAACATCGCCAGCGACTCTTTGGATTGCAGACTGAAGTAGTTAGCCTGTTCGGGATAGTTGGTACGATGCGCATGCGCACCCCACAAGGCCCAGCGGCGCAAACCACCCAGCGTCAGCTGAGCGAACAACACTTCGAGCTGCTCCAGCATCGGACGCACGCCGCGCGGAGCCTGCGCCAACAGTTGCGCGAGGAATTGCAGATAGCTGCGGAACAACACCTCGTCGCCCAAACGGTTCGCTGCGGTGGGTGCGGTGGACAAGGCCAGCTCGATGACCGCACCGGAAGTCTTGGAGGCCAAGGACAACGCCGCGTGTATCAAATCGGGTATGACATCTTCGCCGACCTCTTTGGCGACCAGCGGCGCATAGTCTATCCAGGTCGCCACCAGTGTGTCACCCTTGCCCAGACTGCCGATTGCCGCCGCACCTTTCAGATAGTTGTCCAGACCGCGCGCGCTGAGCACCTTGGTCGCTTCCAACCATGCAGCACGCAAACTCTCCTGCACCTCGGGAGACAGCGTGTCGATCAGTTCCTGATAGTCTTCCAGATTGATAGCCATAATCTAATCCTGCTGTATCCCGTCATTGCATCAATGCCGTCTGGCACCGTGGCTCAAAAGAATGTGGTCACTGCGGCATCCAGCGCATCACGCATGTCCGGGTCGTCGGTGATGGGGCGCACCAGCGCGACGCGACAGGCGTTGACCGGGTTCAGTCCTGCGGCGATCAGGCTGCCCGCATACACCAGCATACGGGTGGAGATGCCTTCATCCAGACCGTGACCTTTGAGGTTGCGCGCGCGCTCTGCGATGCCCACCAGCTTGCTTGCGACTTCGCTGCTCACACCGGCCTCATGCACGATGATCTCGCACTCCACCTCATGCGCGGGATAGTTGAAATCTAGCGCGCCGAAACGCTGCTTGGTGGATTGCTTGAGGTCCTTCATCAGACTCTGATAGCCGGGGTTGTAAGAGATGACGATCTGAAAATCGGGATGTGCCTTGATTAACTCGCCCTTCTTCTCCAGCGGCAACACGCGACGATTGTCGGTGAGCGGGTGTATCACCACGGTAGTGTCCTGACGCGCCTCGACCACTTCGTCCAGATAACAGATCGCACCGTGACGCGCGGCGATCGCCAGCGGGCCGTCCTGCCAGCGCGTGCCGTTGGCATCGAGCAGGAAGCGTCCCACCAGATCCGAGGCAGTCATATCCTCGTTACACGCCACCGTGATCAGCGGCTTGCCGAGTCTCCATGCCATGTACTCGACGAAACGCGTCTTGCCGCAGCCGGTGGGGCCCTTGAGCATCATCGGCATACGCACCGAGTAAGTGGCTTCGAACACTTCCACTTCGTCGGCGACGGGGTGGTAGTAAGGTTCATCTTGAATGACATACTGCTGGATGAGGTCGGTCATGCTTATCTCCATGTACATTGCAACACAAGGGCGTAAAGAATCGCGCGGCGATCACTTATGTCCTGATGCTGATTCGGGAAAAAGTCCCCCGCCACGGATCAATGGCGAGGGCCAAGGGAGTGGTGCGTTACACAGTCTTACCGCGGAAAATCACCATCGCGGCACCTTGCGACTGGCTGAAGTTGTCATAGCCGACCAGACGCACGTGATTGTTGGGATTCGCCTTGCGGCATGCTTCAGCTTCCGCCAACACGACATCCACATCGGTCTCACCGAACATCGGCAACTTCCACATATACCAGTAGGAGTCCATCAGATACTCCGGCTCGGTATGCTCGATCGCCGGGTTCCAACCTTTGGAAACCAGGTATTGCACTTGTTTCTTGATTTGCTCTGGTGTCATCGCCGGCAAGTAAGAGAAGGTCTCGAACTTGCGACTAGCCGGATCAGACACGCGTGACTTGTAATCCATTACTTCGCTCATGATTTTTCCTTTGCTTAAATTGATTGTGTCCGTGGTCAGCGGGCATCACACCCGCCGCCTCGCTTACTTGTGTGCCACGTCCAGTTTGTCGACAGTGTCGAACTCGAACTTAATCTCTTTCCAGGTTTCCATGGCGATCTTCAGTTCCGGGCTGTGCTTGGCCGCGTCGCTTAGAATGACCTTTCCTTCCTTCTCAATCGCCACACCTTGGTTACGTGCTGCCACGCAAGCTTCCAGTGCCACACGGTTGGCTGCCGCACCGGCCGCATTACCCCATGGGTGACCCAGCGTACCGCCACCGAACTGCAACACGGAGTCATCACCGAAGATGTTCACCAGTGCGGGCATGTGCCAGACGTGGATACCGCCGGATGCCACTGGCAACACGCCCGGCATGGAACCGAAGTCCTGATCGAAAAAGATGCCACGGCTGCGGTCTTCCTTGATGAAGCTGTCACGCATAATGTCGATCCAGCCCAGCGTGGCTTCGCGGTCTCCTTCCAGCTTGCCGACCACGGTACCGGAGTGCAGGTGGTCGCCACCGCTTAGCCTCAGCACTTTGGTTAGCACACGGAAGTGAATACCGTGGTGCGGGTTGCGGTCCAACACAGCGTGCATCGCGCGGTGGATGTGCAACAACATACCGTTGTTACGACACCAGTTCGCCAAACCTGTGTTGGCAGTCAAACCGCCGGTCAGATAGTCATGCATGATGATAGGAGAGCCGATCTCTTTCGCGTATTCAGCACGCTTGTACATCTCTTCCGGAGTCGGCGCGGTGACGTTCAGGTAGTGACCTTTACGCTCGCCAGTCTCACGTTCCGCTTTCTCAATCGCTTCCTGTACGAAGTCGAAACGCTGCTTCCAACGCATGAACGGTTGGCTGTTGACGTTCTCGTCGTCCTTGGTGAAGTCCAGACCGCCGCGCAAGCACTCATACACCGCTCGACCGTAGTTCTTGCCGGACAGACCCAGCTTGGGCTTGATGGTGCAACCCAGCAAAGGACGGCCATACTTGTTCATGATGTCGCGCTCGACCTGAATACCGTGTGGAGGACCGCCGCAAGTCTTGACGTAGGCGATAGGGAAACGCACGTCTTCCAAACGCAGTGCGCGCAAGGCCTTGAAGCCGAACACGTTGCCGACCAGCGAAGTCAGCACGTTGACCATAGAGCCTTCTTCAAACAGGTCGATCGGATAGGCCACAAAGGCGTAGAAACAGGTGTCGTCGCCCGGCACGTCTTCGATGTGATAAGCGCGACCCTTGTAATAATCCAGATCGGTCAGCAGATCGGTCCATACCGTCGTCCAGGTACCGGTAGAAGATTCCGCCGCAACAGCAGCTGCCAATTCTTCACGATCGACACCCGGTTGCGGCGTGATCTTGAAGCACGCCAGTATGTCGGTCGCGCTCGGCGTGTATTCCGGTGTCCAGTAGGTTTGCCGGTATTCTTTAACCCCGGCGTTGTAGGTCTTGACTGCCATTGCAAGCTCCTTCACTTATTTAGATAATCAGCAGCCTCCCACCATGAAAGACCACGCGCTCGTTTGAACGTGGTGCAACTATATTCACCATCATCCATTCGCGGAAATTGTATTTTTCGATTAGAGTCATAGATTATCGTCAATGATAAAAAGCGAGCTGCCATGATGAAAAACACCACATTCCGCCAATTAAAGGTATTCGAGGCCGTTGCACGGCATCTCAATCTGACGCGTGCGGCTGAAGAGCTGTACACCACCCAACCTACCGTCTCGATCCAACTCAAACAACTCACCGAGATCGTCGGTCAGCCACTCATCGAGCAAGTCGGCAAAAGGCTTTACCTCACGGGCCCCGGCAGCGAATTGGTCAAGACATGCCGTGAGGTGTTTGCCACACTGGATAATTTCGAGATGATGATGTCGGATATGCGTGGTATTAAAGCAGGCAAGTTACGTTTGTCGGTGATAACGACTGCCAAGTACTTTGTCCCACGATTGCTTGGCCGATTCAGTCACCTGTATCCCGGAATCGATGTTTCCTTGAACGTCGTCAACCGCGAGCGTATGTTGCTCCGTATTGCAGAAAATCTTGACGACATCTATGTGCTTGGACGTCCCCCGGAGCATATGTTAATGCAGCTTGAGCCGCTCATGGATAACCCTTTGGTTGTACTTTCCGCAATCGATCATCCGTTAGCAAAAGCCAAGTCGATCAGCGCGGAACGTTTGGCTCAGGAACAGTTCTTGATGCGAGAACCCGGTTCTGGAACACGCCTCGCTACCGAGCAATTTTTCAAGGAAAAGGGATTGAGCCTGAGAATAAAGATGGAGCTCGGAAGTAACGAAGCAATCAAGCAAGGCGTAATGGGAGGATTGGGTATCGCGGCACTTTCGGCACACACTCTGGCCTTTGGGCATACAAGCGACGAAGTCGCAATCCTTGATGTCCAAGGTTTTCCGATTATGCGCCAGTGGTATCTGGCCTACTCAAAGGAGAAAAAACTTTCAGTCGTCGCTCAAGCCTTCCTTGAGTTTATGCATGCTGAGAGCAAGGCACATGGCGAAAAATATATGCGGGACATCGTAGGCTTTCCGGACGGCAATCGTGGACCTTAGCAGCTAGACTTTGCAATGAGTACCTTTTGCAAGCGACAGTCTTGTCATCAATCAATGATGGAGGGTATAAGCAATGCCTGAATCTTGCCGCATCCCTCATACCTGATGAACACTTTGCCCGACTCTCCAAAAATCAATCCCGCTCCGGCGCAAGTTCTGCACGAGGTGTTCGGCTATTCGCAGTTTCGCGGCGCGCAACAAGCCATCGTGGAGCACGTGACGGGTGGCGGTGACGCATTGGTGCTGATGCCCACCGGGGGCGGGAAATCATTGTGCTACCAGCTCCCCGCGTTGCTGCGTCCCGGCGTGGGCATCGTCATTTCGCCGCTCATCGCGCTGATGCAGGATCAGGTTCAAGCCTTGCTGCAACTGGGAGTGCGCGCCGCGTTCTTGAATTCCAGTATGGATGCGGACAGCTCGCGCCGTGTGCAGCAACAGCTGCTCAAGGGCGAGCTGGATCTGCTGTACGTCGCACCCGAACGGCTGCTCAACGAGAATTTTCTTGGCCTGTTGACGCGGCTGGAAGCCGCGTCAGGCGTGGCTTTGTTCGCCATCGATGAGGCGCATTGCGTGTCGCAATGGGGGCACGATTTTCGCCCCGATTACCGCGCGCTGTCGATATTGCACGAACGCTTTCCCGATGTGCCGCGCATCGCGCTGACCGCCACCGCCGACGCACCGACGCGGGGTGAAATCGTCGAGCGGTTGGCTCTGGAACAGGCGCGCCAATTCGTCTCCAGCTTCGACCGCCCCAACATCCGCTATCGCGTGGTACAGAAAAATAACGCGCGCCAGCAGCTCGCGGCTTTTCTCGACAGCGAACATGCGAACGATGCGGGCGTGGTGTATTGCCTGTCGCGCAAAAAAGTCGACGAGACCGCGCTGTGGTTGCGGGAACAGGGCTGGGACGCGTTGCCCTATCACGCCGGCCTGGACAACGAAACACGGGCGCGCAACCAAAGCCGTTTCCTGCGCGAAGAAGGCGTGGTCATGGTCGCCACCGTGGCCTTCGGCATGGGCATAGACAAGCCCAATGTGCGCTTCGTCGCACATCTGGATCTGCCCAAAAGCATGGAAGCCTATTATCAGGAAACCGGACGCGCGGGACGCGACGGCCTGCCTGCCAACGCCTGGCTGGCTTACGGTCTGGGCGATGTGGTGAGTATGCGCAGCATGCTGGACTCGGGCGATGCACCGGAAGAACGCAAGCGCGTGGAGCGGCAAAAACTGGACGCGCTGCTGGGCTACTGTGAATCCACCGATTGCCGCCACCAGACGCTGTTGCGCTACTTCGGCGAAGCGCATCCGGGCAGTTGCGGCGAATGCGACAACTGCCTGCAACCGCCGGAGACCTGGGATGCCACGCAAGCCGCGCAGATGGCCTTGTCGTGCGTGTACCGCACCGGGCAACGCTTTGGCGCGGGACACCTGAGCGATGTGCTGACCGGCAAACAAACCGCACAAGTGGAAAGACACGACCATCACCGGCAATCCACCTTCGCCATCGGCAAAGCGTGGGATGCCACGCAATGGAGCAGCGTGTTCCGCCAACTC
>JABEVG010000072.1 GCA_013044075.1 Gallionella sp.
CCCACGACGGGCGGCGCGCTACACCGTAGTGCAAAGAAAACAGGAAAAGCGGACATTTCTACTTTGCAGGAAAGCGGACATTTCTATTTAGCGTTGACATGCGTTAGGAGGCTCAAATTTTAGATGCCCAACGTCTGACATAACCGGCGCTGCGCGGCTTCATCGCGTAGCGTCCGAGTTGATGGATGGGTTGGGCTTATCGGACTCCTTCATTCGCATCCTCAACCAACGCTTGATGTGCCATTCACGGTTGATATCCCGAAAATCAAGCCAGTCAAAATATAGATAGCCTTCTTCGGATCGCAAGCTCGGGATGCGGATGTAGCCAACGAAACTCTCTATTGGATCAGGGTTGCGGAAACTAGTGCGGTAAAGAAGATCACCAGTGATCGTGAATTTTGAGATAACAATTTTCCCTCTCTCTTCCTGATGGGCGACAAACCAGACATACTTATCACAGAGTACACGGACTCCCATATTGAATTGCGCTGATGGTGAATAAGGTGCTGGTTTTTTCCCCGTACTATCTTTGACGAATCGCTGGCCTTGCATACAATCGTTGGGATCAGTTGGCCGGAATAGTTTCTTGCATTCGCCCTCGCGTTTTAAATCGAAAACAAAACCAGTCCACTCCTCTGCGATAGCTATGCGATCCGGTGTGTAGTTGGTCGTTTCGAGAATTTCAGGAATACCTTCTATTGCTGTTGGAAGTGTTGCTTGCTGTGGTGGTTTTCGGGGATGGCGACAATCCCACACTTTTCTTTCATTTAAATGTTCATTTTTAAATTGGTAATTCCACTCTTCATAGGTTCTCGGAATTATTTTCTGGAAAAAACCACCATCATTTCTACTGTCTTGGGAAAGATTGGAAATACGAAGCACATCGGGTGCTTTCTCCGCAGGAACGGGTACCCATTTTCCGAAGAACCCCGGCTCGTATTTAAGGTAAAAATAAGGTAGCTCAGGGCAACCATAAATTGCCTCTGTTTGCTTGGAGATTTGGCCGTTTATGACCAGATACGGAACACCATTCACAATATCCAAAAGAACTGGGGTGTAATACTGTTCTCCCTGCCACGTAATTGTTTTCTGTGTATTTGGATGATTAAATTTAAGGCTGAATATCGGGCCACCTGTTTCAGTACGCGGCATGATCGGCAGCCCAAAGAACGGATCAAGGATTTTAAACTCGGTCGGTCTCTTAACTGTGCGTTCAACTTTGATATGCCTTCCATCATGTAGTGCAACCTCTTCGATTGTGCTTTCTGTGCCCATGGCTGAAACACAAATGGCGCACAGTGCGAGCAAAGCCATGATGCGGAAAATCATCTGGTAGTTCCTCTGGGTATCTGGGCCCAACGTAAAGTAGACACCCCAAAAGATGCCTTGAAAGGCACCTTCGTGGTTTATAAACTAGCACTTCTCCCTGCAATGCAATGCCTTGTCTTTATTGGAGGTGAGATTATGGTAACCCCTAATTTTTCTGATAAAAGCGACACGATTCAGCCTCCAAAATTACTCGATCGAGTGCATCTGAAATAAATCAACCGGCACCCCTGCTGGCATTAAGACCCGTACAACTTCCTCCCGCGTATCCTTGCGCGATGCGCTTTGCGTTGCTCGGCCTCGGTCAGCGCGCGCGGTTTTTTTCCTTCAAACGGGTTCTTGCTGGAGTTGTACTGGATCTTCATCGGCGTGCCTTGCAGCCTGAATATCTCGCAGAAGGTGCGCTCCAGATAGCGGGTGTAACTGGCCGGGACTTCGTCCAGGCCGCTGCCATGTATCACGATCAGCGGCGGGTTGCTGCCGCCCTGATGGGCGTAGCGCATCTTGGGCAGGAAGCGTCCACCTTTGGGCGGGAGTTGTTTGTCGAGTGCGGCAATTAAAGCGCGGGTCAGTTTCGGCGTGGACATTTTCATCATCGCCGCCGCATAGGCTTCATCCACCGATTTCAACACGCCGGGGATGCCGTTGGCGTGCAGCGCGGAGATGTAGTGCCGTTTGGCGAAGCTCAGGAAATGCAGCTTGCGTTCGATGTCGTTCTTCACCATCAGGCGTTGGTGATCGTCCAGTCCGTCCCATTTGTTCACCGCCAATACCAGCGCGCGTCCGGCTTGCAGCACATAGTCGGCGACGTGCGCGTCCTGCTCGGTGATCTGGTCGCGCGCATCCACCACCAGCACGACCACGTTGGCATCTTCGATGGCTTGCATGGTTTTGATGACGGAGAATTTTTCGATGGCTTCCTCGACCTTGCCACGGCGGCGTACCCCGGCGGTGTCGATGATGGTGTACGCCTTGCCGTCGCGCTCGAAGTCGATGTAGATGCTGTCGCGCGTGGTGCCGGGCTGGTCGAACGCGATCACCCTCTGCTCGCCGAGGATGGCGTTCACCAGCGTGGATTTGCCGACGTTGGGACGACCGACGATGGCGAGTTTGGGCGGCTGTTCGCCGACTTTTTCTTCCTCGATTTCTTCCGGGAAATTCTCCATCGCAATCTCGATGACCTCAACGACGTTGTCGCCGTGCGCGGAAGAAATCGGATACGGTTCGCCCAGACCTAACTCAAAAAAATCGGCTGTGATCTTGCTGCGCTGCATGCCTTCAGCTTTGTTCACCAACAACAAAATCGGCTTGCCGGTCTTGCGCAATTGCGTGGCGATGATCATGTCTTGCGGCGTGCATCCGGCGCGGCCATCAACGATGAACAACACCACATCGGCCTCGTCCACCGCCTGGCGGCTTTGCTTGGCCATCTCGAACATGATGCCGTCTTTGGCGACCGGTTCCAGCCCGCCGGTATCCACCACCAGGTAGGGACGTTCGCCCACTCGACCGCGACCGTAATGACGATCGCGGGTCAGCCCCGGCTGGTCGGCGACCAGCGCGTCACGGCTGCGCGTGAGGCGATTAAAGAGAGTGGATTTGCCCACATTTGGACGACCGACTAAAACGAGTGTGGGCAACATTTGACTAACCTTAATTGAAAGTAAAAGGTGAAACGTGAAACGAAACAGCGACACTACATTTCACGTTTCCCATTTCACCGTTGTTAATGCAGGGTTAACGAGTACAGACCGCCATCATGGGTTTGCACCAGCAGTCCCTCATCGAGTTCCAGCGGCGCACCCGCGACCGGACTGCCATCCAGTTTGATGCGTGCGACGAAGTGACCGTCTTCGCGATTCATGGCATGCAGGTAACCCTCAAAATCTCCCACCACCACAAAGTCGGCGAAGGAGTATGGCGCGGTGGTATCGCGCAACATCAATTGCTCGTTCTTCCACAGCGTGCTGCCGGTGGTCTTGTCCAGCACCATCACCACCCCTTTGGCATCGGTGAGGTACAGATACTTGCGCAACAGCATCATGCCTTTGTCGCTGGAAATATCGCGGTTCCACAAAGGGCTGCCCTGCGCCGAATCGAAACATGCCACGCGTCCCTGGAAGGCGATCGCGCAAGTCTGCTCGTCATCGACCACGGCATTACTGGTGATGTCGCTGATGCGATCCAGCTCGGTATTACCACGCGGTTGCGACACGGCGTTTTCCCAAATCAGACTGCCGTTCTTGATGTCCAGCGCGACGATTTTACCGGCCGCGAACCCCGCATAGACGATGCCGCGCTGTATGGTCACACTGGCAAAACTGCGCACCACCAGAGCGGGCGTGGCGCGGTCATACGACCACAGGCGTTTCCCGTCGGCAACCGCCAGCCCGGCGATACGCCCGTCGCCGCTGCGCACCACCACCACGCCGTCCGCGACTTGCGGCACGCTCAATACCTCACTGCTGACCTTGACCTTCCACAGCGGTTTACCCGTTGTGTCATAGGCGAGCACATCGCCCTTGTCGCCGCCCACCACCCATACCGATCCGTCGCCACCCACTCCGCCCGACACCACGATGCCGGTATTGACCTGCCACAACTGCTTGCCGTTGGCGCGCTCCAGAGCCGTCAACAGCCCTTTGGAAGATGCACCGACTATCATGGTTTTGCCTATCGCGGGACGCAACAGATAGTTATCCGCGCCGCCCAGCTGCGCGTGCCAACGCACGGCGAAACTGGCCGTCTGCTTAAACTCGGAGAGCAGGGTCGGTTGCGCCCCCACCTTGGAAGACGAGCTGGAGCAGGCAGTCAAAGCCAGCATGGCAAAGACCCACAGCAGGCGGCGCAATATCATTTACCCGCTCCCAGATCATCCAGCTTCATCTGAATCAATTGGCGATACGTGCTTCTCGCATCCATCTTGTCGAAAGCCTGCTGGTAAGCGAGGCGCGCCTCATCTTTCTTACCCTGCGCGCTCAACACGTCGCCTTTCAGGTCGGCATACAAACCGTCGAATGCGGCGGGATGCGTCACGTCCAACTGCTTGAGCGCGTCGGCGTAGTTCTTTTCGTCCAGCAAGATCGAAGCCATACGCAAATGCGCCACATCCTTCAGCGTCGCTTCCGCAGCGTGGTCCAGCACCCACTGCAATTGCGTCTTGGCCTGCGGGATCGCCTTGCTTTGTTCATTGACCTGCGCGGCGGCCAGGGCGGCACGGGCGGCATAGATCGTTCCCGCATATTTGTCCATCACGACCGTCGCCGCATCGTTGATGCGCTTGGCATCATTGGTTGCAAGCTGCTCGTTGAATTGCTCGTAAAACGTCGCGGCTTCGTTGGCCTGTTTGGCCTGGTAATAATGCCAGCCGCGCCAGCCGCCGACGGCGATCACGGCGAACAGCACCACGCCCAGCACCCAGTTGCCATTGTCTTTCCACCAGGCCTTCAGACCCTCGAGTTGTTCCTGTTCCTGCAAATCTAATGCTGCCATGTTTTCACTCCTGCTTGATAAATTGCTGAATCGTGGCGTTGAGTTGTTCAACGCTCACCCTGATTTGTTCACCGCCCTGCATCGGTTTCACGCTGACTTGTCCGGCTTGCGCCTCGTCGTCACCGATCACCACCGCCACCCGCGCGCCGCTGGCATCGGCCTTTTTCATTTGCGATTTGAAACTGCCACCGCCGCAATGCATCACGACGCGCAGATCTGCATCGCGCATTTGCTCGGCGACGCGGCTCGCCATCCGGCTTGCAAGCGCGCCTTGATGCACCACATACACCTCGACGGCCGGCTTGGGCAAGGCCATGCCATCGTCCTGCAACAACGCCAGCAAACGCTCCACGCCCATCGCGAAACCCATCGCCGGTGCCGGCTTCCCGCCTATCTGTTCGACCAGTCCGTCATAACGTCCGCCCGCGCAGATCGTGCCCTGCGCGCCCAAGCGCGTGGTCACCCACTCGAACACCGTGCGGTTGTAGTAGTCCAGGCCGCGCACCAGACGCGGATTGATCTCGAAACCGACACCATGCGCCGTGAGTGTCGCTTGTACTGCCGCAAAATGTTCCAACGCCTCGGATTCCAACTCGTCCAGCAACTTGGGTGCATCCGCGATCAACGCCTGCATCGCCGGATTTTTACTATCCAGTATGCGCAGCGGATTGGTGTTCAAACGACGCTTGGCATCATCGTCCATCAGGGATACATGCTGCTCGAAGTACGCGATCAATTTGGCGCGATGACGCAAGCGCGCAGCCGGATCGCCCAGCGTATTAAGCTGCAAGGTCACATCGCGCAGGCCGAGTTTTTTCCACAGCCGCGCGCACATCAAGATCTGCTCCGCGTCGATGTCCGGTCCGGCGAAACCCAGAGCCTCCACGCCGACCTGGTGGAACTGCCGATAGCGGCCTTTTTGCGGCCGCTCGTGACGGAACATCTGACCGGTGTAATACAGACGCTGCGGCGCGTTGTACAGCAGATTGTGTTGCAACACCGCACGCACGCAGGAAGCCGTGCCTTCTGGACGCAGCGTGAGCTGATCGCCATTCAGACTATCCTCGAAGCTGTACATCTCTTTCTCGACGATGTCGGTCACTTCGCCGATGGCGCGTTTGAACAGCGAGGTCGGCTCGACCAGCGGCATGCGGATATTGCGATAGCCGTAGCTGTCCAGCCAGTCGCGCACCACTTCCTCGAACCACAGCCACAGCCCCGCCTCATCGGGCAGGATGTCATTCATGCCGCGCACGGCTTGCAAAGTTTCGTTACTCATCACTCGAACTTATTGGTTAGCTACTTGAATCGAAATTTGACGCGAGAGTTTGGGCGAACTCGCCGTCCTCGCGGGATATTTTTTTGCCACATAGTCGTCCACGATGGCGGTGAATTCGGTCGCGATATTATCGCCGCGCAGCGTCACGGCCTTCTCACCATCAATGTAAACGGGGGCTGCCGGACTCTCGCCCGTGCCGGGCAGACTGATGCCGATGTTCGCCAGTTTGCTTTCGCCCGGACCGTTGACCACACAACCCATCACCGCTACCGTCATGTTCTCCACGCCGTCGTACTGCGCGCGCCACAGCGGCATCTGGCTACGCAGATGGTTCTGGATGCTCAACGCCAACTCCTGGAAAAACACGCTGGTGGTACGACCGCAACCGGGACACGCCGTGACCATGGGCGAAAACGCACGCAGCCCCATAGTCTGTAAAATTTCTTGCCCAACGATGACTTCCTGGGTGCGCGTACCGTTGGGTTCGGGCGTAAGCGAGATGCGTATGGTGTCGCCTATGCCTTCCTGCAACAGCACGGACAGCGCGGCTGTCGACGCGACGACACCCTTCGAGCCCATGCCGGCCTCAGTCAGCCCCAGATGCAGGGCATAGTCGCATTGCGCACTCAAAGAACGATATACGGCGATCAGGTCCTGCACGTCGCTGACCTTGCACGACAACACGATATGGTTTTTCGCCATGCCCAGTTTCTCGGCGCGTTGAGCACTTTCCAGTGCCGAGGCGATCAGCGCGTTGCGGGTCACGTGCGCGGCATCCAACGGCTGGGGCAGACGCGAATTCTCATCCATCATGCGCACCACCAGATTCTGGTCCAGGCTGCCCCAGTTCACCCCGATGCGCACCGGCTTATCGAACTGGATGGCGGTCTCTATCATCATGGTGAACGGGTCTTCAGTCTCGCGGCTGCGTCCGACATTGCCCGGATTGATGCGGTATTTCGCCAGGGCCCGCGCACAATCGGGATAATCTCTGAGCAAGCGGTGACCGTTGTAATGGAAATCGCCCACCAGCGGCACGTCGCAGCCCAGTGCGTCCAATTGCCTGCGTATGGTTCCGACTTGCGCGGCCGCTTCCGGCGTATTGACCGTGATGCGCACCAGCTCCGAGCCCGCCTGTGCCAACTCGAACACCTGCTTGACGGTGGACGCCGCATCCGCCGTGTCGGTGTTGGTCATGGACTGCACCACGATGGGCGCGCCGCCGCCCAGCATCACATTGCCTACGATAACCCGTTGCGAGGGACGACGTTTAATGATTTCCATTCGGCTTACTCCAGCGTCAAGCGCGCGACTTCGCTCGTCTTGTTGATATAGCGCGTCAAATCCACCGGTTGGCCGCGACGATACAGATGCACGGTCCTGGCATTGCCGATGACCAGCTCATAAGGAGCTTTGCCATTGAGATTGAGCTCGCTGCCCGGCGCGTTGACCTGCGACGACAATATCCTGCCGGTCGAGTCTTTGATCTCCGACCAGGACTCGCCGTCAAACACGACACGCAACTTGGTGGGTTCCGTTACGGGCGTGGCGATCACCTTGGTTACCGGAACAGCCGACTGCACCGGCGTGATCTCGCGCTTCAAGGAGGGATTGGCCGCAGCAGCGGCGTTCGGTTTGACTTGCACCTCATTTGGATGCGCATCCGCACCGTCCGCCCGGGCAACCGCAGACCCTGCAAACGTTTGATCCGGCAACACCACCGCCATCTCCAGTACGCTGGTGGATTCCGCTTTCTCGACACTGGCTTTCCTGGGCGTGCTGAAATGCCACGCGGCAAACGCCAGCGCGATCATGGCCACCCCGGCCGATGCGGCCAGCCACGTTTTATTTTGTTGCTTGGACAACTGTTTGATGTCGAACGGCACACCGACCGAGACCGGCTCGATACGCTCGTGAACCGGATGCGGATCGGGCAGCATCGCCAGCAAAGGCTGGTCATCGAGCTGCAACAGCTTGGCATAACTGCGCACGAAGCCGCGCACAAACGGCAACTCGGGAAGATTGCCGAAATCATCCGCTTCCAATGCCTCGATCTGTCGCGGAGCCAGGCGTATCTGCGCGGAGACGTCGGCCACACTCAGCCCCATGGCCACGCGCTTCTCGCGCAACACGGCTCCCAATTTAATACCGGGTGAATTGTCCGCAACAGGCGTTGTATCGCTCATTTCTTCCATGGCTGGTTCTCGTTGAGTTAGTTGGCGTTCAACAAACGGGCTTCTTTGGAATCCGGGAAAAGATTGCGCAACTTCATGGAATAACTGGCGACGGAATTGCGGTCACCCAACTGGCGTTCAATGCGCACCGCCAACCATAATTCTTCAGCCGTGAGGTTATCGTTTTTGGCCGCATATTCGTTGAAATAACGTCTGGCGACCCCGTAGTTCTCTTTCGCAAAATTCAGCTGCGCCATACCCAGCAGTGCTTGCGGCAATCCCGGACGGACGGTCAACGCGCGTTGGTAAAAATCTTCGGCGACCGTGTTGTTACCCACTTTCTGGGTACACACTGCGGCGTTCAGATACGCCTGTTCGGGCGTTTGATACAAAGGGTTCTTCAAGGCCGCCACAAAGTGCGTGATGGATTCTTTTTCTTTGCCGCGTTGGCACAAGAACCAGCCGTAGTTGATCTGCGTTTCGGAATCGCTCTTGTCCAGGCTCAGGCTGTGCTGAAAATCGGCTTCCGCTTCCGAATCTTCATGCAAGGCCATGTGCACCAGCGCGCGCACATTGTAGGCGGGAGCGTAATTCGACTTGGCATCCAGAGCCAGACCGACCTCGCTCAGTGCCGGACCCATTTGCGCGCGTTCAAAATACAAACCGGCCAACTCGGTGTGTATCTTGGCACTGTTTTGCGCGCGCTGGTTGTTTGCGCCGGTATCGGCACAACCGGATAAAAGCAACAGCGATAAAGCGATCCAACGATACATAGCCGCCCCCAACTCATCCACGAAGAAACATTATCGGTGCAACACCACAGGGCGTTGCATGGTTCGTTTGGTCTTGTCCCGCACCTGTCCGGCGAGCTGCCCGCAAGCCGCCGCAATATCGTCGCCGCGTGTCTTGCGCGTGGTGGTCACCACATTCGCCTGCATCAACACGTCGCGAAACCGCGCGATGGCATCCGGCTTGGAACGCCGGTAGTGCGTCTGCGGGAACGGATTGAACGGAATGAGATTGAATTTGCACGGCACATCACGCACCAGCCACAGCAACTCGTGCGCCTGCTGTACACTGTCGTTCACCCCGTCCAGCATCACGTATTCGAAGGTGATGAAATCCCGCGGGGCCTGTTCCAGATAACGCGTACACGCCGCCAACAAATCCTTGAGCGGATACTTCTTGTTGATCGGCACCAGCACATCGCGCAGCGCGTCGTTCGGCGCGTGCAGCGATACCGCCAATGCCACCGGACATTCTTCGCGCAACCTGTCCATCGCCGGCACCACACCGGAAGTGGACACGGTCACGCGGCGGCGCGACAGACCGTAGCCGTGGTCATCCAGCATCAGGCGCAGCGCGCTCACGGTGTTGTCGAAGTTCAGCAGCGGCTCGCCCATGCCCATCATCACCACATTGCTGATCGCCCAGTTGCCCTCGGCATTCTTGCCCAACTGGTGATTGGCCCACCACAACTGGCCGATGATCTCGGCCACGCTCAGGTTGCGGTTGAAACCCTGCTTGCCGGTCGAACAGAACGAACAATCCAGCGCGCATCCGGCTTGCGAGGAAATACATAGCGTGCCGCGCGTCGCCTCAGGGATATACACCGCCTCGACCGCATTGCCCGTCCCCACATCCAGCAACCATTTGCGCGTGCCGTCGTCGGACAGCTCCTCGCGCATGATGGTCGGCGTGGCGATACAGGCATATTGCGTGAGCTTGTCGCGCAAACTGGCCGCGATGTCTGTCATCGCGGCGAAATCGGACTCCCCTTCTTTGTACATCCAGCGCATTAACTGCTTGGCGCGAAAAGGCTTCTCGCCCATTTCCGCGAAATAAGTCGTCAGTCCATGCGCATCAAAGTCGAGGAGGTTTTGTTTCATTAAAAACCCATACAAAATAAATCGAACATCACCCTAATGAACAGAATTTTTAGGGTGTCTCGAAAAATTCAAATATCGAAGCAAGGCTAGGCACGAGCAAAAAATTACGACGACGCATTGATGGCTATGTAAGGAGTAATTTTTTGTGAGTAACAACGCATCGCGATGAGATTTGAGTTGTGCGAGATGCCCTTTAATTAACGGGAGTAAACATTCAACGCCGGAAAGAAGTAAGCGATCTCCACTGCGGCAGTTTCAGCAGCATCGGAACCGTGTACTGCATTCGCATCGATACTGTCGGCGAAATCGGCACGAATCGTGCCTTTATCAGCCTTCTTGGGATCGGTAGCCCCCATCAGGTCGCGGTTCTTCAGGATCGCGCCTTCGCCTTCCAATGCTTGGATCATCACCGGGCCGGAGATCATGAAGTTCACCAGATCGTTGAAGAAAGGACGCGCCTTATGCACCGCGTAAAAACCTTCCGCTTCGGCGCGGGACAATTGCGTCATGCGCGCGGCGATGATTTTCAGACCGGCGTTTTCAAAACGGGTATATATCTGGCCGATCACGTTTTTTGCGACGGCATCGGGTTTGATGATAGACAGGGTACGTTCAACAGTCATGCGGGATTCTCCAAAACAAAGTTAACAAAAAAGGCCGCGCATTCTATCAGGCTTTGCCTACCCTGTCGCCCGCCGCCCCAGTGCGGATTTGTACCTGAACGACCTCGGCAGGCCCTGATTCTGCATTCCATGATCCGCATGCAGCGTCAATCGTTGCCGCCTTACATCAGCCTGATTAGCGCAAACAAAATATCCAGCAAAAACACCGCCAGCATGGCGCGTATCACCGCCTTGATCGCCGCTTGGGGCACAGCCGAGGTGGCCGTGCCAACCGAGATGCCGTGATGACAGGAGATGGTCGCGATCACCAGACCGAACACCAGACTCTTCACCATGCCACCCATCAGCAACCAGGGATTCACCAGTTCGACGAAGCGGTGTATCTGGTCGAGGAAACCGACATTTTTGAACATCGCGCTCACCGCCAGTCCGCCCACCACCGCAACGATCTGGAAATAGGCCGTCAATGCCACCACGGAGATCGTCACACCCAGAATGCGCGGCACAACCAGAAAATCGAGCGGCGCGATGCCCATCTGCTCCAGGCTCGCCACCTCACCGGAAACTCTCATCAGTGCCAGCTCCACCGCGATCGCCGAGCCACTGCGGGCGATGATGATGATGGCCGCGAACAAAGGGCCTATCTCCCACACGATGACCCAGGCCATGACCTTGACCACCAGCGAACTGTCGCCTCCCGCCAGCGCGAAGGTTTGCGTCGAGACGATGATGCCCAGCAGCAAGCCCATGAACCCGATGATGTGCAGTGCCTGATTGCCGCTGAAGAATATCTGCCGGTAGAAGTTCTTTCTGACCGGCTCGATGCGCAGCACACGGCCATGCGACAACCCGTAAGCCAGCAGCGCAAGATAGCCGGATACCGCCAGCAGCATCGTTAACGTTTTTTTCCCCCAGAACCTGAACATCACGATCAGCGCAGCGGCGCGGCGGCAGGTGCTTCGGACCCATCACTCATCGCCTTACCCACCGCCCGCGCCCGTTCTGCATAATTTTGCGCATCCGTCTGGTGTCCCGCATGTTCGGCGGCTTGCGCAAGACGCAGCAGATCCAGACGGATCTTGGCCGGCAGTCCGGATCTTTGATCCAGTAGCAGTGCCTGCTCAAACCTGGATAAAGCGGAGGCGTCATCCCCCAGCGCATAAGCAACCTCACCGGACAAACGCAGCGCGTTCGCCAGTTCCACGGCTTGCTGATGTGCATCCAGCAGCCCGACCGCCTCATCGATCAGCCTGCCGGCCTCCTGAAAATGTTTATCGCGCATGCTCAATTGCGCGTGCAGCAACAACAAGGAGCCGCCCACCGGACATTTTTTTTGGCAGACGGCATCGCCCCGCCCCAACCAATACACCGCACGCTCGACAGCCCCGTCCTCCAAATAAAGTCGCGCTTGCAGCGTGGCGGCAGCGGCCAGGCTTGCCGCCGGATAAGCCAACACGGGAGGAGAAAACAACGCATCCAGTTGCGCATGTGCCTGCTCGGAACGGGACATCTCGCGCCACACACGGGCCAGATTGATGCGCGCGACTGCGATCCCGGCGGCATCCTCTATCGCCTGATCGACACGCAAAGCCAGCCCGTACTCGTTCAACGCGCGCGCATAATCACCCCGCGCGAAAGCATCCGTCCCCCGCTCGCTGTGCATGATTGCCTGCGCACCGAGCGCGCTCTTCTTTTCCGGTGCCGACCCACACGCCACCAGCATCAGGCAACCGAACAGCAGGATGATGTTTTTATTTGCCCTGAACATGGGGTGCGCCGTAACTATCCATAGGTAATATCTTCTCTCCGCCCGCGTCGATGAAATTGCGTATCGGCCAGACCCCTTTGCTTGAACTGATGATGTTGCGCGCGTCCTCTGCGACCACCCTGCCATCCCGTATCATGGGCACCAGGTCTGCCGAGGATGCGGTGGTGATCTCGCCGATTTCGGAGGTGATTTGCTGCGCGTTGGCCAACACACCATCACCCTTGACCAGCAGGGCATCGGTCTTGTCCAGCACTTGATTGAGCTTGAGGTTGTTCGTTGCAATGGCATTCTCGGTTTGCCGCATCAATTCGGTCGCCGTCACGCTGGCTTTTTCCACTTGCACCGCAACCGATTTTGCATGTTGCAACAATCCGTCGGGGCGATTGATCTCGGCGGTGGTGGTCTTCAGGTTATCCAGGATAGGCTTGAGCCGTTCGACCAGGTCATGCGCCAGCGCATCCATACCAAGCTGCCGCTCGAAGGGCAACACCTCTCCGGCTGTCAGAGCAGGTTGCCCCCGGTCACCTGGAATGACTTCGAGGATGCTGTCACCCAACAAACCCTGCTCGACCAGACGCAACTTCGCACCGCGCCGAATATGTGCCAGATACTCGTTATCGACTGAAAGAGTCGCCTCGATCACGCCATCATCCCTCAATACTATCTTGACCAGCTTGCCCACTTTGAATCCGCTCAGCCGTATCTCCATGCCATCGTGCAAATTACTGGCATCGTCGGTATGGAGACGCAACTTCGTGGTACTGGCAAACATGCCCTGCTCGATGGCGATCACGACAAACAACAACACCAACGCACCTATGCCCGCGAAGATGAACAGCCCCACCTTTCTCTCCAAAGCCGCCATACGGCTATCGTGATCGGCAAATATTTTCATTTCATCCCTACAAGTAGAATGTTTGATGCGCGTGTAACGGGGTGTCCACGTGTGCATCATAATCCACGAACACGCTCGTACAAACGGGCACATAACGGCGGAGTATCTGGTCAAAACCGTTGATCTGCCGACTCTCCGCTTGCGCAACCCCATGCCAGATCGAGACGTAAACCATCACTTTGGGCTGTAGCAGAACCGAGCGGACAAATCCGACCACGCGCTTCTGATAAGGGGAAAGCTGGTGTGGCAAACTGCCCAATAGCAGTCGCGTCTGCGCCTCATCCAGCCCGCACTGCCCGAATAGCTCGACCACACGCGACTCAAGCAGGCCGGTATCCACCCCGCGATAAGTCAGCGGCAACAGCAGGTTCTCATCGATTTTGATGTTGCCCAGCAAGCCCCCGTCAGAGACCAGCAGCGCGGACTCGGGTGGACGCAAAAAGTCCTGTAAGAATCGTTCTTTGTCGTACTCTTCGCGAATGACCACGCGGTAGCACAAAGCGCACCCCAACTCAAACACCAGCGTCTGCACCCGCCCCTGGCGATCACGCCAAACGACATCCCAATGCTCGTTGTGTGCCGACGTATCCAAGCGATCACCGGTTTTTCATTGTGCGGGTTTACTTACTTGCGGCTTGATCTTAACGCCCGCTTTCACACCCGCCTGGTCGGGCGACAGCACGATCAGGTCGCCGTTTTGCAGCCCGGAAGTAATTTCGGTCTGCTCCCAGCTGCTCAATCCGCCGGTCACGACACGTTCTTCCAGCACATGGTCGGCAGGCCGGTACAGCAGTACACGTTTGGATTCCTGCGCGCTTTGCGAGGGCAACAGTGCCTGGGTCGGGATGCGCAGCACGTTCGCGTGGCTGGCATGCACGATCTCGACATCCGCGCTGTAACCCACCAACAAGTTCTCGGAACTAGGGGGTTCGACAAAATCGACTTCCACCTCCACGGTGCGCGCTTGCTTTTCGATCTCCAGTACATAAGGTGCGACACGCTTGACCCTGCCCGCGAACGACTTGCCTTTGATCGCATCCAGCGTGATGCGCGCCACCTGCCCCATCTTGATGTTCGCGGCATCGACTTCATCGATGGGCGCGCTGACAAACAGGCAATGGTCATCGATCAGGTCGATGGCGGGCGGAGTGGGGATGCCCGGGGGCGACGGGGTGGCATATTCGCCCAACTCGCCGCTGATCTCGGCAACGATGCCATCGAACGGCGCGCGCAGCACCATGC
>JABEVG010000073.1 GCA_013044075.1 Gallionella sp.
CGGTGATCTCGACGTAATCGCCGTGGCACCAGACGTCGGGGATCCTGGCGAAATAGGCGTTGCGGTACTTCTCGCCGTCGGCCAGCACGTCGACAACGACGAGCGCGTGCTGCTGTTCGTGCGCCTGCGCGAAGGGCTGAGTCTTGACGACGCCTTGCGCGAGCGCATCAAGGCGCGGATCCGCGCCAACACCACGCCGCGCCATGTCCCCGCGCTGATCCTGCAGGTCGCCGACATCCCGCGCACCCGCTCCGGCAAGATCAGCGAGATCGCCGTGCGCGATGTGATCAACGGCAAGGCGGTCAAGAACACCGAGGCGCTGGCGAATCCGGAGACGCTACAATTTTATGCATCGGTTATTGCACTAAACGTATAGGCCCCAAAATCAACATTCCGAGGCTATCACGCTAACACCGCAGCGCCATAGCCAGAGCGCTGAGCAAAAGCGCGCCTTTTAAAGCATGAAAGCATGATCTAAGCTTATTTTTCATTGCTCAGCACCAACTTGCAATCAAAGTAGGTGCTGACTTGGTTAAGGCTATTGGCTACCCATATTTCGCGATTTGTGAGGGCACGAGGGCTTGCGGCGCTTGGAATCAGGCTAATCGGAAGACCATGTTTGCATTGGCTCGATCCGGCATGTGACAAAATATAGTCAGACCTTGCCGTTACTTCATTATTAAAATCAAAATAGTAAGAGTATATTCCAATAGCTTCGCCAATCGCAATAAAGCCAAACAGCACAAACATGCCTCCAACAATTAAACGCCACTTGCCGTTCTTCGGCAAGATCAGATCGATCACCGCAAGACAACATACGCTCATCACGACCCAGGTGAACACGAAGGCCCTAGCATCCGTGTATGGCGCAAATATCAGTACCGCATTTGATATGAATGCCGCAACACACAAGAGATAGACTGACCGCAGGTGTTTAAACCGCCCAATGCATATCACAAAAAGCGTACTTATCATTAAAGCCAGTACAAGTGGCCAGCTAGTATTCCAAAATACCGATACCACATCCAAAATGCGGCCAATGTAGTAATTGAAGTTCTGCTGTGCAGAACCATACATTCTGCTGTATATATGCTCGCGCATTCTTGTTGAAGGGGCGCTCACAAGGAGCATCCACCCTGCGAGATAGCATGAAGCAAGAGCAATCATTTTCTTTGACAAGAATTTGTATTTCCGGAAGTCAGAATAAATCACCAAAGTCATGTAGACGAATATTCCGGGAGCAACATTCTCAAAAGACAAACCGGCTGCAAATGCCGCAACAGCAAGGAGCGGAAAATATATTACCTTAATA
This sequence comes from Gallionella sp., assembly GCA_013044075.1. Taxonomy (GTDB): domain Bacteria; phylum Pseudomonadota; class Gammaproteobacteria; order Burkholderiales; family Gallionellaceae; genus Gallionella. Next base: position 1,313 of record JABEVG010000073.1, read on the forward strand.
TCACCTACAATTTTTTTATGAGTTGAGAAAACCATTAAAATAATGAGATTCAGAACTAAGGGTTGCATATATTCAGCAAACCCTGTTCTCCAATAAAATACTTCAAACCTTGGCCATAGCAATACAACAAATATGGCAGATATAGCCATCATGATAATCGATTTTTCTGGAGTCCGTCTGAAAACCCTTCGCGATGACGCTAAGCGCGCAACAATCCAAATAAAGGCCACGTAAAATAAAACAAAAGAAACATCGAAAAATACCCTCGGCATTTCCATCCAGAAAATTGCCAACTGCTCGCCGAGCCTAGCGTTCCAGTGCGTGATCTGAAACCATGACCTGTGTACAATCCAAATCAATCTTTTGCACATAGTCGTGCCATGAATCATTCGAGAAAGCCCGTAGTCCTCCCCATTAATTGGCGACATCGCAAATGTAAACACATTAATCAACACCAAGTCTGAAATAAAAAATAAAGCGAACAGAGCGACCCATTTGATTTCAACGTCGCGATGCGTCTTCACTCGCTTTCCTTTTCTCTCGGACGCGTAATCAATCGAGCAAGGCTGCAGTCATCCGGTGCCGATCGATCGTCGGCATCTGGGGCGTAGCCAGGCCGAACTGCTGATAAAGCCTTTGCGCATAGTCCATCGCCCTGCTTCGGACTTCGGCGGCAAGTGGGTGTCTTTGCCGGATCCAGCGCTGGGCGCGCATGACTTCGAGCAGGTGCGGCCACTGGTCGGAACCCAGGGTCACGCTGCCCGGGTGGCGGCGGTGTGCATTCAAGCTGCGCGCATCGAAGGCAATGCTGCCGTTCGACAACACCGCGACGTAAGCCAGCCAATCGCCCGCGATGCGGTACTCCAGCATTGACGGCAACGCTTCCGCCAGCGCCTGCTGCAGCGCCGCGCGTCGGAACACCACCGAGCTGACGTTGGGGACCGTGTTCTTCACTGCCAGATAGCGTCGTATCTCGTCCTCGCCCTCGTTGCGGTAGGGCTGACGCCAGTGCGTCGCGGAGACCTCGTCGGTGTAGGCGTGGTAGTCCTCCGCCAGGATTCGCCCACCTGCATCAATCTGCCGCGACTGGCAATAACTCATCACCACGCCGGCATCGTCAAACGGGGGGACGACGGCAGCCAGAAATCCCGGCTCGGCAAGATCGTCGGCCTCGGCGATCCAGACTAGATCTCCTTGGGCCAACTCGACGCCGCGCGCCCACTGACGGAAAACCGAGCCCGAGTTGGTGGCATTGACCACGATGCGAAGATCAAGCCCGAGTTCCTGCGCGGCTGACTTGGCCACAGCAATGCTGTCATCGGTGGATGCATCATCGAGGAGAATGACCTCGAACACCGGCAACGACTGCCGTGCGATCGATGTCAGGCGCTCACGCAAGTAGCGGGCATAGTTGTAGTTGGGAATGACCGCCGAAACCCGCGGTGGCGAACGACCGGCAAAACCGAGCAGGTCGAACAGATAGGCGCGGAAACTGAAATCGGACGCCACCCTCGCCGCACCGACAGCACCGAGGCGCGCCGCCTCCTGCGGATCACTGAGCAATTCGAGAATCTGATCGGAAAACGCACCAACATCGTCTTGCGCCACCAGGCGCCCCACCCCTTCCAGCAGCGCGGCAAATCCACCGCTGCCGGCAAATGCCACCACCGGCACTCCGGCCTGAAGCGACTCCAACAGCACCGAGGGGAACGGATCCTCGCGCGAAGTCAATGCATAGACATCGGCTCCGGCGTAATAGAGATCGGTATCGGCCTGGCGTCCGGGAAAATGGAAGCGGCCCTGATAGCCAGACGCGGCGATCGCGCGCCGCATCGGATCCTCGTGCGCGGTATCCCAATGCCCGACCCAGACACAATGCGCACGCGCATCGGCACTCAGTACGCGTATGCCCGCATCGATGAAGCGGTCGATCCCCTTGCGGTGATCGGCGTAGCCGACGCCAAGCACGATGCGGGCATCCGCATCGATACCAAGCCGCACACGCAACTCGGCACGAGCATCGGCCACGCCGATCGCAGCGTAACGGTTGCGTTTGTATGCCCCTTGCGGACGGACATGGGCGCGCTCCGGCTGCAGCGGCACGCTGGCGGTGAACGCATCGCGTACCTGTGCCGCCGGGAAGACCACTGCATGCGCGGACTGCGCAAGCATGCGTGCGTGCCGTTCCAGCTTGAACTGCGCAATCACTCCCGGCAGTTCGTGCACCAGGGCGACGACGCGGACGCCTGCCGCGCTCAGCGTGGCGGCGAACAAGCCCGAAACCGTCGTGTTGCAGAATGCCAGATCGAAACCGCGTGCCGCCAGATCGGCCGCCAGTGCCCGTGCCTCGGGGCCTTCCGGGTCGCACCCGGCCAGTGAGTGCAACGGGGCCGCAGCGGCGAACTCGGCGCCCAAATCACCATCGCCCAGCAGCACGATCTCGACCTCGGCGGCAAAGCCCGCGGCCAGATGGCGCGCCATGTGCAGCGCGAGGTACTGCGCACCGTGTGGGTGGGCATCATGCGAGACCACGACAACACGACTTATCGGCTTCGGCACAACGGAGCCGCCCGATGACACCAGCGCCTCGCGGGTCGCCTGCAGATAGGCATAGCCATAACGCCGGTCGGGCTCCAGATAGGCGCCCTCGGCCCATTCGTTCCATGCGTTGATGAACACCAGGGACTCGCCGGCCACGGGATGGGCCTGTGCGTAGCCGACGGCGAACTGCAGCCAGTCGCGATAGCGTGCAGGCGTGGAGCCAACGAAGGTGTAGCCGCGGGCGGGCTTGCGTGCCTCGTTGTCCCAGGACGGGAATACGCCGCGGATCAGCGGATAGCCGGGTGACGGTCTGGCGCACGCGCGCGCGACCACTTGCGCGTAATCCACGACATGCCCCGCATAGGCAGGGTTGATGATCGCGACATCGGCGTTGATCCCCGGCAGATCGCGCGCGAGAACATGCGGCGGAAATTCGATCGCGGCATCGAAACCGAAGCGACGCGGATCCGCGTCGTCGAATTGGGCCATGGCGAGGAAGATTTCGCCGATGCCGGTCGTGCGACAGTGTTCGCGCCATCGCTGCGCGGTGGCGCCGGCATCTGGCAATAGCGAGGGCCGGTAAACAACCAGCAACGGGCGCCCCTCGATGCGGATGTAACGGGCGTCGACCAGGAGCGGCTCAAGGGTGCGAATGAAAGCGAGATCATCTTCCGGCGAGTGATTCTGCGCCATCAGCACATCATGTTCGTGGCCATCCCAGCGCCGCGTCCAGTTTTCGTTGGCCCAGCAGACGCAAAACGGGAAATCGAGGTCGCGCATCGCCACAAACTGTTCGAGCGGACGTTCCAGCAGGCGCTTGCCGCCAAACCAGTAGTAATGGAAACAGAACCCGCCGATGCCGTAGCGACGTGCGAG
>JABEVG010000074.1 GCA_013044075.1 Gallionella sp.
GTTCCGTGAAGCAGGAACCCGCCGAAGCGACTACTCAGGGGTTCGCCCTTGTTTAGCGCCGTAGGAATCCCCGGCATTCATGCCGGGGAGGACGTCAACGAAACTCGGGTTGTACGCGCTGATTTTTCAAAAAATGATTGACATGAATTAAACGGCCTTTTATAAAGATCTTCGCTGAGGAATGAAAACGTGCCTCGCCTCACTGTTTTTAACTGTACCGCCCACACCTAAATAATAAAGGGGAATCCAGGTGAATAAGACTGAACTGATCGATCATATTGCAAGTGAAGCGGATATTTCAAAGGCGGCAGCAGGCCGTGCATTGGATAGCGCAGTGGATGCAGTCAAGAAAACCTTGAAGAAGGGGGGGCAGGTGACCTTGGTGGGTTTTGGCACGTTTTATGTCGGCAAGCGAGCTGCTCGTGTGGGTCGTAACCCGCGCACGGGCGATGCAATTAAAATCAAAGCCGCAAAAGTTCCCAAATTCAGGGCTGGTAAAGCACTGAAAGATGCGATAAACTAGCGGTCTTTGGGGGTGCTTAGCTCAGTTGGTAGAGCGTCGCCCTTACAAGGCGAATGTCGGGGGTTCGAACCCCTCAGCACCCACCAGATTAATTAGTTCTGGGCTCGCTTTAAACCACTCTTTTTTGATTAAATCTGAGTGCCAAAAATGATCAGATCATTGGTTTGCCCTAATCTGGTCACCCGTTGCACGGCTGCAATGTGCGGCGGTTAATATTGCGTTGTTGTTGTATGGAGTGGTAGTTCAGTTGGTTAGAATACCGGCCTGTCACGCCGGGGGTCGCGGGTTCGAGTCCCGTCCACTCCGCCAATTTTGTGTCCATAGAAGCCCCGTAACATCCACAAAACCGTTTAATAACAGCAAGTTAGCTGTAATTACAGTCCGTAGTAGGCTGTATTCTGCTACGGGACGCTGTTCCCGCAACCGATCCGCTGACCTGCGCGGGGCCCTAACCCCCCATGTCAAACAGCATCAATCCGCCGTTCGTCCGGAGGAACTCCCGGAGTTATTGCGTGCCATCGCCAGGTACGACGAAACCGGAGACCGGCAAACCCGTCTCGCGTTGCAACTGCTGGCCCAGACCTTCGTCCGCACCAATGAGCTGATCGGCGCGGAGTGGGTGGAGTTTGATCTCGACCATGCTCTGTGGACCATTCCTGCTCAACGCATGAAGATGAAAACGGAACACATCGTTCCATTGGCAGGGCAGGCAATTACCCTACTGACCGAACTCAAGCAAATTTCCCGTGGAAGTCGCTACGTTTTTCCTGGCCGGAACCGGGATAAGCCCATCAGCAACAACACCATGCTGTTTGCCCTGTGGTAGCCGTCGCTCTCCGCTACCTTGTAAACAGAAGATGAATATAGTAATGGAATGGACGCCCACTTCCCCAAACGGTGGCCCGGGGGCTGCGCGAACATTATACAAGGCGTTTTTCGAGTGGCACTGAGCATCTTTATGCAACTTTCTCTGGACTTTACTTACCATTATGGTAAATAATCGTGGAAACTTGAGTGCCTATTCGGGCCTTCCGCCGACTTCCGCACAGGCCAGACGAGACATTGCGGGTGGGCCGTTATATCAGCCAGCAGAGGTGCAAGCCTTGCTGGAACAGGGCGAAACGGCCATTGTGCCTTGGACTCGGAAATGCAAAAACGATCTGCTGCGACTGGCTTTGGATCTAACCGATGCGCAAGCGCTGGTTCGAGAGACACTTCAACGAGGGCGTTTTCGCAACTCGGAATGGTGCGAGCAGCAACCAAACGGTCCGTGGGCGGCGTGCGATGCCTATCAACTGCTGCGTAACGAGTGGGTGAAGGCTGCCTACAAAGAAATGGCTTTTGAATACTACGTTAAATTTGCCATTGGCAAGACCGGTAAGCTGTTGTTGCTGGTGTCATGCCACGAACCCCAAGAGAGAGATAAATCATGAGTAATTACCCGACCTGTCCGCTGTGCGAAGCAGGGCAGTTGCACGAGCAGACCGAAGAAACGATGGTGGAATACCATGGCCAAAAGGCGGCGTTGAATTCATATTTTGCCGTATGCGATGCCTGCGGTGCCGAGCAAGCATCGGCTGATCAGGTGCGCCGCAACAAGCGGGCGATGATCGCATTCAAAAAAACGGTGGATGGTTTGTTGACGGGCATCGAAGTGCGGGCATTGCGTGAAAAATTGAGCATCAATCAGATACAAGCGGCACGCGTGTTCGGTGGTGGCCCGGTTGCATTTTCCAAGTATGAAAGTGATGATGTGGCGCAGTCTGAAGCAATGGATAAACTGTTGAGATTGGCGGAAGCAGTGCCGGCAGCGTTTGCGCATTTGGCTGAACAGGCTGGTGTGTCATTGGGACGCGCGAGTGTGACTGATCGTTGGATGTCGGCAAATTGGCAAAGTGAGACGGATGTCATTCCTGTACGACGCCCCCCGCACTTGCGCTTGGTGTCGACTTCCAGCCCCGAACCAGAAAACACGCGGAGATATGCGTGACGGAAAATGCCAACCTGCAAAATGCAATTGATGCCTTGCAGATTCAGGATGTGTACCTGCGCGATTCCTTGGCACGATGTTTCGGGGAATTTGACCCGAAGTATTGTGCTGATTACTCCAAGCTAACGGTTCAGTTTTTGCATGTGGTAAAGCAATCGGTTGTGATGGAGGAGGATGGTGATGGGCGTTTGTTGCGCGTGTTTGTGGACATGGGCGCACGCTGGGCTGATTTGAGTGAGCCCAACGAAAAACTCTCAGTACGTGCGCTAATCGAGGCAACGTTCGTGGTGGAATACCGTATGACAGGCGAATTGGAGCAGACTTGTATTGACGAATTTTCTCTAAAGAATGCCAGTTACCATGTGTACCCCTATTGGCGCGAACTGCTTACAAACCAATGTACACGTATGCATTTGCCACGACTCATATTGCCAGCGGTACAGCTTGCGCATAATCGACACTAAAATCTTCCTGAACAGATTCAGAAAACACACAGCCCAACTTAAGCCGTCAAATAATGAACCCGCTGGATCGTGCGCTGTTTGACCGTTTTCTGATCACTTTTAACGAAGATGGTGATCTGATTGTATCTCCTGGCATCTTCGCCCCGACGCAAGAGTTTGCGTATTCCCCTCATCGTGACCGATGGTTGGGACATGTGTCAATGGCCAAAAGTGGGTCAGTTTACTTGGCCACTGACAACAGTACCCATGAGTGAAATTCATTTCATTGTTGAAGAAGCGCCGGAAGGCGGGTATGTCGCGCGTGCTGTTGGCGTGGATATTATGACCGAGGCGGACGATCTGCATGGTCTGCATATA
>JABEVG010000075.1 GCA_013044075.1 Gallionella sp.
CACCACCACCGACTCCCGAAGTGCACCAGGTGCTGGCGGCACCTGCGGTAACACCACCCTTGCCGACACTGACCGGCAGCGACGCTTTCGTACTCGACGCCTTGGCTGGGTTAATCAATAACCCATCGCTGATGCGCGTCTTTTATACCGAGCATATCGTCCACAGGATCGTTGCAACCATCGACAATCTGCCCGGCAGACGTGCGCCCATGCGCGTAATGCCGGTCGAGCCCGTGCCGGGAATATTTCTCACCACAGGCACGGCGGATACGTTGTCCATCAGCCCGGAGAACGCCGCACGCTACCTGCCTTACGTAAAAATCGCCGAGGCGATCAATCCCAAAAAACTGGTCGGGTTATATGTCCGCCTCTATCCTTTGTTCCAGCAAGCCTACGAAAACCTGGGCTACCCGAACAAATATTTCAATGATCGATTGATCGTCGTCCTCGACGACTTGTTGGTCGCGCCCGACATCAAAGAACCCGTCAGACTGGTTCAACCCAAAGTGTATTACCAGTATGCCGACCCCGATCTGGAAGGACGCTCCATCGGGCAAAGAATCCTGATGCGCACAGGCGGAAAGAACGAGGCGATAGTCAAGACCTGGCTGCGCGCAATCAAACAGGAACTGCTGCTCAACATGCATGAGAAGAAAATCACAAATGCCGGTTGAATACTGCTTGCAAGGGTCGTCTGTGCGGATTGCGTGGGTTTAGGGCGGCGGCAGAGGAAGACGGTATCCTTTGCCATGCGGTGCCGAGGCGTTGCAGCGACCTTCTCAGCTGCTGCGGTTGCGTCGATGCCTGATGAACTCCCTGATCGCGGGCATAAAAGAGAGCAAAACGATTGCGACGATAATCAGCGTGAGATTGTTTTTCACCAGCGGAATGTTGCCGAAGAAATATCCCGCCAACGTGAGTGAGCTGATCCATGCCACGCTGCCCAACACGCTGAACATCACGAACATCGGATAACGCATCAGCCCCAGTCCGGCAACGAAGGGCGCGAAGGTGCGCACGATGGGCAGGAAACGCGCAAAGATGATGGTCTTGCCGCCATGCTCCTCATAGAACGCGCGGGTCTTGTCCAGGTGTTCGTGCCGGATGAATTTTCCGATGAACAGATCGAACAGATGCAGGCCGAGGAAACGGCCTATCCAGTAATTGGTGTTGTCCCCGGTAAACGCCGCGATCATCAACACCGGCATCAGCCAGCTCATATCCAACGCGCCCAGACCGCATAGTGCACCCGCGACGAACAGCAGCGAGTCACCGGGCAAGAACGGGGCGACCACCAGACCGGTCTCGGCAAAGATGATGGCGAACAGAATGCCGTACACCCAATAGCCATACTCGTGCGCCATGGCGAGCAAGTGCGTATCGAGATGCAGGATCAAATCAATCATATTGTTTTCCAAGCTGGTAGTCGTAAGTCGTAAGTTGGTGTTGTCGCTGCGCGGCTTTAACTAGCGACTAGCGACTTCCAACTTACGTCTGCCTTTTTTTAAGGCAACACTTCTTCCGCAGCGGTCTTTTCCGGTTTAATGAAGTCTTCGCGCGACACGCCGAACATCATCAACAGCGGGCTGGCGACCAGCACCGAAGAATAGATGCTGAACAGGATGCCGATGGTCAGCGCCATGGCGAAATAATGCAGCGTCTCGCCCCCGAGGAACAACATCGCGCACACCATCATCTGCGTGCAGCCGTGCGTGATGATGGTGCGCGACATGGTGCGCGTGATGGCGTTGTCGATGATCTCGGCGGTATCCGCCTTGCGCATCTTGCGGAAGTTTTCGCGGATACGATCGAACACCACCACCGATTCGTTCACCGAATAGCCCAGCACCGCGAGCACCGCAGCCAGCACCGACAGCGAAAACTCCCATTGGAAAAAGGCGAAGAAGCCGAGGATGATGACCACGTCATGCAGGTTGGCGATGATCGCGGACAGGCCGAACTTCCATTCGAAACGTATCCACAGATAACCGACGATACCCAGCGAGACCAGCAGCAAAGCCATCGCGCCGTTCTCGACCAGATCCTTGCCGACTTGCGGCCCGACGAATTCCACACGGCGCACTTCCACGCTGGCATCCTGCCGGTGCAGGGTCGCCATGACTTGCTCGCTGAGTTTCGCACCCGCCTTATTCTGCTTGAGCGGGATCTGGATCAGCACATCGTGGCTGGAACCGAAATTCTGCACTTGCGCGTCGGGCAGACCCGCGACCGTCAATTGTTCGCGGACTTTGTTCAGTTCGGCGGCCTGTGCGTAATGCACTTCCATGACCGTGCCGCCGGTAAAGTCCACGCCGAAATTCAGCCCCTTGGTCGCCAGGAAGGCCACCGCGATGAGAAATGTCACCAGCGAAATCGACGTGGTGTAACGACCGTAACTCATGAACGGAATGTCGCGTTTGATCTTAAAAAATTCCATGTGCTTTCCTTAACCTAGCGAGCGAAGTCTGACCACTCGCTCCCTCTCCCTACCCCTCTCCCGGCGGGAGAGGGAACAAACGTCTCGCGGTGCGAGTCGTTTAACCTATGGCGACTTTATTCAGTCGCGCCTTGCTGCCATACAGCAGATTGACCAATGCGCGCGACACCAGCACCGCACTGAACATCGAAGTCAGTATCCCCAGACACAGCACGACTGCGAAACCTTTGATCGGACCGGAGCCGAACAGGAACAGCGCGATACCGGCGATCAGGTTGGTGATGTTGGAGTCCACGATGGTGGCGAAGGCATTGTCGTAACCGGCGTGAATGGCCGCTTGCGGGCTGATGCCGTTGCGCAGTTCCTCGCGGATGCGCTCGTTGATCAGCACGTTCGAGTCGATCGCCATACCCAGCGTCAGCGCGATACCCGCCATGCCCGGCAGTGTCAGCGTGGCTTGCAGCATGGATAACAGGGCGATCAGCAACAGCAGGTTGGCCGCCAGCGCGAACACCGAAATCGTACCGAACATCAGGTAGTACGCGACCATGAACACGGCGATCAGCATGAAGCCGATCTTGGTGGAGTTGAAACCGCGCGCGATATTGTCCGCGCCCAGGCTCGGGCCGACGGTGCGCTCTTCGACGATCTCCATCGGTGCGGCCAGAGCACCGGCACGCAACAGCAGGGAGGTGTCCTGCGCTTCCTCGGTGGTCATGCGGCCGCTGATCTGCACGCGCCCGCCGCCGATCTCTTCGCGTATCACCGGCGCGGTGACGATCTCGCCTTTGCCCTTTTCAAACAGGATGATCGCCATGCGCTTGCCGACGTTCTCGCGCGTGGCTTCTTTGAATTTGCGCGCGCCCACCCCGTCCAGATTGATATGCACAGCCGGTTCGTTGTCGCGATTGTCGAAGCCGGGTTGCGCGTCGTTGATGCGTTCGCCGGTCAGCAACACTTGCTTCTTCACCAGCAGCGTCTTGCCTTCCCTGTCCTTGAACGCTTCCGTGCCGAACGGGGCGACACCGCTTGCGTCCAGCTGGTGTTCGTCATCGACCAGACGCACTTCCAGGGTCGCGGTACGCCCCAGAATATCTTTGGCGCGCGCCGTGTCCTGCACGCCGGGCAGTTGCACGACGATGCGATCCACGCCCTGTTGC
>JABEVG010000076.1 GCA_013044075.1 Gallionella sp.
GCCGCTAAATCCGCGCCGCTTGAGGCCTTCCGAATTGATGCCGTGCGCCTCGGCAGGATTGCCCGCGACCGTGACGTAGGGAGGCAGATCCTGAGCCAGGCGGGTCTGAAAACCGGTCATCGCATGAGCACCGATGCGCACAAATTGATGCACGCCCGAAAGCCCGCCCAGAAACACCCAATCGCCGACATGCACATGACCGCCCAAGGTTGCGCCGTTCGCCATGATGGTGTGGCTGCCGACCTGGCAATCGTGCGCGATATGCACGTAAGCCATGATCCAGTTGTCGTCGCCCATGCGTGTCACACCGGCATCTTGCACCGTGCCCAAGTTGAATGTGCAGAACTCGCGTATGGTGTTGTTGTCGCCGATCTCCAAGCGCGTCGGCTCGTTGGCATATTTTTTATCCTGCGGTATCTCACCCAGGGAAGAAAACTGGAAGATACGATTGTTTTTGCCGATGCGCGTATGGCCGTTGATCACCACATGAGGCCCCACCACCGTGCCGCTGGCGATCTCGACATGCGCGCCGATGAGGGTGTACGCACCGATCTCGACATCGCTGGCGAGTTTGGCATCCGGATGAACGATTGCAGTCTGATGGATCATGCCCAGATTACTCCACGGTTTTTGAGGTACACATCAATTCGGCTTCAGCAACGAGCTGGCCATCCACCTCGGCGATCGCCTTGAATTTGAACAAGCCGCGCATGCTGCGCAACAGCGTCACCTTGAAAATAATCTGGTCGCCCGCCGTCACCGGGCGCTTGAAGCGCGCGCCGTCGATACCCGCGAAGTAGTACACCGATTTCTTTTCGGTGTCGGTCACCATGGATTTGAACGACAGCAAGGCGGCCACCTGCGCCATCGCCTCGATGATCAACACGCCGGGCATCACCGGGTGATGCGGGTAATGGCCGGGGAAGAACGGCTCGTTGATCGTGACATTCTTTAACGCCACGATCTCTTTGCCCGGATCCATGGACAGCACTCTGTCCACCAGCAAAAAAGGGTAACGGTGCGGCAGTGTTTCCAGAATTTCGTGGATGTTCATTTGGACGCTCATGATGCGTTTCCTTTTAATGATTTGATTTCTTGTTCCAATGTCTTGACACGTCCGACCAGATCATCGAGATGGCGCAGATGTACCGCGTTCTTGCGCCATTCCCCGGTCTTGGAGAACGGGTAGATCGCGGCATATGAACCGGGTTCGCGTATGGATTTCCCGATCAGCGAAAACGAGGCGATCTCGACATGATCGGCAATCTGCAAATGCCCCAAAATACCCGCGCTGCCGCCGATGCGGCAATATTTGCCGATGCTCGCGCTACCCGCGATGCCGACACAACCGGCGATAACGGTATGCGCGCCGACGCGCACGTTGTGCGCGATCTGGATCTGGTTGTCCAGCTTCACCCCGTCTTCGATGACCGTGTCGGCCAATGCGCCCCGGTCTATCGTGGTGTTCGCGCCGATCTCCACATCGTCGCCGATCAGCACCCGGCCGATCTGCGGAATCTTGACCCAATGGTCGCCGTCCAGGGCGAAACCGAAACCATCCGCGCCGATCACCACACCCGCATGCGCGATGAGACGCGCACCAATCACGCAATCGTGGTAGATCACCACGCGCGGATACAACCTGGCGTGACTGCCGATCACCACGTTCTCGCCGACCGAACAGCCCTCGCCAATCACCGCATGCGCGCCAATCACCGCATGTTCCGCTATCACCGCCGTGGCGGCGATGCTCGCGGTCGGGTCGATAGTCGCGCTCGCCGCCACCACCGCGCTCGGATGAATTCCGGACTGCACGTCGGACAGCGGGTTCAGCAAAGCCGAAACTTTGGCGAAGTAAGCGTAAGGGTTATCGGAAACGATGCGCGGCATATCGGTGGCATCGGCATCCGCATCGGACAATATCAGCGCGCCAGCCCGGGTATGCGCCAACTGCGCGCGATACTTGCTGTTGGTCAGAAAACTGATCTGTGTATCGGTCGCGGCTTCCAGTGTGGCGATCTGCGTGACGGTCACGCTACCATCGCCCAACACCCTCCCCCCCAACCGGGCTGCGATGTCGTCAAGGCGGTATGCTTTCATCTGCCGCATCGCTTATTTGCTGTCTTTGGTATCTTTGTTGTCTTTACTGTCTTTGGTATCTTTGCTATCCGCGCCATCGGCTTTATCGTTCGCCAGGAACTTGATCACCTTGTCGGTGATGTCGATCTTGGGATTACGGTATACCGCCTCCTGCAAGATCAAATCGTATTTTTCCGTCGTGGCGATCTGCTGTATGGCTTTGTTTGCCCTGTCCAGCACGGCAGCCAATTCTTCGTTCTTGCGCAGATTCAAGTCCTCGCGAAATTCGCGCTGCATGCGCTGCAAGTTGACATTGATGGCGGTCAATTCACGCTCCTTATTGCGGTGGTCGACATCAGACAACTTGTTGTTGTCTTTTTCCAGCACTGCCTGCAAATCCTTGGCCTGTTTGATGAGTGCTTTGATTTCGGCATCGCGCGCCGAGAATTCTTTCTCGATCTTTTTTTCAGCCTTGATGGAGGGCACGGATTCTCTGAGCACCCGCTCGGTATCCACGACCCCGACCTTGAACTCACCCGCATGGGCGAAACCCGAACCGATCAACATCGCGCAACAACCTGCCAGCCATATCGTTTTCATTTTTTGACTCCTTAAACCCTGATTAACACGCCCTATAAATTCGTTCTTGCACCATCTCGTCCTTGAACCATCATCCGGTCGCATGGTCGAGCATACCGCATCCGCACCGGGCAACGCTATCGTGTACCAATAACCCTGCACTTCAGTCAAACAGCACTTAGAACATCGAGCCCATCGAGAACTGGAACCTCTGTATATTATCCTGCGGCTGGCTGTTCAACGGGTTGGCATAGCTGATCTTGATCGGACCCATCGGCGACAACCAGGTCAGGGCGACACCGGCCGAATAACGCATCCCCATACTACCCGGGAAATACGTGGGGCCGGTCACCTCACCGCCGTCGATGAAGCCGCTCAAGCGCAACGACTTTTCCTTGCTACCCGGAAAAGGCGCGAAGACCTCCACATTGCCCACCACCAAGCCAGTGCCGCCCATCGCCAAGTCGGTGCTGTCGCGCGGCCCCAATGTGTTCTGGTAATAACCGCGCACGGAGCCGGTTCCGCCCGCATAATAATTCTTGAAGAACGGCAGCGATTTACCCCCGTAGCCGTAACCCAC
>JABEVG010000077.1 GCA_013044075.1 Gallionella sp.
CGACCCGCTCCACTTTGCTTTGGTATTGTTGCCGGCCAAGCTCGCGCACGCGCTCGCCCACCCCCGCGAGATCGAGCTGCTTCTCGGTTTCCAGCCATTCCGTCACAGGCAGGTTCAGCGCGAACTCGGCCAATAGCGATCTCTGCAACGCAACCGCATCCCATTGCTCTTCCATGCTGCCGGGTGGCAGATGCAGGTCGACGGTGCTTTGCAGCACCCCATCGCGCATCGCGCTCACCGTCTCGGTGATGTCGGTACTCTCCAGCAACTCGGTGCGCTGCTGGTAGATCACTTTGCGCTGCTCGTTGGCCACGTCGTCGTATTCCAGGATTTGCTTGCGCATATCGTAGTTGCGCGCCTCGACTTTGCGCTGCGCGTTCTCGATCGCGCGCGTGACCCAGGTATGCTCGATCGCCTCGCCTTCCGGCAACTTGAACTTGTTCATGATCGCAGCGACACGATCCGACGCGAAGATGCGCAGCAGCGGGTCTTCCAGCGACAGGTAGAAACGGCTGGAACCCGCATCGCCCTGGCGACCGGCACGACCGCGCAGCTGGTTGTCCACCCGCCGCGACTCGTGGCGTTCCGTGCCGATGATGTGCAGACCGCCACTGGCCAACACCTGCTCGTGTACCGGCAGCCATTCACTCTTCAAATCGGCGATGCGTTGCAGTTTATGCGCCTCGTCCAGCGACTCGTCTTCACGCACCTGCTCGATCAACTTCTCGATGTTGCCGCCCAGCACGATGTCCGTGCCGCGACCCGCCATATTGGTGGCGATGGTGACCATCTTGGGACGGCCCGCCTGCGCGATGATGTCGGCTTCGCGCTCATGCTGCTTGGCGTTCAGCACCTGGTGCGGCAGCTTGTCGCGGGTCAGATATTGCGACAGCAGCTCGGAATTCTCGATGGAGGTGGTGCCGACCAACACCGGCTGTCCGCGCTCATAACAGTCTTTGATGTCCGCGATCACCGCGCGATATTTTTCCCCCACGGTGAGGTACACCTTGTCCATCTGGTCTTTGCGTATGGTCGGACGGTGCGGCGGGATGATGACGGTTTCGAGATTGTAGATCTGCTGGAATTCGTATGCCTCGGTGTCCGCCGTTCCCGTCATGCCGCTGAGCTTGTCGTACATGCGGAAGAAATTCTGGAAGGTGATGGATGCCAGCGTCTGGTTCTCTTTCTGCACCGCCACGCCTTCTTTGGCTTCGACGGCCTGGTGCAACCCGTCCGACCAGCGTCGTCCCGACATCAGCCGCCCGGTGAACTCGTCGACGATCACCACCTCGTTGTTCTGCACCACGTAATGCTGGTCGCGGAAATACAGATTGTGCGCGCGCAAAGCGGCGTACAGATGATGGATCAGCGAGATGTTGGCCGGGTCGTACAAGCTGCCGCCTGCGGGCAGCAAACCCGCCTGGCCGAGCAGCTGTTCGGCATGTTCATGCCCCGTTTCGCTGAGCAGGATCTGCTGGCTTTTCTCGTCCACGCTGAAGTCGCCGTCGCTCTCCTCGTCTTTCTGTTTGCGCAACTTGGGCGCGAGCAGATTCATCTGCGCGTAGATCGCCACATCGTCCTCGGCCTGGCCGGAAATGATCAGCGGCGTGCGCGCCTCGTCGATCAGGATCGAATCGACCTCGTCGACGATGGCGAAATTGAGCCGACGCTGGAAACGCTCCTCGCGCTGCGTCGCCATGTTGTCGCGCAAATAGTCGAAGCCGAATTCATTGTTGGTGCCGTAGGTGATGTCGGCTGCATAGGCCGCCTGCTTGTCGCGCGAATCCATCTGCGACAGGATCACACCCACCGACAGCCCGAGGAAGCGGTACAGCTTGCCCATCCACGCCGCATCGCGGCTGGCCAGATAATCATTGACCGTCACCACATGCACGCCGCGACCGGAGATCGCATTCAGGTAGGCAGGCAAGGTCGCCATCAGCGTCTTGCCTTCGCCGGTGCGCATCTCGGCGATCTTGCCGTAATGCAACGCCATGCCGCCTATGAGTTGCACATCGTAATGGCGCATCCCCAGGGCGCGGCGGCTACCCTCGCGCACCACCGCAAAGGCTTCCGGCAGCAGGCTGTCGAGCGACTCGCCCTGCGCGGAACGCTGCTTGAAACTTTCGGTCTTCCCGCGCAACTGCTCATCACTGAGCTTGCCGATCGAGGATTCGAATTGATTGATGGTGAGAACGGTGGCGCGATACTGCTTGAGCAAGCGGTCGTTACGGCTACCGAAGATACTTTTTAGCACACTGGAAATCATGTTTTCGTTTTTCTTGGCGACAAATAAAAAAGGCGAGGATGACTATCACCTCGCCCCAGTACAAAACCATCCGTCTTCAACTGGCGGCGTTCTTCAAAAAACGCACCGGATTCTGGGCGATACCTTTATAGCGAACTTCAAAGTGCAGATGGTTGCCCGTGGAGCGTCCGGTACTGCCGACTTCGGCGATCTTGTCGCCGCGTCTCACCACCTGACCCACCTTGACCAGCAGCCTTGAAGCATGGGCATAACGCGTGATGATGTCGTTGCCGTGTTCGATCTCGACCATATTACCATAGCTCGGATGGTTATCCGCGTACGACACGACACCACCCGCCGAAGCGTAAATAGGCGTGCCCTCGGGTACCACATAATCCACCCCTTCGTGCATCGCGCTCTGGCCGTTGAAAGGATCGACACGCCAGCCAAAGTTGGAGGAATACCAGCCGTCTTTGACCGGGGCCACCGAAGGCAATAGTCTCTGGCTCAACTGATTCTGCATCAGCATGGTTTGCAGGGCGGCCAGCTTGTCGCCGCGATCACTCACCAGCAGGGTCATGTTCTTCAACTCGCGCTCCAGGTCGGCCACCCCGACATCGGATGCGGACGAGGTCACCAGCGGCCCGCCCTGCGCAACCGGCTTGTCAAAAGAAAACTCCGCCGGATTCATGCCGGTCAATTTCGCCAACCGCCCGCCCAGCGCATCCAAACGCTGCATCTGCGCCTGCATCTGCCCGACCTTGGCCGCCATCGCTTGCAGGCTGGCCTGCACATAAGCCTGCTGCTTTTGCCGCTCGACTTCCTGGCCGCTGAGCAGGATGGTCCGCGCCGCGCCGCTCAGACTCTCGGGCGCGAAACGCAACAGCACGTTTTGCAACGCACTCGCCAACATCATGGTCAGCACCATCAGCAGCAATAATGCCAGCGCGATTTGCTTGCCGCCCAAAGAAATACTGCGGGTTTTGGCCAGACGACTGGAAACTAGAATAATATTCATCACCGCTCCCTCTTTGCCCCGATTAAAAGTTGTGACTCAACCACTCAAGAACCTGCTGAACAACAACGCCGAATTCCGCTCGATACTGGCCAAAGCACAGACTTTGCTCACGCTGCAACAACAGTTCTGCGCGGCGACCCCGGCCTATCTCGCGCAAGCCGCGCAAGTGCTGAGTCTGGAGTTCGGCATATTGACCCTCGCCACCGGCAATGCCGCCGTCGCCGCCAAATTGCGCCAGCTTGCACCGGAGATATTGGAAAAACTAAAAAATGAGGGCGCGCACGTTAGCGGAATCCGCGTCAAGGTGCAAGTTTCCTACCCCGCACCGCAAAACAGGGCAAGGGCACGCCAGTTAAGCCCGACGGCGCACGATACGCTTAAACAATTCGGCGACAGCCTGTCGGATTCGCCGCTCAAGGACGCGCTGAAAAAAATGTCCGGCGACACTCCCGCCTGATCACTTCAAACCGCGCAGACTTTCCAACCCACCCATGTAGGGTCTCAGCACTTCTGGTATCACCACGCTGCCATCGGCTTGCTGGAAATTCTCCAGAACTGCAACGAGGGTGCGTCCCACCGCCAGACCCGATCCATTCAGGGTATGCAGCAATTCCGGCTTGCCTTGCGCGTTGCGGAAACGCGCCTGCATGCGGCGCGCCTGAAAGGCCCCGAAACTCGAGCAGGATGAGATCTCGCGGTAGGTGTCCTGCGCGGGCAGCCACACCTCGATGTCGTAAGTCATCGCCGCAGAAAAACCGATGTCGCCGCTGCACAACTTCACCACGCGGTAATGCAGACCGAGCTGTTGCAATATCGTTTCCGCGTGCCCCAGCAACTGCTCCAGCGCGGCGGAAGAATCGTCCGGATGCACCATCTGCACCAGTTCAACTTTATCGAACTGGTGCTGGCGTATCATGCCGCGCGTATCGCGTCCGGCCGACCCCGCCTCGGAGCGGAAGCACGGCGTATGCGCGACGAACTTCATCGGCAGGCTTTCCAGCGGCACGATCTCGTCGCGCACCATGTTGGTCACGGGCACTTCGGCGGTGGGGATCAGATAGAAATTCTCGATGCCTTCGCCCATCTGACGCGGCACTTTGAACAGGTCTTCCTCGAACTTGGGCAACTGCCCCGTGCCGCGCATCGACGCGGCATTCACCAGATACGGCACATACACCTCGGTGTAGCCGTGCTGGTCGGTATGCGTGTCCAGCATGAATTGCGCCAGCGCGCGGTGCAGGCGCGCCAGGCCGCCCTTCAGCAAGGAGAAGCGCGCACCGGATATTTTTGCCGCTGTCTCGAAATCCAGTCCGCCCAGGCCTTCGCCCAGACTGACGTGATCCTGCACCGCAAAATCGAAACTCGGTTTGCTGCCGACTTTGCGCACTTCCTCGTTGTCCGCCTCGGATTTTCCCACCGGCACACTTTCATGCGGGGTATTGGGCAACCCTTCCAGCAATGCCTGCAATTCCGCCAGCACGACGGCCAATTGCGCTTCGGCTTGCTTCAACTCATCACCCAGATTCGCCACCTCGGCCATGATGGCCGTCACGTCCTCGCCCTTGGATTTGGCAAAACCGATCTGCTTGGACGCCGCGTTGCGACGGGCTTGCAGCTCTTGCGTGCGCGTCTGGACGAGCTTGCGCTCGCCTTCCAGCTGCTCGAACCGCGCCGTGTCCAACACGAAGCCTCGCGTCGCCAAACGCGCCGCCACTCCTGCCAAATCGTTCCGTAATGTTTGTATGTCCAGCATGCTATGTACCTTCGCCGTGGGTGCGCGACCCACCATTGATCACAAAAGCGCGATTATAGTTTTATCGCTATGAATTTGGGCGACGCTTTCCGGCTGCGCAGCCCCCTGCATTTTCTGGCGCACCCTGCCGTACCGCCCTAGCTTTTGGGGCTAACGAACGGTTTCACGCCCAGCCTGGCATGCAGCTTTTCGGCGGCGGCGCGAGCTTCCGCTGCATTGGCATAGGGCCCGAGCCGGACACGCAGCAATCCGTCCTGCCGCTGGATCGCCAGTTTTTGCGGAATACGACCCAGCTTGGCCTGCATCTTCGCCATGAATTGCTTCGCGCTGGTCTCTGTTTTAAATGCGCCGAGTTGCAGATAGACGCTGTTGCGGGCTGCGTCAACGGATGCCACCGGTGTTGCCGCAACCCCGGCCGGTGCGGTGGCCGCGACACCGGACACGGCAACGGGCGCACTGGCCGCAGGACTCTCCAATGGCGTGACCTGTACCGGCTCGATTGATGCGACCGGGCTGACGACGGCATCCGGCTTCAGGCTTTCGACTTCGACTTCCGCGCTCCCCGCGCCGATGATGCCGAGCTTGTAAGCGGCGGCGTAGGACAGGTCGATGATACGATCGTGCATGAACGGGCCGCGGTCATTGATGCGCACGATGACGGATTTGTGGTTGGCGAGATTGGTGACGCGCGCGTAACTGGGAACAGGCAGCGTGGTATGCGCCGCGCTCATCGCGTACATGTCGTAAGTCTCGCCGATGGAAGTGCGCTGGCCGTTAAACTTCTTGCCATACCAGGAGGCGATGCCGCGCTCCTTGTAGTTGCCGACACTGGTGAGCGGGACATATTCCTTGCCCAACGCCTTATAGGGGCGATTGGCGTAGCGATGCAGCGGCTCGGCGCGCGGCTCGGCATCGGGCGTGGTATCCAGATGGGCGGGCACATTTTCATCGGGGCCGTCGCCCGCCAGATAGCCACCGGAGGCCGGTGCGCTGTTCGGTGCGGCATTCGGAATGACGGATCCGGCAGGTGTCGCGCGTTGCGGCGTGCTGCCACACGCGGCAAGCAGCAACGTTGCGGCCGCCATGAGGATGATTTTTGCTTGCATGTTTGCTCCCTAGGATTTGTTGAGTTTCTGGTGCGTTTCGATGCTCATCAGCATGCCGAAGCCGAGCAGCAGCGTGAGCATGGAAGTCCCGCCGTAACTGATCAGCGGCAGCGGCACACCCACCACCGGCAGGATGCCGCTCACCATGCCCATGTTGACGAAAGCGTAGGTGGCGAAGGTCAGTGTGATGCTGCCCGCCATCAGACGCGTGAAATACGTCGACGCGCTGCCGGTGATCATGAAACCGCGCGCGATGACGAACAAATACATGCACAGCAAAATGAAATTGCCGAGCAGCCCGAACTCTTCGGAATAGACCGCGAAAATAAAATCGGTGGTGCGCTCGGGCAGGAAATCCAGATGCGTCTGGGTACCGGCCATGTAACCCTTGCCGAGCAGGCCCCCCGAGCCCACCGCGATCATGCCCTGGATGGTGTGGTAGCCCTTGCCCAGCGCGTCTTGCGAAGGGTCGAACAGCATCTCGATACGATGCTTCTGATAATCGTGCAGCATGGTCCACAGCACCGGCGCACTGGCCAATCCCGCCACCACCATCCCGCCGATGATGCGCCAGCTCAACCCCGCCAGAAACAACACGTAGAAACCGCTCGCGGAGATGAGCAAGGCCGTACCCAGGTCGGGCTGGCGCGCGATCAGTCCGACCGGAACGAGCAGCAATCCCGCCGCGACCAGATAATTCTTCCAGGTGAGCGTGGCTTCGTGCTTCTCGAAGTACCAGGCCATCATCAGCGGCACGCCTATCTTCATCAACTCGGAAGGCTGGATGGTCGCCACACCGATGTTCAGCCAGCGCGTCGCACCGTGGCTGTTGACGCCGAGCGGGGTCAGCACGCCCAGCAGCAAAATCATGCCGAGCAGGTAGATCGGCATGGCGGTGCGCATCAGATAGTGCAGCGGCAGATTGGCGACGACCCACATCAACACCAGTGCCACCAGGATGTTCCCGCCCTGCGCCGCGACGCGCAGCCAGCTGCCGTCGCTGGCACTGAACAGGATCAGCAGACTGGTCAGCATCAGCAGTGCCAACCCCAGCAGCAGCATGGGGTCGAGGTGGGCGATGAAACGCAGCCACAGTTGTCGCTTAGTCATGGGGAGCATCCTCGCTTTCCGCCGTATCGGGCAAGGGCGTGGGGATCTTGCCGAGCAGATAATAATCCATCACCTTGCGCGCGATGGGTGCGGCGGTGCCGCCGCCGTGACCGCCGTTCTCAGCCAGGACCACCAGCGCGATCCTGGGTTGCTCGGCGGGGGCAAAGGCGATGAACCAGGCGTGGTCGCGGTGACGCTCGTCGATCTTGCTGGCATCGTATTTCTCTCCCTGCTTCATGCCCACCACCTGTGCCGTGCCGGTCTTGCCCGCGATGTGGTAGCTTGCCCCGAGCGATGCCGCCACCGCCGTGCCGCCCGGTTGGGTCACCGCCACCATGGCGCGTTTCACCAGATCCAGATGTTCGGGATTCAAATGCAGGTCGGCTTCCGGCGGCACCGTGATCATCCGGCTCTCCCCGCTGCGCGGACTGCGTATCTCCCTCACCAGATGCGGTCGGTATCCCACACCGTTGTTGGCCAGCGTAGCGGTGGCATAGGCCAGCTGCATCGGGGTGACCAGACTGTAACCCTGACCGATACCGACCGACACGGTATCGCCCGCATACCATTTCTGGTGATAGCGTTTCATCTTCCATTCCTGCGAGGGCAGCAGGCCGGAAGTCTCGCCGTCCAGATCGATGCCGGTCTTTTTGCCGAAGCCGAAGCGCGACAGGAAATTGTAGATATTGTCTATGCCCAGCTCGGTGGCCAGACCGTAGTAGTAAGTGTCGCACGACACCACGATGGACTTGAACATGTCCACCATGCCGTGCCCGCCTTTTTTCCAATCGCGGTATTGGTGGCTGCTGCCCGGCAAGGTGTAATAGCCCGGGTCGCTGATGGCGCGTTCGGGCGAACGGATGTTGTAGAACAGACCCGCCAGTGCCATGAAGGGTTTGATAGTCGAGCCGGAGGGATACTGGCCGCGCAGCGCGCGATTGTTGAGCGGATGGTCGGGCGAGTTGTTCAGCTCGTCCCAGCTTTGCGGATCGATGCCGTCGATGAACAGGCTGGGGTCGTAGCCGGGCTTGCTGATGAAGGCCAGCACCTCGCCGTTGCTCGGGTCGATGGCGACCAGCGCGCCGCGATAGTTGCCGAACGCCTGTTCGGCAATCTCCTGCAGTTTCGCGTCTATGCTCAGCACCAGCGTGTTGCCCGAAACAGGCGGAGTGCGCGACAGCAGGCGCACCGCGCGTCCACCGGAATCGACCTCCACCTGTTCGATGCCGGTGGTGCCATGCAACTCGCTTTCGTAGCTCTGTTCCAAGCCGGTCTTGCCGATGTAATCGGAACCGCGATAGTTCGCCGCGAGATCGTTTTCCTCGAGCTGATCGACATCGGTCTCGTTGATGCGCCCGATGTAGCCGATCAGGTGCGCGGCCTTGTCGGCATAGGGATAGTCGCGCAGCAGGCGCGCTTTGATCTCGACTCCGGGGAAGCGGTATTGCTGCGCGGCGAAGCGCGCCACTTCCTCGTCGCTGAGACGGTTGCGTATCATCACCGATTCGAGGTTGTGGCTTTCCGCCAGCAGTTTTTTGAACCGTTTGCGGTCTTTGGGCGCGATGATCACCAGCGTCGCCAGCTCGTCTATGGTCGCCTCGATGTTCGCGACTTTGCCCGGCGTGATCTCCAGCGTGTAGCCGGAATAGTTGTGCGCCATCTCGATGCCGTTGCGATCCAGTATCAGCCCGCGATTCGGCACGATGGGCACGATGGAGATGCGGTTGCTTTCCGCCAGCGTCTGATAATAATCATGGCGCACGACCTGCAGATACACGAAGCGCAACAACAGGATTGCCAGCAGCACCAGCGTGAAGCCGATGCTGACCGCTAAGCGCAGACGGAAGTGGAAGATTTCCCGGAGATGGTTTTTGAGTTCGACATGCCGCTTCATCGCTGGTCTCGGCCCACTCGAATCTGGCGCAATGCCTGCAACACGAGACTGAGCGGAATCCACAGCAAGGTGGAGGTGATGCAGCCCAGAAAATATCCCCAGATCACTTCGCCGTTCACCAGCCAATGCACCAGCGCGTACACGGTGTAGGTGAGCACGAAGAGCCCCAGCACCTGGGTGGTTTGCTGGCGCAGATCGAACATCTGCAGGCGGCGGTGCAGCACCACACCGCCGAACGCCAGGATGGTGTAGGTGAGCGCGTGCTGGCCAAACAGGCTGGCATCCGCCACGTCGGCGAAGATGCCGACCAGCCATGCCAGACCGATGCCGATACGCATCGGCTTATGCATGCACCAGTACAGCAGCAACACGGCGACAAAATCGGGGCGCAGCATCAGCGCGTAGCCCTGCCAGGGCAGACCGTTCAGCAACAGCGCGACCACAATGCTGGACACGATGAACAGATTGCCGACCGGGCGTTGGATCTCGGTTTTGGGATGATCGAGCAAAGCCATTATTTCTTCCGCCTTGCCTTGGGGTTTTTGCCGTCTTCGCTGCCGGGCTCGGCGGCAGGCAACTCGGGCAATTTGGGCAAACTGGACAGGATCAGCAGATGACGATGCTTATCCACGCCGCCCACGGGCAGACAGGTCACGCGCGCGAACGGATACGCCGCGTCGCGCTCGATTCTGGTGACTTTGGCGACCGGGATACCGGCGGGATAGATGCCGTCTATGCCCGACGTGACCAGCATATCCCCCTCGACGAGATCGGCACTGATGGGCATATAGCGCAACTTTAGCTGGCTGGTGTCGCCCGCGCCGAAGATGATGGTACGCAGACCGTTGCGCAACACCTGCACCGGTACGACGTGGTCTTTTTCGGTAATCAGCGTGACTTCTGAAAGCCATGGATACACGCGGGTGATCTGCCCGACGATGCCCTCGTCATCCATCACCACCTGCCCGGCTTGCAGATGTGCGTCCGCCCCTTTGTTGACGATGACCTTGCGCTTGAACAGATCGCGCTCGATATAGATCACCTCGGCCAATTGCGAGGAATAAGTGGCGCGTGCGGACAGTGCGGCAAGCTTGCGCAGTTGCTGATTCTCCGCTTGCAGCGATTGCAGCTGCGCAAGCTGTGCCGCGTCGCCAAGATGTTGCCGGCCCAGCAACTGGTTCTGATTCTTCAAGTCACTTTGCGCGGAAAAATAATCACCCACCTGATTCCAGATCCGCCCCGGCAACGTCGCCAGTGCCTGGATAGGCGCGACGATTACCGACAGCGTGCCGCGCGCGGATTCCAGATAGCGATAGCGGGCATCGATGAACATCAGCAGCAGCGACAGCATCGCGAAGAACACCAGCCTGGCCATCGGGCTGGGACCGCGATTGAAGAACCGGAAAGAGTGGGTGTTGTCTAGCATCGCTGCAAACGGGCAAGCGGTGAGTGGAATATGGAGAGCAGAAAGCGGGAAGTGGGAAGTGGAGAAAACCCGCCTCTCCCTTCCCACTCACCCATTCCCACTGGCCGCCTTCCCAGCACCATCACTCGGTGGTGAAGATGTTGGACGATTTATCCAGGCTGTCCAGAGCGCGCCCCGAGCCGCGCACCACGCAGGTGAGCGGGTCGTCCGCGATCAACACCGGCAGGCCGGTCTCTTCCATGAGCATGCGGTCCAGATCGCGCAACAACGCGCCGCCACCGGTCAGCACCATGCCTTTTTTGGCGATGTCCGAACCCAGTTCCGGCGGCGTTTGTTCCAATGCGATCTTGACCGCGCTGACGATGCTGTTCAGCGGTTCGGTCAACGCTTCCAGAATCTCGTTGCTGGAGATGGTGAAGCTGCGCGGCACGCCTTCGGCCAGATTGCGGCCGGTGACTTCCATCTCGCGCACTTCCGAACCGGGGAACGCCGAGCCTATGGTCTTCTTGATGTCTTCGGCGGTGGTCTCGCCGATCAGCATGCCGTAGTTGCGGCGGATGTAATTGATGATGGCATCGTCGAACTTGTCGCCGCCGACGCGCACCGAGCCGGAGTACACCGCGCCACCCAGGGAGATGATGCCGACCTCGGTCGTGCCGCCGCCGATGTCCACGACCATGGAACCGGTCGCCTCCTCAACCGGGAGACCCGCGCCGATCGCCGCCGCCATGGGTTCTTCGATCAACTCCACACGGCGCGCGCCGGCATTGATCGCGGACTCGCGTATCGCGCGGCGTTCCACCTGGGTCGAGCCGCACGGCACGCAGATCACGATGCGCGGGCTGGGGCTGAAGATGCCGGCTTTGTAGACTTTGCGGATGAACTGTTTGAGCATCTGCTCGGTGACGGTGAAATCGGCGATCACGCCGTCTTTCATCGGACGGATGGCGGTGATGTTGCCGGGCGTGCGGCCCAGCATCTGCTTGGCCCCCAGGCCCACCTGCTGGATGACTTTCTTGCCGTTGGGGCCGCCTTCCTGGCGGATCGCCACGACCGATGGCTCGTTCAGCACGATGCCCTGCCCGCGCAACCAGATCAGCGTGTTGGCAGTGCCGAGGTCGATTGCCAGATCGTTAGAAAAATAGCCGTTCAAAAATCCAAACATGATGTGTCCCGTAGTCAAAGTGGTGTGCCGATAAACCCTAATATGATAACCTATTCGCCTTATTCCAATAAAGTTTTTGCTATGTCACTTACTACCCAGGATGTACAGAAAATCGCCCGTTTGGCGCGATTGGCGATGGACGATACCGAAATCGCGGCAGCGCGCGCGCAATTGTCGGGCATCTTCGAACTCATCGCCGAAATGCAGGCAGTCGATACCAGCGGAATCGAACCCATGTCCCACGCCCAGGAACTGTCCCAGCGTCTGCGCCAGGACGTAGTCACGGAACCCAATCAGCGCGAGGCTTTCCAGGCTATCGCCCCTCAAGTCGAAGGCGGCCTGTATCTCGTCCCACAAGTCATCGAATAACCGCCATGCTCAATCTCAGTCTGCAACAACAAGGCGACGCGCTGCGCGCCAAAAAAATCTCCAGCGTCGAATTGACCCGGCTGTATCTGGATCGCATCGCCACCCATAACCCGGTGCTGAACGCCTATGTGACCGTTGAGGCCAACAAGAGCCTGGCTCAGGCGCGCGCCGCCGATGCCATGCTGGCGAACGGGTCGGCTCAAGCCCTGACCGGCATCCCCATCGCACAGAAGGACATCTTCTGTGCACACGGCTGGCGCACCACCTGCGGCTCGAAGATGCTGGACAACTTCATCGCGCCTTACGATGCACACGTCATCTCGCAATTCAACGCGGCAGGTGCAGTCAATCTGGGCAAGACCAACATGGACGAGTTCGCCATGGGTTCGTCGAACGAGACTTCGTATTTCGGCCCAGTGCGCAATCCCTGGGACATCAAAGCCGTGCCCGGCGGCAGCTCTGGCGGTGCGGCTTCCGCCGTCGCGGCGCGCCTGTGCGCGGCAGCGACCGGGACCGACACCGGCGGCTCGATACGTCAGCCCGCCGCGCTGTGCGGCATCACCGGGATCAAGCCGACTTACGGCACGGTGTCGCGCTACGGCATGATCGCCTTCGCTTCTAGTTTGGATCAGGCTGGCCCTATGGCGCGCAGCGCGGAAGATTGCGCGCTGATGTTGAACGTGATGACAGGTCACGACCCGCGCGATTCCACTAGCTTGGTGCGCGATAAAGAAGATTACATGCGTGAACTGAACAAGCCGTTGGCTGGTCTGCGCATCGGCTTGCCGCGAGAGTTCTTCGCCGAAGGGTTGTCGCAAGATGTGGCGGCTTGTGTACAAGCTGCTGTCGCGGAATATCAAAAGCTGGGCGCGACCGTAGTGGACATCAGCCTGCCCAATGCCAAGCTGGCCGTGCCGGTCTATTACGTGCTCGCTCCGGCAGAGGCATCGAGCAATCTGTCGCGCTTCGACGGCGTGCGCTACGGCTATCGCGCGCCGGACTACACCGACCTCACCGACATGTACGAGAAGACCCGCGCGCAGGGTTTCGGCGCGGAAGTGAAACGCCGCATCATGATAGGCACGTATGTGTTGAGCCACGGTTACTACGATGCCTATTACCTGCAAGCGCAGAAGATCCGCCGCCTCATCGCGCAGGATTTCGTCGAGGCGTTCAAGCAATGCGACGTGATCATGGGGCCGACCAGCCCATCGACCGCGTTCAATCTCGGCGAGAAGGGCGACGATCCGGTGCAGATGTATCTGTCCGACATCTACACCATCGCGGTGAATCTGGCCGGACTGCCCGGCATGTCCATCCCCTGCGGCACCGGCGCGAACGCCCTGCCGGTGGGCTTGCAGATCATCGGCGATTATTTCAAAGAGGCGCAGATGTTGGGCGTTGCGCATCAATACCAATTGGCGACGGACTGGCACAGCCGCGCACCTCAAGGCTTGTAAGGAAACACTATGAAATGGGAAATCGTTATCGGGCTGGAAGTGCATACCCAGCTCTCCACCCACACCAAGATCTTCTCCGGCGCGTCCACCGCGTTCGGTGCGGAGCCCAACACGCAGGCGGATGCGGTAAGCATCGCGCTGCCGGGGGTACTGCCGGTATTGAACCAAGGCGCGGTGGAACGCGCGATCAAGTTCGGCTTGGCGGTCGGTGCGCACATCGCGCCGCGCTCGGTGTTCGCGCGCAAAAATTATTTTTATCCCGACCTGCCCAAAGGCTACCAGATCAGCCAGATGGACTTGCCCGTCGTCGGGCAAGGCGCGCTGACCATACAGGTCGAACCGCTATCCGGCCCTTCGACAGGCTCAGGACTCAAGCCGTATGAAAAAACCGTGCGCATCATCCGTGCTCATCTGGAAGAGGATGCCGGCAAGTCGGTACACGGCGCGACGCAAAACCTGACCGGCATCGACCTGAACCGCGCGGGCACACCACTGCTGGAGATCGTCTCCGAGCCGGACATGCGTTCCGCCGCCGAAGCGGTGGCATATGCCAAAGCCCTGCACACCGTGGTGCGCTGGATCGGCATCTGCGACGGCAACATGCAGGAAGGCTCGTTCCGTTGCGACGTGAACGTGTCGGTGCGCCGCCCCGGTGAGCCGCTGGGTACGCGCCGCGAAATCAAAAATTTGAACTCGTTCAAATTCATGCAGCAGGCCATCGATTTTGAGGTGCAATGGCAGATCGACACGCTGGAGAGCGGCGGCAAGATTCAGCAAGCCACCATCCTGTTCAATCCCGACACCGGCGAAACCCGTTCCATGCGCAGCAAGGAAGACGCGCACGATTATCGTTATTTCCCCGATCCCGACCTGTTGCCGCTGGACATCACCCCCGCGATGATAGAGGCGGTGCGCGCCACGCTGCCGGAATTACCCCAGGCCAAGCGCGAGCGTTATACCCATGAGTTCGGATTGTCGGCGTACGACGCGGCCAGCCTGACTTCATCGCGCGAGATGGCGGAGTTTTTCGATGCCAGCGTAACCATGGTCGGTGCAGCGAATGCAAAGTTAGCGGCGAACTGGCTGATAGGCGAAGTCAGCGCGCAACTGAATCGCGATGGCTTGGACATCGCAAAGTGCCCGATCAGTGCAGCCCAATTCGGCGGCATGTTGGCGCGCATCGCCGACGGCACGATCTCCAACTCCGGCGCGAAGGAGGTGTTCCGCGCCTTGTGGAGCGAGGGCGGCACGGCGGACGCCATCATCGATGCGAAAGGTTTGAAGCAAGTCTCGGACAGCGGCGCGATAGAGCAGATCGTCGCTGACGTGATGGCGGCGAATGCCGACAAGGTCGCGGAATATCGTTCCGGCAAAGACAAGCTGTTCGGCTTCTTCGTCGGTGCGGCGATGAAGGCGAGCCAGGGCAAAGCCAATCCGGCGCAATTGAACGAGGTGCTGAAGCAGAAGCTGGCGGGTTAATTAGTAATGTTCGTCATTCCCGCCTGATGGAACAACTAGCCATTCGACTAAGCTGTCAAACAACGCCAGCCAAGTCGCTGGTTATGCGCGGGAATGACGTTTGTTCATATTCACGAGGAACCGAACATGTTGCGTGCTATTTTTCTCGGTGCGTTGGCGGCAATGGCATTCAGTGCCTGCGGTACCAATCCCGTGACGCACAAGACCGAGTTCCAGTTCGTCTCCGAGTCCAAAGAGATCGCCATGGGGCAGCAGAACTATATGCCCGCGCGCCAGCAGCAAGGCGGCGACTACATCATCGATCCGGAGCTGACCGCTTATGTGCAGAGCGTGGGCAACAAGCTCGCGGCAGTTTCCGATCGCCAGCTGCCTTACGAATTCATCATCCTCAACGACTCCGTGCCGAACGCCTGGGCGATGCCCGGCGGCAAGATCGCGTTCAATCGCGGCCTGCTGTATGAACTGAACAGCGAGGCGGAACTGGCGGCGGTGCTGGGCCACGAGATCGTCCACGCGGCGGCACGGCACGGCGCGAAAAGTATGGAGAACGGCATGTTGTTGCAGGGCGCGGTGCTGGCCGCCGGTGTCGCCACCCAGGACAAGAACTACGGCAACCTGGTGGTCGGCGGCGCGCAACTCAGTTCGCAACTGGTCTCGATGAAATTCGGCCGCGACGATGAATCCGAAGCCGATCATTACGGCATGATCTACATGCAGCGGGCGGGCTACGATCCGCGCGCCGCCGTCACGCTGCAAGAGACTTTCGTGCGCCTGAGCAAAGACCGGCATAGCGATTTCATCAACGGGCTGTTCGCCTCGCATCCGCCTTCCGAGGAGCGGGTTCAGGCAAACAAAGAGACGCTGGCGGAGATCGGTGAAGGCGGCTTTTGGGGGCGGGAGATCTACGCGCAAAAAGTCGGCAAGCTCAAAGCCACCAAGGCCGCCTATCAGGATTACGACCAGGGCGTGAAGGTCCTGGCGACCGACCCCGACCAGGCCGCCTCACTCGCCAAACAGGCCATCGCCATCGAGCCGCGCGAAGCGCGTTTTCAGGAGTTGCTGGGCGACGTGGCACTCGCGCAGAAACACAATCATGCGGCACTCGGCTACTACGAGCAGGCGATCAAAATGCAACCCGATTATTTTCGTCCTCATGTGCAAAGCGGCATCGCGCTGAACAATCTGGGACGCCGTGCCGAGGCCGAAAAAGAACTCACCCGGAGTAACGCGCTGTTGCCCACGGCGACCAGTCACTTCCTGCTCGGGCAACTGGCGGAAGATCGCGGCGATGTGGCGGCGGCATTGCAGAATTATCAGGTCGCGGCGAGTTCCGCTTCCGGCGAGGGACAGTCCGCACTGGCGGGTTACTTGCGCCTCGATCTGCCGCGCCATCCGTCCAGCTATCTGCAAGCCGGCGTGCGGACGGATGCCTACGGCAACCTCTACGTCGTGGTGCAGAACCCCACTGCGGTCACGGTCGCCAAGATCAGGTTCAGCGTGGTGCGTGTCGATGCGGCGAGCGGGCAACCCGTCGCGCAAAGCCAGCCCCTGTCCATAGACTCACCTATCGCGCCGAATCAGCAAGGCCAACTGCAAGTGACCGGGGTGCGCCTGGGCACGCAACAGGAGTTGGGCTTGTACCGCGTGCAGCTCGAAACCGCCGCAGTCGTCCAGTAGTCCCGTGAACACCATCGCCGGAGAAGGTCAATGAACAAACCCAGTTCCCTGGTACCGATCCATAACCCGCGCATCCTCGTGATCCGTTTGGGCCTCGTGATCATGGCGGCAGAATTTACCATCATGCTGCTGATCGGTTTTCTGGCTCCGCTGCTGGGAGCGTATGTGCCGGACGCGTTCTGGGATTATGCCGATCCCTTGCTGCTCGTCCTCATCATCGTCCCCGCCTCGTTCTATCTGGTGTTGCGGCCGATGGAAGCGCAACAGCTCGTGCTCGAGCAGCAGAATGCCGAGCTCAACCGCCTCACCGCCCAGTTGCGCGAAGAAGAATCGCTGTTGACGGCGCAACACCAGCAGGCACTGGATAATCTCCAACACCTGATCGAAGTCGAGAAACTCTCCTCTCTGGGCATCATGGTGGGCGGGGTCGCTCATGAGATCAACAACCCGCTGATGGGTCTCATTAACTATGTCGAATTCGCCCATGACCACACCGCCGACCCCAAGTCGAAACAGGTACTGGAGGACGCGCTGCACGAGATCCAGCGCATCAAGAAGATCGTTGCCAATATGCTGGTGTTCCTCCGTTCCGACGTCACACACCAGGAAAGCTGTAGCGCGCAGGACATCGTCGCGCGCACCCTGGTCCTGCTGGAGGGTGAACTTAAAAAAGGGGATGTGCAGGTCGAGGTCGACATGGAACCCTATCTGCCGCCGGTCAAATGTAACGCGGGCAGTTTGCAGCAAGTGCTGGTCAATCTGATCTTGAATGCCCGCGATGCGTTGGCGGGACAGGCCGAGCAACATATCCGCATCACCGGTGTTGACGACGACGGTAAGGTCGTCCTGTCGGTGTGCGATAACGGGCCTGGCATACCCGAGGCGGTACGCGACAAGATCTTCGATCATTTCTTTACCACCAAGCCGGTCGGCAAAGGAACGGGCTTGGGGCTGTCCGTTTCGCGGCATCTGGTGGAGCAGGCGGGTGGAACGATAAAGCTTTATTCGGAAAATGGTTTTGGTTGTTGTTTCCGTGTAACATTCGACATCTTTTTTGACCAGCCCGAGTGAGCACTGCAATGCAGCAAAAAATATTGGTGATAGACGATGATGCTGCGGTGCGGGGCGCGTTCCAGCTGGTGTTGGGCGAGATGGGTTGCATCGTGCAACTGGCCGAGAACGGCTTGCAGGGCATCGCACTTGCCCAGGCGGAACGTCCCGACCTGATCTTTCTGGACCTGAAGATGCCCGGCATCGACGGCGTCGAGACCATGCGCCGGTTGCTGGATATTGACGGTACGCTGAGCATCTACATCGTCACCGCTTTTTCGCGCGAGTATCTCGACGACCTGCAACGCGCACAGGCGCAAGGCATGGTCTTCCAACTGGCCAACAAGCCGCTGTCCTCCAGCCAGATCCGGCATATCGCAAACTCAGTACACAGCCTGCGCGATACTGGCACAGACCAACGCAAGATCGCGCTGACCCTGTATGTCGTGACGCTCGATCCCGATACGCAGAGAATCCTTGATCAACTCAGCATCGTCCTGGCGGAGATCTACCAACCCGGATTCTGGATACTCAATGTGGTGGAGGTGTTGGGACTGCCGGAAAAAGCCCTGGAAAACGAGGTGTTCGCCACCCCCATGCTGGTGCGCGAAGTGCCGCAGCCGGTGTTGAAACTGCTCGGCGATTTGTCCAAGATGCATACGGTTATATCCGCCATCACCGCGCAAAACGGCATCGCTTCCGGCACGGTGGTGATGTAACCGTTCTGCCGACCCGCCGATCATGAACTTCCCCCCTCCGCCATGATCGCCACCCCCGCCGATTTCGAGCTGATGCTGGACACCATCACCGATGGCATGCTGGTGGTGGATGATCACGGCATCGTGTTGTACGCGAACCGGGCTGCCGAACATATCTTCGAACGCGGCGACCTGCTCGGCACCGATCTGGCCGTGCCGCTGCATTCCGATGCGGCCTATCAGGAAATCAATTTGATCCGCCGCAGCGGCATCGGCTGGGCCGAGTTGCGTTCCTCGCCTATCAACTGGGGCGGTCAGGCGGCGTATGTGATCGGCGTGCATGACATCACCGAGCGCAAACAGGCCGAAGCCGAGCTGCGCATCGCCGCAGCCGCCTTCGATTCCCAGGAGGGCATGATGATCGCGGACGCGAACGTGCGTATCCTGAGAGTGAATCATGCTTTCACCGCCATCACCGGCTACCGTACCGATGAAGTCAAAGGCAAGAGTCCGAGCATCCTCAGCTCCGGCATGCACGGTGCGAATTTTTATGTGGCCATGTGGAAGAGTATCAACACCACCGGGACGTGGGACGGCGAGATCTGGAACCGGCGCAAGAACGGCGAGATCTATCCCGAGCATCTCACCATCACCGCCGTCAAAGACGCGCAGGGTAACGTCACCCATTATGTCGGCGCGCTCACCGACAGCACGCAACGCCAGAAGACCCTGGACGAGTTGCGCAGCACCGCCAAGCAACTCGAACAGGCCAACGCACTCATCGAAGATGAACGTGCGATGCTGGCCGAACGTGTGGAAGAACGTACCGCGCAACTGCGGCTAGCCAACCACGCCAAAGATTCTTTCTTAGCCACCATGAGCCACGAGATCCGCACGCCGCTGGCCGGGCTGCTGGGCATGATGGAACTGCTCAGCCTGTCCAAGCTGGAGCATGAACAAACCGAACTGCTTGGTGCCGCACAACGCTCCGGCAACAGCCTGCTGCGCATCGTCAACGACATCCTCGACTGGTCCAAGATTGAGGCCGGAAAATTGGAGCTGTCGCCGCAGACCGCAAGCATCAGGGACAT
This sequence comes from Gallionella sp., assembly GCA_013044075.1. Taxonomy (GTDB): domain Bacteria; phylum Pseudomonadota; class Gammaproteobacteria; order Burkholderiales; family Gallionellaceae; genus Gallionella. Next base: position 19,545 of record JABEVG010000077.1, read on the forward strand.
GCTGCAAAGCGTGGTGCAGACCTATACGCAGCTGGCCAACGACAAAAGTGTGCCGCTCAAGCTGGAGATCGACTCGCGGCTGGCCACCGCCCACCTGTTCGACCCGTTGCGCGTGTCGCAGATCCTCAACAATTTCACCAGCAACGCGATCAAGTTCACCGCGCGCGGCGGCAACGTCCATATCCGTGCCGCATGGCTGGGTAACCTCAATGGCCGCGACACGGTACACTTCAGCGTCAAAGACAGCGGGATCGGCATCAGCCCGGAACAACAATCGCGTTTGTTCCAACAATACGAACAGGCCGGTGCGGATACCGCGCGCATGTACGGCGGCACCGGATTGGGGCTGGCGATCTGCCGCAAGCTGGCGGAACTGATGGGCGGCACACTCGCCGTCAACAGCATGCCCGGCAAAGGTTCGACCTTCAGTATCACGGTCGATCTGCCCGTGGCGGAACAACGAGCCTCGACCGGCGATCAAGCGTCCGGAGCCGGCCACGATACGCAAGCCGGCACTGACGACGTCAGCCCGCTGGTCGCACCAGGACAAACAATCCCGGTGCTGGTGGTGGACGATCATCCCATCAACCGCATGCTGCTCAAGCAACAACTCGGCCTGCTGGGCCTGCACCCGGACGCGGCAGCGGACGGAGTCGAAGCTCTCGCGCTATGGCAGAGCAAACACTACGACCTCATCATCACCGACTGCCACATGCCGGAGATGGACGGCTACGAACTCACCCGCACCATCCGCGACATCGAGAAGAAATCCGGCGCGCGACCTATCCCCATCATCGCCTGGACCGCCAACGTCCTGGCCGAAGAAGAACAGCACTGCCGTGCCGCCGGGATGGATGACATCCTGACCAAACCGACCGAGCTGGCCGACCTCCGGGCGAAGTTGTTGAATTGGCTGGACCGGGCGGGTGTGCTGGAAAGACCCTCACACAACGGGTAGTCAGGTTGATCCCGGATCATCCATTCACCCCAACATTGCGTCATTCCCGCGCATAACCCAAAACTACGTCATTCCCGCGCAGGCGGGAATCCAGCAAGGACACACATCCCGCGAAGCGGACAAAACCGCGATGTTGCCCCGCTTCGCGGGAGATTTTTTAATGATCTGGATTCCCGCCTGATGGAACAACTAGCCATTCGACTATTGATCCGGCACTCTTTATCCAAGAATCCGTTCGCATTGAGCTTGTCGAAATGTGAATGGATTCTTGTGCTTCGACAGGCTCAGCACGAACGGC
>JABEVG010000078.1 GCA_013044075.1 Gallionella sp.
CGCAGGGTGGCGGGACGATCGGGGTATTTTACTGTAAAACATCAATTGATTCAATATATTGCGCGGCTTTCTGCGCATAAGCGATCACGGATTCAGGGAGGAGTAAGCAAGATGTCTAATGAAGTGCTCAACAGCAGATCGCCAAGTTCGATCAAGTTTGATGACCTTGCTGCTTTGGAAATCACGGACCCCGTATTGCTTTCGACAGTTGCGGCGGCGTTGAACAAGAAGAATTATGGCAACTCGCCTTGTATTGCCGATGATGCCTGTATAGCTGATTCATGGTGCATCTTGGATAACATCTGCTAGTTGGTCATAACGCCTGCAAGTGCCGGCGGGTCGTGCAGTTGATCCGCCGGCAACCCGTCAAACTAGCAGGCTGTCGAGAAACTCCGAGACGGCCCGATGGCCATGGGCGCGGACTATAGCGGACTGAGGATCAGATCGCAGCCCTGGTGTTCAACAGCTGGGGGGCGTTCTGGCTAGCTGTCAGTGGAGGATCGAGTGCCCAACGATCACCAGATTCGTAAGCCGCGGGTGCTGGTGTGCATGATTCTGGGCGAAATGGATGACGCGCCGGCGCTGGTGGACGCGCACGTGAACATTGACACTGCGCTGGACGCCGACAAGGTCTATGACACCCAAGGTCTATGACACCTTCGGCTTTTTGCTGCGCTCGGACGGCGGGGCATCAAGATGTGCACGCGTCCTGACGTAGCTTATATTCCGTCTTATCTCAGAGAGAGTCACGCCATGAAAAATCACCGAAAGACCTCAGTAGTGATCGGTTTCGCCTTGGCACTTTTGCTTCCCTTTGCCATTCACGCGGCAGGCGATCAGGCGGCCAACGGGAACTTAGTACCCAAGGCCTTAGTGTTCATCCAAACCTTGGCCAAGGGTAATTTCAATGCGGCAGAGGCTGATTTAACCCATCAGATGAAGCAAACTGCGCCGCCTACGAAGTTTGGCAAGCTCTGGCAGAAAATGATCAGCCGGTTTGGTACATTTCAAGGCACTGGAAATACCAAGACCGTCGTGAAGAATGGATTGACCACAGTAATCGTCGAGGCCGATTTTAAGAAACAGGCTCTCGGATTTGCGCTGACGTTCGATTCCGCGCAGAAGATCACACTTTTTCGTTTGGTTTCTCCTCCTTGACTTGAGACCAATGGTAGTCGCTCATCCGCCAACATACCGTATCAGGCAATTTTGCCTGCGGGCAGGTCTTGGATATGTCTTGGGACCCACGATCCTGTTAGTTTTTGGCAGGCACTGCATTGCACTTGGCGTTCCAGCGCATCATCGTCGATGTGCGTGATAAGCGTTAATTTTCTTTCAGAAATTACTTTGCCTGATCCAGCTGCATCTTTGGTTCCTGCCTGTAAAAGTTTGGCCGACAATGACTCATTCCGTGAGCAATCATGAATAGAAGACTGGTCGCTTATCTGATGTTGAGCGTCACGCTGGCGGCGACGGTGTTCTGCTACGCGCTGCTGCAAGGCATGGCGGGCAGCCAGATCGCAGGCGCCTCGTCGCAGCGACGCTATTTCACGCTCGGTGTCGACACGACACGCGGCCTGAATTACACGCTTGGCGGCCAATTCGTCGACACGCTGATGCAACGACTGCCGCGCTCCTTTGTGATCGCGACCGAATTCGAAATTCCAGCCAATTACAGCAGTGCGGCACTGCCAGACGGCTCAAGGCACGTTGCCGTCTCCGTCAACATGGTCAGCACGCACTACTTCGAGGCGGTCGACTTGCCCAATGTGCTGGGGCGGGTGATCACGCCCGCCGAAGCGCATGCCCACGAATCCGAGATGGTCATCAATCGCCGCTGCGCTGTTGCATTGTTTGGCAGCACACGTGCGGCGATCAATCGCTTACTCGTTTTGCATGTGAGCAGCAAGCCCGACGTTTCCCTGCAAGTGGTAGGGGTGATAGCTGACAAGTTCACCGGTATTCGTGCAGCCGGTGGCGATGTGTCACGGCCTGTACCGATGGTATGGGTGATAAACAAACAAAGGCTGTTTGATCCGGCCCTGTTGAGTGTGCCTGCGAACCTGTCAGATGAGCAAATCCAGCACGACCTGAATTCGGCCTGGCAGCGTCTGTCGGACGTGGTCAGGGGCAAGGGCGACCGTGGCCTGGTGTTCACGCAGCCGTTTTCCATGGAACCTGGCGCGGTGGCAGCTGCGGCGCATCGACTCAAGCTGTACCTCGGCATCTCCTTCGCCGCACTACTGCTGACTCTGACCAATCTCGTGGCGGTGAATTTTCTTGAGGCCTTGCGACGCCGCACGGTGCATGCCATCGAGCGCACCCTAGGCGCAAGTCGCGCCTGGCAGATGCGGCGCGTGCTGTATCGATCACTACTGGGGGCGCTAGTGACGCTGGTGGTATCCGGCGCGCTGCTGGTTGCGGCCTTGATGATCACCCAACACAGCATTGCTTCTATTGACCGGCTGCGGTTTTCGCCCTGGGCGCGCGTTCATCGGGCGTTGCACTGGTCCCATCTACTAATCCCGGCAGTCGCGCTGACCGTGGCGGTGGTCCTGATCGAAGTGCTGGTCCATGGAATGTTGCTCACGCGTGAGCAACGGACGTCCGGTTCGATCCAGGTCAGCGGCCCGCGCGGCGAACGGCAGGTCGGCGGCGTCATCCTTGCGCTCGAGTTCACCCTCGCGGCGTTGCTCGCAGTACTGGCCAGCTGGGGCGCGCAGTACGCCTGGCGCATGGCGCACGAACATCTGGGGATGCTGCAGGGGCAGCGATTGACAGTGCTGTCGATGGAGATCAACAAAGCCTACATTTCCGCACATCCACACGCAATTTCGCGTTTTGTTTCGAATGCCGTACTGACCGCAGATCTGCAGCACGCCGTCGCCGGTATCGAACCAACCGCCGAGACGGGCTTCGGCCCGGTCGTCGGTATGCTGTATCGACACGGCGCGGGAGATTTCAGAAGGGGATCTGGAAAATTGGAGGCTGCTCATGCCGGAATCATGACGCAAGCGTTCGCTGTCTCGGCGAGTTGGTTACCCGTCGGAGGTGTGCGGCTGCTGGCCGGGCGCGCTTTCAATCCAGGCAAGCCAGATGCCCGCGAAATCCTGATCGATGCCAAGACGGCACAGACCTTGTTCGGCGGCGTGCAGACTGCCGTTGGCCGGCTTGTATATTGGCGCGTGTTCTGGTCTCGCGAGCCGATTACCTTTCGAGTGCAAGGTGTGATTGCACCGTTGCACCTGAACGGGCCGGGACGAGCGCCCGTGCCGAGTGTGATCGAGCAACTGAAAGGTAGCGGTCGTTTTTTCATGGCTGGGAACGACGGGGCCTTCCTCATCCGCCCGGCGATTCCTGAGCCGCGCTACTCAGCGCTGCAAGACGCGGTGCAACGCGTTTTTGCCAAGGATGCCCCATTTCTTGAGGTGTCATCAATTCGGTCGAGCACACAGTTGCTCGACATGTTCGACCGCTCGCAGCGGATCCTGGCGACGGTGTTTGGCGCGGTGGCGGGGTTCGGCCTCTTGATCGCCCTGACCGGGCTGGTCGTGTTCTTGCGGCTGTTCCTGGCCTTGCGCAAGCGCGTGGACGCGATCCGGCAGGCGCTGGGGGCGAGTCCGCTCCGCCAGTACAGCGGGGTGCTGCTGGGCACGCTGGCGCTGGCTGGGGTGGGCGCCTTGCTGGCGCTGCTGTTCACGCCCTGGCTGGCGCAGCAGTTCGCCCTGCTCTCCGGCGCGCAGGTGGCACCGTTCGGCTGGGCCACCTGGCTAGCGCTGGCCGTGCTGTTGCTGGCGGTGTTCCTGGTCGCGCACTTCCCCGCGCGCCGCGCCGCACGTGCGGAGCCGGCGGAGAGCCTGCATGAGCTTTGAGTCGGCTCGCAGCTTGACGCCGTACGCGCCCCGCGCGAGGGTGCGCGGCAGGCCCGCGTTATGCGGGCTCGGCAGGGATTGCCCGTGCCGTTGAACCGCGACCTGCGCCCGGACCTGTTCGAGACCATGGACGTGCGCCGCGCAGCGGTGGTGCGGCCGTGGTGGCGGCGCCGGCTGACCTGGGCGCTGGCCGGCGCGGCGGTGCTGATCATGCTGGCGGTGTGGGCGTGGCGCCTGACCACGCCGGGCGTGGCGCAG
>JABEVG010000079.1 GCA_013044075.1 Gallionella sp.
CGCCATATCCAAACGTGCGGCGGTGTAATTCGGGTTGACGGCCAGCACCCGCTCGAACGCCAGCGTGGCCTTGTCCGGCTTGCCGCTGTCCAGCGCGGCGATGCCGAGCAAATAGTCGAAACGCACTTCACCGGAACGCTCGAACTCAAGCGGCTCCAGCAAGGCATATGCCTCGGCGGGTTTGCCCGCCCGCATCAGGGCTTCGGCATCGCGCAGCACCTGTTCTCTGGCGGCCTGCGCAGAAGGCATCTGCGGACTGACGGCATCCTGCGTGACCGGCTCCTGCGCGTACCCCGCGCCCGCCATCATCCCCGCGCACAAACCCGCTGCAAGTATCGAGAACTTCATGATTACCTCCCTGATAAGATGAGTTCATTCTTGATGTGCGCAGTATCCTCCTGGCGCACCCCACAATCAATATTCACAACGACGCTGCAATTTCTCTAAAACTATTCAACCCCGCTTCAAGGTTGTCGATGATTTCTCCCGCCAGTACATCCGGCTCGGGCAGGTTGTCCAGATCGGCGAGGCTCTTGTCCTTCAACCAAAAAATATCCAGACTGGTCTTGTCACGCGCGATGATCTGCTCGTAACTGAACTTGCGCCAGCGTCCTTCCGGGCTGCTTTGTTCGTTCCAGCTTTCATTGCGTTCATGGCGGTTGAGCGGGTTATAGCAGGCAATGAACTCCTGCAAATCCTCAAACCGCAGTGGCTTCTTTTTCAGCGTGTGGTGAATGTTGGTGCGGTAATCGTAGAACCAGACTTCTTTCGTCCACGGCTCTTTGCTGGCAGCATGGTTGTCAAAAAACAGCACATTCGCCTTCACGCCATTGGCGTAGAAGATGCCGGTGGGTAAACGCAAAATCGTGTGCAACTCGGTGGTTTCCAGCAGCTTCTTGCGCACTGTCTCGCCCGCACCGCCCTCGAACAGCACGTTGTCCGGCACGACGACCGCCGCGCGTCCGGTGGTTTTCAGCATGGTGCGGATATGCTGCACGAAGTTGAGTTGCTTGTTGGACGTGGTCGCCCAGAAATCCTGCCGGTTGTAGGTCAGATCGTCTTTCTCTTGCTCGCCATCATCGTTGGTAAAGCTCATCGAACTCTTCTTGCCGAACGGCGGATTCGCCAGCACATAGTCGTATCGCTTGCCGCCATCCGCCACCAGCGCATCGTTGGGCGACACCATGCTGTCGCCATCAATTTCGCCGATGTTGTGCAGGAACATATTCATCAAAGCGAGACGCCGCGTGCCCGCCACAATCTCGTTGCCGTTAAACGTATCGTGCTTGAGGAAAGCTTTCTGCGTCTTGTCCATCTTGTGTTCAGCAACCAAGAAGTCATAAGCCGCCAAGAAGAAGCCTCCCGTGCCACAAGCTGGATCGGCGATAGTTTTCATTGGCTCAGGGCGCACACATTCCACCATCGCGTGAATCAACGCGCGCGGCGTGAAGTACTGCCCCGCGCCAGACTTGGTATCTTCCGCATTACGCTCCAGCAAGCCCTCGTAGATGTCGCCCTTCACATCCGCGCCCATCGTCACCCACTGCGTTTCGTTCACCATGTCGATCAGGCGATACAACTTGGCCGGGTCTTGAATCTTGTTTTGCGCCTTGGTGAATATCGTCCCCAGCATCCCCGGCTTATTGCCCAGCTCGCGCAACAGCGTCACGTAATGCACTTCCAGTTCCGCACCGCGCTTAGTCCTGAGGCTCTGCCAGTTGTACTCGGCGGGAATGCCCACCTTGCGGCTATATGGCGGCTGGCTGTATTCGTCCGCCATCTTCAGGAATATCAGGTAGGTGAGCTGTTCCAAATAGTCACCATAGCCCACCCCGTCGTCGCGCAACGTGGTGCAGAAACTCCAGACCTTGGAAACGATAGATGCGGTTGCGTTCATGCTTTGATTACCTCGTGAGACTGTGCAACAAAAACCGTTCGCCCTGAGCTTGTCGAAGGGCGAACGGAAAGTGCTCTACCCAAAACAGGCTTCGACAAGCTCAGCCCGAACGGAATTATGAAGTCACTTTGTTATTACCCTCTTTATTACCTTTACTAAAGGGTAATTACCCCTTCTTGTTCCGCACCAGTTTTCCCCTCGCCGGAGGCAAATAGTTTCCTGCCGAAACCACCCGCTTGCCCGTTTTACCTTCCAGCTCCAGCCGCGCCTTTTTTGCGATACCGCCGCCGGTTTTCGCCGCCGTCCCATTCTCATTCATGCCAGTGGCATCCATGCTTTCGGCGATCTGGCGGGTGGAAAGCTCTGCCAGCGCGGTAAAGATCAACTCGGCCTCGCTCATGTGGTCGCGCAGGTTTTGCGTCTTCAAACCCTTCATCGCCTTGTGCGTCTTCACGTCCACCTCGGCCCATTCCTGATGAATGATGTTGGTCAGGATCGCGTATTCCTCGCCCTCCTTGATGTCGTGCTCTTTCCAATAATCGGTCAGCTTGTTGCGCGTCTCCTGCCCCGTCATGCGCTGCTGTATCCACTTCTCGCTGCGTCCGTGTTGTTGCCAAGTTTCGCGGGCGCGGTCGAGCGAACGGGCGGGGTCGGCCATTTCCTGCATCCGCTCATAGCCCACCTTCGCCAGCCACAGCTTGATCGGCTCGGCCTTCGGGCTGGGCACGGACTGCACCAGCCGCAGCAAGGTTTCGGCGGTGGCAACATCGGTAAGGCGTTGCTTGCCATCCTCTGCGGTCATTTTCAACTGGTAACAGTTTGTTACCAGTTGGCTGCCCTCCTTATCCAAGCGGCCTTTCAGCACCTTCCAGTACTTTCTGGCGGTTTGATAGTCGGATGATTGGGTCAGCACCTGAATAATGTCAATCACCGAAAACAGCCACGCCTCAGTCGCTTCGTCATACACGCGGCGGATTGCATGCGCTTCAAAAATAGCCGGGGTGGATTGCATAGTCAGGACTCCCTGTTCATGAATGGGAAAGGGGCAATTTCAGCCGGTGACAATTTGTCACCGGTTGAAATCTTGCGCGGCTTGGCGGCAACCGTTTCCCGCCCCGCCTTGATGCGCGTCAGCAGCGTTGATGCGGGTTCGTCGTGCGGGTCTTGCGGCACCAGTAGTCCTGCGAAGGCTTTTTTCAGGATGGACTGGCGCAGGGCTTCGGCTTGTTGCAGGGAGGTGTTGATAGTTAGGTCGAGTTGATCAACTTCGGAAAGTCTTGCAGCAAGACTTTCAATAACGGCATCTGCTTCAACTACTGAGCAGATGGGGACAGTTATGGATCGGATTCTTTCCTGTCCAATGTTACGCATCGACTCTTGATTACCAGTCGATAGCAACATGATCTGTTTGCGCCCAATTCGGCTGCCAAGATACTGTAGGAAATATTCCTGAGAGAACCCATCAAACCTGATGCGAAGCGTTTTATCGCTCAGCATGATTTTTTTTGTTACCTTCCTTGCAATAACGCAAGCACCTACGAGATCAATTGTGTTGGCTCGGCTTAAAATGAAATCACCACTTTGAATTAAATAGGCTTCGTTTTCTTTTGAGGAATCAGTGCAGGTCTTACTTTCTGATTCATCATATTCGCCCCACGTCACCGCGCTCACTTTCGCCACCCCGATTTCATTGGCACGTGGCTCACGCTCGTCACACTTAAAACTTTTCCCCGCATCAATTGAATCAATGAAGTTGCCCAATTTGCACCATCCCCACCCCTCCGGCAGTTCAGGCAATTCGGCCAGTTCTTCGGCGGTGAGCGGGGGCAGCGGTTTCGGGGCTTTGGGTTTTAAATCCCCCCTACCCCCCTTTTTCAAAGGGGGGTGTTCAGGAATCCCCCCTAGCCCCCCTTTTTCAAAGGGGGAAACAGAAACAGATGCTGCGCTGGTTGTCTTCCCCCTTTGTAAAAGGGGGAGTGAGGGGGATTTGATTTGTTGCTGGTAGCGTTGTGCGCGCTCTTGCTGGATGCGCTTGAGCAAGGCATCGGCGGTTTCGAGTTTGTCCTGATTCTCCGCGCGCCACTGCGCAGTAAGCTTGCCCTCGAAGGCGTGTTTCAGCAGGGCCTGGCGATACACCTTGAGCTGGGCGCGGGCGGTCTTCAGGTTTTCAATGCCCTTGTCCAGTTCGGAAAACAGCTCCTCAATTTTGGCAACGATGCGGTGTTGTTCGGGGAGTGGCGCAAGGTTTATAGGCAACTGGCGCATCGCAGACTGAGTGAGTTTCAGTCTGGTCGTGCCATTGGCGTAACCTCGGTAATTTGTTTGATTGAGTGCGTAGAGAAGATAACGGTTCGAGCACAGATCCTCTCGTCCCTTTAGTACGTGTGCATGATTATTAACCCAGCACTTTCCAGATACTAAATAGGCCTTTTCTTTTGTTGGCTCAAAAAAAGGAGCGCCATCTTCGCCAAGAAGAACGTACTCGCCATCTTGCCGATAATCATCAATCCATCCAACTTGGCCTGTTGCACCATAGTATGGGTATGAGCCAGGTCGTTTAGCGCGCTCTGCAGAGTTCACAGGTTCACGCAAGTTATCGTGGATTTCCGCCACGTCTTCCAACGTCAACCTCATCCAACCGGCAGGAAAATTTCGTTCGGCTATTTTCATGCTACGAGGTATTCATTCAATGGGCGCAAGACTGCGCAACGGCAAATCCCCCTCAATCCCCCTTTTTCAAAGGGGGAGGACGGTGTGATCGCAGAGGTGGCGGCTGATGCGGCGCGTGGTTGTTCCCCCCTTTGAAAAAGGGGGGCCAGGGGGGATTTGAATTTACTCACAACCGCTCTTTCACTATTTTATTGATCACTTCAAGCACCGCATCTGTCGCCAACAACACCTGCCGGTTATCAAACCGCAATACACGCAAACCCAAGCCTGCCAATGCGGCATCGCGGTCTTGGTCTTTTGCTTGATGTTCAGCTTCAAAATGCTGACTGCCATCAAGCTCAATCACCAGCTTCGCTGCCGGGCAGTAAAAATCCACGATGAAGACGAGCAACGGCTTTTGCCGGTAAAACTGCACGCCTTGGATCTGCTTGCGGCGAAGGCGATGCCACAGCACTTGCTCGGCATCGGTCATGTGGGTTCTGAGCGTGCGGGAGTGTTCTTTTAGTGTTTGGTTATAGCGTTCCATAAATCCCCCTCAGTCCCCCTTTTTCAAAGGGGGAAGACAAGCAGATTCGCGGCACTGACTTGGTTCCCCACTTTGAAAAAGGGAGCTAGGGGGGATTTCATCATGCGACCAGTACCTCATTCAATTCAGCCAGCAGCGTATCCATCTTCGCGCCGAACAACTGATACATCCTGCCCAGCCCGCCTTGCCCGTCGAACGGCGACATTTCCAGATCGTCGCGGTCGATGTGGAAGGAGTTGGCGACGTGGTCGCGCACCATGCGCAGCCAGTCCATTTGTTCTTCGTTGAATTTTTCTGTGCCGCCGGAGTGGTGTTTCATGATCCAGTTTCTGAAGTTGCGGCGCACGGTGGCATCAAAGTCGGTGAGCGTTTCATCCATGCCGCACACGCGGCGGATGAGGGTGACCAAGGCGGTGAGTTCCTGTACGGGCTGCGCGCCTTTGTAATCATCCAACCTGCGGTAGGCCTGCCACACATACAACGGGGCGAGCCTGGGTTTGTCGGTTTTGAGTTTGTCCAGCACCTGGCGGATGAGGTCGTAGCTGAGTTCGCGCCTGCGATACGGCTGGCTGAAGAAGATGGTGAGGGCGGCGATGTTGTCTTGATTGGCTTGCAGGTAAGCGGCGAATTCGTCGGCAATGGCTTGTGCGTTGTTGGCAATGTTGGCTTCCCAGCCCGCGCCCAACACGGTGTCGAGAGTGTCGTGGTCGATGGTTTGTTCTTTGTCGCGGCGGATGGTGTCGAGCAGTTCCACCAGTTCGCCATTCAGCACGCTGGCGACTTCTTGCACCAGTTGTTGTTGTGCCTGTTCGCGCTTTGCGTCGCCGGGGTCTGTGCCGATTGGCTGGCCTGCGAGTTGCAGCGCACGTGCTTCGATGTTGTCGGCATCAATCGCGCCGAACAGCTGGCCGACGAGTTGGTTGAGTTCCAGCCCGCCAGCCGCTTGCCGAATCATGCGCTGGTCGTCGGGATCCAGTTGTTTGTTGAGCCGCGCCAAGCGTCCGGCGAGGGAGCTCACGGTGTCTTCGTCCCTCGCGCCCATCATCACCTGCATCGCCAAGTCTTTGAGCGGCACGGTGGGTTTGGTGATGAGCGGCTGGCTGGCGGTCTTGAGTGATTTGGTGACGCCGATGGCATCGACGATGACATAGTGAGTCTTGGCGCTGACGGCAGACGGCGTGACTTTGCGCAGGTCGTCGATGTCCAGCGTGCGCGTGCCGCGCCCTTTCATCTGCTCGAAGTAGTTGCGGCTTTTCACGTCGCGCATGAACAGCAGGCATTCCAGCGGCTTCACGTCGGTGCCGGTAGCGACCATGTCCACAGTGACGGCAATGCGCGGGTAATACTCGTTGCGGAATTGCTGCAACACCGACTTGGGGTCTTCCTCGGTCTTGTAGGTGAGCTTTTTGCAGAAGGCATTGCGCTCGTCGAACTCTTCGCGCACGGTCTGGATGATGTCGTCGGCGTGGCTGTCGGTCTTGGCGAAGATCAGCGTTTTGGGCACTTCTTTGCGTCCGGGGAATATCTCCGGCAGCTTGTCGCAGAAGGTGCGGATGACAGTGCGGATTTGATCGGGGTTGACGATGTTGCGATCCAGTTGCGTGGCGGAATAGGCTTCGTCTTCGTCCTGCAATTCCCAGCGTTTCTTGCGCGTTAGTTTTTCGCGGCGTTCCACTTGCACATGCGCGGGGATGACGCCGCCCCCCTGCGTGATCTGCGTTTCGATCACATACACTTCATTACCCACGTTCACGCCATCGGCCACGGCTTTTTCGTGGCTGTAGTCGCTGACCACGTTCTTCTTGAAGAAGCCGTAGGTGCGGTTGTCCGGCGTGGCGGTGAGGCCGATCAGGCTGGCATCGAAATAGTCGATCACCTGTTGCCACAGGTTGTAGATGGAGCGGTGACATTCGTCGATGAAGATGAAGTCGAAAAACTCCGGCGGGACTTTTTCGTTATAGACGACGGGCAAAGGCTCCTTACCCAGTTTCAACTCTGCGGGGTTGATCTCTTCGGTGGCTTCATCGAGCGGTGTGTCTTTGAGAATGGAATACAGCCGTTGAATGGTGCTGATGCACACCTGACTGTCCTTGGCGACGAACGGGGACTTGAGCCGTTGCACGTTGTACAGCTCGGTGAACTTGCGGTTATCGTCTATCGGCACATAGGACATCATTTCCTGCTCGGCTTGTTCGCCGAGGTTTTTGGTGTCCACCAGAAACAATATGCGCTTGCCGTGCGCGTGTTTGAGCAGGCGATAAATGGAAGTGATGGCGGTATAAGTCTTGCCCGCACCCGTTGCCATCTGAATCAGGGCGCGCGGTCGGTCGGCCTTGAATGAGGCTTCCAGATTGGTGATGGCGATTTCCTGGCAATCGCGCAGGCGCAATTCTTTTGCAGGCAGATGATTCGGGTTGAGTATTGGGATCTGCTGCAAACGTGCGCGCAGGGTATCGCCTTGTGACAACCATTCTTTGACCGTTTCGGGGCGGTGGAAGTTGAACACCTCGCGCGAGCGCGGCTTGGGATCGCGGCCATCTGTGAAGCGGGTGATGATGCCGGTGCTCTCGTACAGAAAAGGCAGCGGCTCTTTGTTGTTGACCCACTTGAGTTTGGCCTTGGCGTAACCTTCTGTTTGTGTTTCGACATCGGTGATCTTGTGGCCGAGGTCTTCGCGCTTGGCCTCGATCACGCCAATGGCTTTTTTATCCACGAACAGCACGTAGTCGGCAGGACCAACATCGGTCTGGTACTCGCGCACCGCTTGACCCAAGCCAGCGTTCAGGTCGATTTTCTTTGCCAATTGCACGACCCAACCCGCCCGCGTGAGCTGCGAGTCGATGGTGTCGCGGGCTTTCTGTTCGGGATTCTGGTTAATGGTCATCGAGTGAACTGAGATAGACAAGGCGACACATCATGTTTTTTTCACCACCTGCATCGCGGTAGCGACCAGACCTGCGATGTCGGCCGCGTTGCCCGGAATGATCATGGTATTGCCCTGTTTGGCGATGTTGCCGAAGGCATCGACGAAGCGTTCGGCGACTTTGAGATTCACCGCTGTCATGCCGCCTTCGCTCTGTATCGCGCTGGCCACCAGGCGGATAGATTCGGCGGTCGCCTTCGCGACCAGCATGATCGCTTCGGCTTCACCCTGCGCGTTGTTGATCGCAGCCTGGCGCGTGCCTTCCGACTCGCGTATCGAGGCAGTCATCAGACCTTCGGCGAGATTGATCTCTTCCTGCTTCTTGCCTTCCGACTGGGCGATCAGCGCGCGCTTCTCGCGCTCGGCGGTGATCTGCTTCTGCATGGAGGCGAGCACCTGCTGCGGTGGCGTGATGTCTTTGATCTCGTAACGCAACACCTTCACGCCCCAGTTCGGGCTGGCTTCATCGAGTGCGAACACCACGGTGCGGTTGATGGCATCGCGGTCTTCCAGCAGCTTGTCCAAATCACGTTTACCGCACTCCGAACGTAACGCGGTCTGCGCCAGCATGGTGATGGCGGCGAGGTAATTCGATGTGCCGTAACTGGCGCGCGCGGCATCGGTCACCTGGTAGTACAGGACACCGTCCACTTGCACCTGCGTGTTGTCGCGCGTGATACAGACCTGGGGCGCGATGTCGATGGGAAATTCGGTGAGGTGATGCTTGTACGCCACGCGATCCATGAACGGGATGACGATGCTCAGGCCGGGTTCCAGCGTGCGGTCATATTTGCCGAACCGCTCGACCACCCAGGCATTCTGTTGCGGCACGATCTTGATCGTTTGAAATGCCAGAAAGATGGCGAACAGCACCAGACCGACGACGAACATATCCATGATTTTTCCTTACTCTATGATTAACAGCGAACCGGCGATGGACTTGATGCGCCAAGTGGTCTTGTTCTTGTCGATGAGCGCGGTGTCGGCCAGTTCGGCATCCCACTCGGCACCGCGATAGTGCACCCGCGCGTGTTTGTTGTCCGACCAGCTGGCGATCTGCACGGTCTGGCCGATGTCGTAGGCGAAGTTGCTTTGCGCTGATGAGCGGTGATCCCGTTTCCAAAAATAGAGGGCTGCGACGCTGGCACTGCATAACAGCGCGGCAATCACCGCCTGCCCGCTCCATGCCACGCCGAGATACGCGGCAATCCCCGCCGCACCCAGGCCGACGGCCACCGCCAGCAGATAGAAAGTACCGCTGAACATCTCGGCAATCACCAGTGCCAGCGCGACCGACCACCACATCCAATCGCTATTCATTGCCATCCTCCCAGAATTTGCGCCCGCGCATTCTGCCACGTTTGCAGCGCACCAACAAAAACTCCCGCACAGGGCGGGAGTCGGGATTCAGTACCTCACCGGATGCCTCAATGCAGCAACAGCGATTGCTGCACCGACACCGCGCACACCGACATCAACATGCCGGGCATCGTGCCGAGCAGCAGCATGCTCAAGCCGTTGACGCTGATCAACAGGCCGGTGTCGGGAGCGAGGTTGATCGGCTCGTGGCTTTGCGGCACGTCAAAATACATCAGCTTGACGATACGCAGATAGTAGAACGCGCCGATCAGCGAGAACAGCACCGCCAGCACCGCCAGCCAGGTGTGACCGGTCTGCACGATGGCGTTGAGCACCGAGAATTTCGCGTAGAAACCCACGGTCGGTGGTATGCCCGCCATGGAGAACATCAGCAGCAGCATCATGAACGCCAGCCACGGACTGCGCTGGTTCAGACCCTTGAAGTCGTTGAGCGTATCGGCCTCGAAACCGGCGCGGGACAACAGCATGATCATGCCGAATCCGCCCAGCGTCATCAGCACATAGATCACCGCATAGAACATCGCCGAACCGTAGCCTTCCACGCCTCCGCCGATGAAACCCAGCAACAGGAAGCCCATATGCGAAATGGTCGAGTAGGCGAACATGCGCTTCAGATTGGTTTGCGCGATGGCACTCAGGTTGCCCAATGCCATCGAGGCGATCGCCAGGATGATAAGCATGCCCGACCAGTCGTTCACCAGCGGTTGCAGACCTTCCACCAGGATGCGCGCGGTGAAGGCGAAGGCCGCGAGCTTGGGCGCGGAACCGATCAGCATGGTCATCGCGGTCGGCGCGCCGTGATACACGTCGGGCACCCACATATGGAAAGGCACGACACCGAGTTTGAACGCCAGGCCGGAAACGATGAACACCAGACCGAACACCAGCAGGGACTTGTTCGGCACGCCGTGTTTGATGGCATCGGAGATCACGCCGAGCTCCAGCGACCCGGTCGCACCGTACAACATGGACATGCCGTACAGCAGCAGACCAGAAGCCAGCGCGCCCAAAATGAAATACTTCATCGCGGCTTCGGTGGCCACGGCGGAGTCGCGTTGCAACGCCACCATCGCGTACAGACTCAGCGACAGCAATTCCAAACCGAGATACAGGGTGACGAAATTATTGGCGGAGATCATCACGTTCATGCCCAGCAGCGCGAACAGGGTCAACACCATGAACTCGCCGGTGAACAGTCCGCGCACCGTCAGGTACGAGCGTGAATACACCAGCATCGTGCCCACGGCAATATAGGAGAACAACTTCAACACATCGGACATCAGGTCGTCCACGAACATGTTGTGGAAGGCGTACGCCACACCCTGGGTATGCGTGCCCACCGTGATCAGCGAGCAACCCAGCAGGGTGAGCATCACCAGCGAGTACGTGTAGATCTTGCTGCTCTCAGCCAGCATCAGATCCACGATCAAAATCACACACACCATCACCAGCAGGAAAATTTCCGCACCGGCGGGAATCAGATCAGCCATCAAATTCATATTCACCTCGTAATACAGTCGTAAGTTGCTAGACGTCAGTCATAAGTTAAAACGGGTAATTCGTGAAAACTTACGTCTTACGGCTGATGACTCATTTTTAGTTTGCCAGCTTGGAATGAGTCACGTGCAGCAGCAGATCATTCACCGACACATGCAGAATCTCGGCGAACGGCAGGGGATACACACCCATGCCCAGCACGAAAACCGCCAGGATCGCAAAGATCAGTTTTTCGCGCGCCGTGATGTCGGTCAGCTTGGCGACATGGTGGTTCGCCACCGCGCCGAAGATCACGCGTTTGTACATCCACAGCGTGTAGGCCGCGCCGAACACCAGTGTGCTGGCGGCGGCGAAGGCGTACCAGAAATTCACTTTGACCACGCCCATGATGACCATAAACTCGCCGACGAACGCACTGGTGCCGGGCAGACCGCTGTTGGCCATCGCGAACAGCATGAAGAACGCCGCGAACACCGGCATCTTGTTGGCCACCCCGCCGTAGGCCGCGATCTCGCGCGAATGTACACGGTCGTACAGCACACCGATACACAGGAACAACGCGCCCGCCACGAAGCCGTGCGACAGCATCTGCAACAGCGCGCCTTCCACGCCGTAGCTATTGAAAATGAAGATACCCAGCGTGACGAAACCCATGTGCGAGATCGAGGAATACGCCACCAGCTTCTTCATGTCCGCCTGTTTCAGCGCGACCAGGCCGATATACACGATGGCGATCAGCGACAAGCCTATCATCACGCCCGCCAGTTTGTGGCTGGCATCGGGAGTGATGGGCAGGGAAAAACGCAGGAAACCGTACGCGCCGACTTTCAGCATGATCGCCGCCAGCACCACCGAGCCGCCGGTCGGGGCTTCCACGTGCGCATCGGGCAACCAGGTGTGTACCGGGAACATCGGCACTTTCACCGCGAAGGCGAAGAAGAAAGCGATGAAGATCAAGATCTGCGCCTGCATCGGGATCGCCACTTCGTGGAAGTCGAGGATATCGAAACTGCCGCCGGTGAGGTTGTACAGATAGATCAGCGCGACCAGCATCAGCAGCGAGCCGAGCAATGTGTAGAGGAAGAACTTCATCGCCGCATACACGCGGTTCGGACCACCCCATACACCGATGATGATGAACATCGGAATCAGCATCGCTTCCCAGAACACGTAGAACAGGATCGAGTCGAGTGCCGCGAACACGCCGTTCACGATGCCAGACATGATGAGGAATGCCGCCATGTATTGCGCCACGCGTTTCTCGATCACCTTCCATCCGGCCAGCACCACGATAGGGGTGAACAAGCTGTTGAGCAGGATGAACAGCATCGAGATGCCGTCCACGCCCAGGTGGTAGTGGATGTTGAAGCGGTTGATCCAGTTGTGCGTCTCCTCGAACTGCATGTTGCTGGTGGTGATGTCGAAGCCCGTATACAGCGGCAAGGTCACCAGAAAGCCCAGCACCGAGCCGACCAAGGCCAACATGCGCGCCAGCGGCGCGTTCTTGTCATCGCCTGTCGCCAGCACCAGCACGCCGAAGAGGATGGGCAACCAGATGGTGACACTAATGACGGGTAATCCGAAAATCATGCTCTGTTCCTTTACTTTTAGTATCAACCCACTCAATCCCCCTTGTCAGGGGGAAGCCGACACTGCCACTGACAGGGGAGGCCGGGAGGAGTTAACTTGCTATTCGAACCAATTGCGTATGGTCAACAACACAAACACCCCGGTGATCATGGTGAAGGCGTAATGATAGATATAGCCGGATTGGAAACGGCGCACGATCCCGGAGATTTTTCCGACCAGTCCCGCCGTGCCATTGACCAGCAAACCATCGATCAGGAATTTGTCGCCGAACTTGCTCAGGAAGCGGCTCGCACCGCGCGCGCCGCCGGCAAAGAACCAGTCGTTGAAACGGTCGAAGTAGTATTTGTTATCCAGCACGGTGTATATCCACTGGAAGCGTTTCTGGATCGCGGCGGGAATATCGGGACGCTTCATGTAGAAGAACCATGCCGTGACCACCCCGGCGAGTGCCAGCAGGAACGGCAGGCTGATCAAGGAATGCAGTGCCATCTCGAAGGCACCGTGAAACTCCTCGCGTAATTCCTCCAGGTCCTTGGCATGCGCTGCGGAGACATAGATCGCCTCCCTGAAATAGCCGCCGAACAACATCGGCTCGATGGCGAAGTAGCCTATCACCACGGAGGGGATCGCCAGCAATACCAAAGGCAGGGTGACCACCCACGAGGTTTCATGCGGCTTCTCACCGGGTGCCAGGCCGTGATGGTGATCCGCCGACACCTCCTCATCGTCATGGTCGCCCACATGCTCACCATCCCCGCCTGCAAGTGCGGCATCCGCGTGAGCCGGTGCTGCTGCGGCATCCGTGTGTCTTGAGCCCGTCGCATGATGTTCCTTGCCGAAACGCTCTGCGCCGTGGAACACCAGGAAGTACATGCGGAAGGAATAAAAAGCCGTGACGAACACGCCCGCGACCACCGCGATGTAGGCGATGGTATGACCGGGCAGATGCGAGTATTCGACCGCCTCGATGATGCTGTCCTTGGAATAAAAACCGGAGAAGAACGGCGTGCCGATCAGGGCCAGCGAACCGATCAGCGAGGTGATCCAGGTGATGGGCATGTACTTGCGCAAGCCGCCCATGTTGCGGATGTCCTGATCGTGGTGCATGGCGATGATGACGCTACCCGCAGCCAGGAACAGCAGGGCTTTGAAGAAGGCATGGGTCATCAGGTGGAAGATCGCCGCCGAGTAGGCCGATGCGCCCAGTGCCACGGTCATGTAGCCCAGCTGCGACAGGGTGGAGTATGCGATCACGCGCTTGATGTCGTTCTGGATGATGCCGAGGAAGCCCATGAACAGGGCCGTGATCGCACCGATGATCATCACGAAAGACAACGCCGCCTCGGAGAATTCGAACATCGGCGACATGCGCGCCACCATGAAGATACCGGCGGTCACCATGGTCGCCGCATGGATCAGCGCGGAGATCGGGGTCGGGCCTTCCATCGAATCGGGCAGCCAGACATGCAGGGGGAACTGCGCCGACTTGCCCATCGCGCCGATGAACAGCAGCACGCAGATCGCGGTGATGAGATTGACGTGCAGACTGCCTATCGGCGCGATGTCGTTGGCGTGCTTGGCGACGTTGGCGAACACGTCCGCATAGTTCAGCGAACCGAACACCATCAGCACCAGCGCGATACCCAGCAGAAAACCGAAGTCGCCGACGCGGTTGACCAGGAAGGCTTTCAGGTTGGCGTAAATTGCGGTCGGGCGGGTGTACCAGAAACCGATCAGCAGATAGGACACCAGACCCACCGCTTCCCAACCGAAGAACAGTTGCATGAAGTTATTCGCCATCACCAGCATCAGCATGGAGAAGGTGAACAGCGAGATGTAGCTGAAGAATCGCTGGTAGCCGGGGTCTTCCTGCATGTAACCGATGGTGTAGATGTGTACCATCAGCGACACCGAGGTCACCACCAGCATCATGGTCACCGTCAGCCGGTCGATCAGGAATCCGACATGGAACGAGGTGCCGCCCGAAGTCAGCCAGGTGTACACGGGGCCGTCGAACACATGACCGTCGAGCACGCTCATAAAGATCCGCACCGATGCGTACAAAGACACACCGACCAGCGCGATGGTGATGCGATGCGACCACTTGCGTCCCAGCCAGTTGCCGAACAACCCGGCCAGGATAGCACCGAGCAACGGGGCCAGCGGGACCAGCAGATACAGGGTTTGAATATCCATCATCAGCCTTTCAAACTGCCGAGGTCATCGACGTTAATGGTGCGCAGGTTGCGGAACAGCACCACCAGGATGGCCAGGCCTATCGCGGCTTCGGCGGCAGCCACCGTGAGAATAAAAAACACCATCACCTGTCCGGCGGTGTCATGCAGATAATGGGAGAACGCGACGAAATTGGTATTCACCGCGAGCAGCATCAGCTCGATCGCCATCAGCAACACGATGACGTTCTTGCGGTTCAAAAAGATACCGACCACGCTGATGGCGAACAGCACCGCGCTCAGTACCAGA
Organism: Gallionella sp.; assembly: GCA_013044075.1. GTDB lineage: Bacteria > Pseudomonadota > Gammaproteobacteria > Burkholderiales > Gallionellaceae > Gallionella. The sequence goes on from JABEVG010000079.1 coordinate 14,968, forward strand.
TAATGTGACAGGGTCAACATGCGATTTTCTCTCCCCTAATATTTTTGTGATGGGTGATAGACGATTTATTTCCGTGTTGCCGAATCGGTGCCTTCCGCCGACATCTGCTTGACGATACGAACCCGATCCGCCGCCTGCACCTGCACTTGCTCGGAAATACTCTGCGTCTTCAGTCCGGCACGGCGGCGCAGGGTCAACGCGATCGCCGCGACCATCGCCACCAGCAACAGCACCGCCGCCAGCTCGAAGGGATAGACGTAATCTGTATACAACAAGCGTCCCAGTTCTTTGGTGTTGCTGTAATCTGCACCATGTGTGACCGCGTGTACGGTGTCCGAGGTCTGGCGCGCACCCAGCACGTAGATCATCTCGAACACCATCAGCCCGGCAATGCCCGCGCCAAACGGGAACCAACGCCAGAAACCTTCACGCAAACGCACCAGATTGATGTCCAGCATCATCACCACGAACAGGAACAACACCATCACCGCCCCGACATAAACCAGCACCAGCACGATGGCGAGGAACTCCGCTTCCAGCAGCATCCAGATGCCCGCCGAACTACAGAACGCCAGCACCAGGAACAAGGCCGCGTTCACCGGATTGCGCGAGGTGATCACCCCCATCGCCGCGAACACGGTGATGGCGGCAAACACATAAAACACGATGTCCAAAAAATTCATCTATCTATCCTCTTAAAAGCTAGTAGCTTGTTGCCGGTAGCGCGTTGCTTTTAGCTACTTGCTACAAGCTAGTAGCTACCCGCTATTAGCGGTACTTCGCGTCGTCTGCTCTGTCCCTGGCGATCTGCGCCTCGTGTTTGTCGCCCACCGCCAGCAGCATCGGCTTGGTGTAGTACAAGTCGCCTTTCTTTTCGCCGTGATATTCGAAGATGCGCGTCTCGACGATCGCGTCGACCGGGCAGGATTCCTCGCAGAAACCGCAGAAGATGCACTTGGTCAGATCGATGTCGTATTGCGTGGTGCGGCGGGTTCCGTCCTCGCGCTCCGCCACCTCGATCTTGATCGCCAGTGCCGGGCACACCGCTTCGCACAACTTGCAACCGATGCAGCGTTCTTCACCGTTAGCGTAACGTCGCTGCGCGTGCAGGCCGCGAAAACGATAACCTTGCGGCGTTTTTTCTTCCGGGAACTGCACAGTGATCTTGCGCGCGAACAGGTAACGCCCCGTCAAGGCCAAGCCCTTGAGCAATTCGACCAGCAAAAAAGTCTTGAAATAAAATTTTATTTTTTCCATATTCATCTCCGGCGATTACCAGACCCACAGCGGAGTTTGCATCCACGCGCCCACCACCACGACCCAGATAATCGAAAGCGGAATGAACACTTTCCAACCCAGGCGCATCAACTGGTCATAGCGATAACGCGGGAAGGTCGCGCGAAACCACAAAAACAGGAACAGCACGAACACGGCTTTCGCCAACATCCACACGATGCTGTCCGGCAGGAACGGCACGGGCGATAACCAGCCGCCCAGAAACATGATGGAGGTCAGGAAGGAGATCAAAATCATGTTCGCGTATTCGGCGAGGAAGAACAGCGCGAACGCCATGCCGGAATACTCCACATGGAAACCCGCGACGATTTCGGACTCGCCTTCCGCCACATCGAAGGGCGCGCGGTTGGCTTCGGCCACACCGGAAATGAAATACACGATGAACATCGGGAACAGCGGGATGAAGTACCAGTTCAACGCGCCGTAGTGGCCTTTTTGTCCGTTCACGATGTCGCCCAGATTCATGCTCTGCGCCGCCATCAACACACACACCAGCGCGAAACCCATGGCGATCTCATACGACACGATCTGCGCGGCGGAGCGCAACGCGCCGAGGAAGGCATACTTCGAATTGGATGCCCAACCCGCGATGATGATGCCGTACACGCCCAGGGATGCCATCGCCAGGATATACAAAAGTCCGGCGTTGACATTGCTCAACACCATTTCCGCGTTGAACGGCACAACCGCCCAGGCCGCCAGGGCGGGCATCAGCGCGAGTATGGGACCCAGGATGAACAAGAACTTGTTCGCGCCCGTGGGGATGATGATTTCCTTCATCAGCAACTTGAGACCGTCGGCGATCGGTTGCAGCAGGCCAAAGTAGCCCACGCGATTCGGGCCGATACGGATCTGTATCCAGCCGATCACCCAGCGTTCCGCAAGCGTGGTGTAGGCCACCGCACCCATGATGGGTGCGACGATGAGCACGATCTTCACCAGGGTCCACAACGGCAGCCACGCCGCGCCCAACAGATTCTGCCCGGCCTGTTCAAAACTGAGTAGCAAATCCATCATCATGCACGCTCCACATTGATCGTCCCGAACATCGCGCCCAATGCCGCTGTCGCCGCATGACCCGCCGCGACGCGCGCCGTGCCGACCGGTTGCCTGTCGTTGGCAGACACGTGCAAACGCACACTGGCATTGCCTTGCGTGACTTTGACCGTATCGCCGGACTGCACGCCCAGCTTGGCCAATTCGCTGCTGTGCATACTCACCACGGGTGTCTGAGCATCGCGGGTCTTCTGCAAAGAAGCCGCACGGCGCACCAGCGCGTCGCTGCTGTAGATCGGCACATCGCTGACGCGTTGCAGTCCGTTATGCGTCGCGACGGAGATCGGCTGCAATGCGACACCGTTGAGCGCGTTGTTCAAGCGCGCGCTGCTGTAGCCTGTCAGCATTTCGTCGCGTACCGCCTCGGAGGTTTCGTACTCGAAACCCGGCACATCCAGCAGGTTGCCCAGCACGCGCAACACTTTCCAGGCCGGGCGCGCTTCACCCAACGGTCTGACCGCACCCTTGAAGCTTTGCACACGACCTTCGGTATTGATGAACGTGCCCGAAGTCTCGCTGAACGGCGCGATCGGCAGCAGCACATCGGCATATTGCGTGGCGTGATGTTTATACGCGCTCATTGCCACCACCATGTCGGCACCCTGCATTGCTGCCATCGCCTGCTGCGCGTCGTGTGTGTCCAGCTCCGCTTCCACGTTCAGCAGCAGGTATGCTTTGCGCGGTTGAGCCAACATCTGCGCGGCATTCAGACCGCCATCTTTCGGCACCGCGCCGGCCACATAGCCGCCCACGCTGTTCGCCGCTTCACCCAGATAACCGAACGATGCATTGCTCAAACTTGCGATGTTGGCGGCAAGCAAAGCCAGCTGTGTGGCTTGCGGATGCTGCTGCGCGAAGTTGCCCAGCAACACCGCGACGCGTTCGCCGCTGCTCAAACTCTGCGCGATGGCTTGCGCGCCCGGCGCAACAACGACAGAAACAGTCGCACTCTGCGCCTCGGCACTCAACGCCGTTTGTTTAATCGTTGCCAGTGCTTTCAATACCTGCGCCAATTCGTTCACCAACTCGCCGGGTGCGACGATGGCGGTGTGTGCCACAGGCATCAGCAACTCATCGCTTGCCGAATGAACGATGCTGGCTTGCGCGCCATTTTTCACGGCCGCACGGATGCGTTGCGCCAGCAGCGGATGGTCTTTGCGCAGGAAGCTGCCGACCAGCAGGAAGCGGTCGCGCGTGTTCAAATCAGCGACACTCATGCCCAGATTGGGCACACCGTACCGCTTGCCGTCGGCACTGAAATCGGACTGGCGCAAACGGAAGTCCACGTTGTTGCTACCCATGCCGCGCATGAGTTTTTGCAACAATGCCAGCTCTTCCAGTGTGCTGTGCGGGGTCGCCAGCGCGCCGACATGCTCCGCCCCGGCGGAATTTTTAATCTGGCGCAGTCCGTTCGCCACATATTCCAGCGCGGCTTGCCATTCCACTTCCAGCCACTTGCCGTCTTGCTTGAGCATGGGCTTGGCCAAACGTTCCGGCGCGTTCAATCCTTCGTAGCTGAAACGGTCCTTGTCGGACAGCCAGCATTCGTTGAGGGCTTCGTTCTCGATGGGCACGACGCGCGCCACCTTGTTGTCCTTGGTGTGCACGGCAAGATTCGATCCCAGGCCATCGTGCGGACTGACCGACTTGCGGCGCGACAACTCCCAGCTGCGCGCGGTGTAACGGAACGGCTTGCTGGTCAACGCACCGACCGGGCACAGGTCGATCATGTTGCCGGACAATTCGGAATCGACCGTGCTGTTGACGAAGCTCATGATCTCCGCGTTCTCGCCCCGGAACGCCATGCCCAATTCCATGACGCCGGCGATCTCCTGCCCGAAACGCACGCAGCGTGTGCAATGGATGCAGCGCGTCATTTCTTCAGTGGACACCAATGCGCCGATGTCCTTGTGCATCACGACGCGCTTGCCTTCCTGATAGCGCGACTCGCCGCCGCCGTAGCCGACCGCCAGATCCTGCAACTGGCATTCGCCGCCCTGATCGCAGATCGGACAATCCAAAGGGTGGTTGATGAGCAAGAACTCCATCACACCTTTTTGCGCCTTGACCGCCATCTCGGAATGCGTGTGGACCTTCATGCCGTCCGTAGCGGGCGTCGCGCAGGCGGGCAAAGGCTTGGGGGCTTTTTCGACTTCGACCAGACACATGCGGCAGTTGGCCGCGATAGACAGTTTCTTGTGGTAACAAAAATGCGGGATATAGATTCCGGCCTGTTGCGCGGCTTCTATCACCATCGAACCTTTTCGGGTCTCGACCATTTTTCCGTCAATTTCGATTTTCAGCATATCAGTTCGCCTGTCGATCAAACCAAGCAACGCTTGTGTTCGATGTGATATTCAAATTCGTCGCGGAAGTTCTTCAACATGCCCTGCACCGGCCACACGGCGGCCTCGCCCAGGGCACAGATGGTGCGCCCGGCGATGTTCTCGCCGACACTCAGCAGCAGATCCAGATCCTCTTTGCGCCCCTCGCCGTGTTCGATGCGATGCACGATGCGATACAGCCAGCCGGTGCCTTCGCGGCAGGGCGTGCACTGACCGCAGGATTCTTCGTAGTAGAAATACGACAACCGCTCCAGCGCGCGCACCATGCAGGTGGTCTCATCCATCACAATCACCGCGCCGCTACCCAAGCCCGAACCCGCTTTGGCGATAGCGTCGTAATCCATGGTCAGATCCATCATCGTCTCACCCGTCAACACCGGCATGGATGAACCGCCGGGGATCACCGCTTTCAACTGATGGCCGTGGCGCACCCCGCCCGCCATCTCCAGCAGCTTGGCGAACGGCGTACCCATGGGCACTTCAAAATTGCCGGGATTGTTCACATGGCCGGACACCGAAAACAATTTCGTTCCGCCATTGTTGGGCTTGCCCAATTCCAAAAACGCCTGCCCGCCGTGGTTGATGATGTAAGGGATGCTGGCGAACGTCTCGGTGTTGTTGATCGTGGTCGGTTTGCCATACAGACCGAAGCTGGCGGGGAACGGCGGCTTGAAACGCGGCTGGCCTTTCTTGCCTTCTATGGATTCGAGCAGCGCGGTTTCCTCGCCGCAGATGTACGCGCCGTAACCCAGGTGATTGTGCAGGTCGAATTCAAAATCCAGCCCCATGATGTTCTTGCCCAGATACCCGGCTTTGCGCGCCGCTTCACACGCTTCTTCCATGCGCTCGTAGGCTTCGAATATCTCGCCATGCACGTAGTTATAACCGGTCTTCACACCCATGGTATAAGCCGCGATCGCCATACCTTCGATCAACAGGTGCGGGTTATAGCGCAGGATGTCCCAGTCTTTGCACGTGCCGGGTTCGCCTTCGTCGGAATTGCACACGATATATTTGTCACCGGCAAAACCGCGCGGCATGAAACTCCACTTCAGACCGGTGGGAAAACCCGCGCCACCGCGCCCGCGCAAAGCCGACAACTTCACATCGGCAATGATGGATTCAGGCGAAATTTTTTCCGCCAGCACTTTGCGCAACGCCTGATAGCCACCGACCTTCAGGTAATTCTCCAATGTCCACGGCTGGTCGAAATCCATCGTGGTTTGTGTGACCGGACCTCTCATGATTTATCCAATTCCGCCAACATTGCATCGATCTTTTGCGGCGTCATGCGACCGCATAGTTTTTTGTTGTTGATGGTGAGCAGGGGGGCATCGATGCACGCGCCCATGCACTCGCCTTCGCGCAGCCCGAATTTGCCATCGGCGGTCACCTCACCAATACCGATACCCAGCTTGTTCTCGATATAGCTGACCGTATCCAGCGCACCGCACAGCGTGCAGGACAGATTGGTACATACCGTCAACGTATGCCTGCCCATGGGCTTGAGGTTGTACATGTGATAGAAGGTCGCCACCTCGTACACCGCCATGTGCGGCATACCCAGAAATGCAGCGATGTCGGTCATATCGTCATTGGATATCCAGCCTTTCTCGTCCTGCACGAAGCGCAAAGCAGCCATCACCGCACTCTGTCTCTGGTCAGCCGGATACTTGATCAACTCGCGGTTGATCTGGTCTTGTATGTGCGCGGATAACATTAGCGGTCTACCTCTCCAAAAACGATGTCTTGCGTGCCGATGATCGTGACCACGTCGGCGATCATGTGACCGCGTGACATTTCATCCAGTCCGGAAATATGCGCGAAACCCGGCGCGCGTATCTTCATCCGGTAGGGTTTGTTCGCGCCATCCGACACCAGATAGATGCCGAACTCGCCCTTGGGATGCTCCACCGCCGTATAGACTTCACCGGCAGGCACGTGCATGCCCTCGGTGAATAATTTGAAGTGATGGATCAGTTCTTCCATGTTCTCCTTCATCGCCACGCGGCTGGGGGGGGCGAACTTATGGTTGGCCGTCATCACCGGACCGGGATTGGCCTTCAGCCAAGTCACGCATTGCGCGATGATGCGGTTGGCCTGGCGCATTTCTTCGACGCGCACCAGATAACGGTCGTAGGAATCGCCGGTCTTGCCGACCGGAATATCGAAATCCAGACGGTCGTAGACTTCGTAAGGCTGTTTCTTGCGCAGATCCCATTCGATGCCGGAGCCGCGCAACATCGGCCCGGTGAAACCCATCGCCAGCGCGCGTTCCGGCGTGACGATACCGATGTTCACTGTGCGCTGCTTCCAGATACGGTTGTCCGTCAGCAGGGTCTCGTATTCATCGACACACTTGGGGAAACGCTTGGTGAAATCCTCGATAAAGTCCAGCACCGAACCCTGGCGGTTCTCGTTCATCTTCGCCACGGCTGCGGCATTGTGGATCTTTGAAGCCTGATACTGCGGCATGGTATCCGGCAGATCGCGGTACACGCCGCCGGGACGATAGTAAGCCGCATGCAGACGCGCGCCGGAAGCCGCTTCGTAAACGTCCATCAGGTCTTCGCGTTCGCGGAAACAATACAGGAACATGGTCATCGCCCCGATGTCCAGCCCGTGCGCACCCAGCCACAGCAAGTGATTCAGCACGCGCGTGATCTCGTCGAACATCACGCGTATGTATTGCGCGCGCAAGGGAACTTCGATACCCGCCAATTTTTCGATCGCCATGACATAGGCGTGTTCGTTGCACATCATCGACACGTAGTCGAGGCGATCCATATAGGGAACGGATTGCAAAAAGGTCTTGTGCTCGGCAAGTTTTTCCGTGGCGCGATGCAACAGCCCGATGTGCGGATCGGCACGCTCGATCACCTCACCGTCCAGCTCCAACACCAGACGCAGCACGCCGTGTGCAGATGGATGCTGCGGCCCAAAATTCATTGTGTAGTTCTTGATTTCAGACATGACGTTATCCCCTAACCGAGCCGTACAACTCGTCGCGCACAATGCGCGGGGTCACTTCGCGCGGATCGATGGAAACAGGCTGATAGACCACACGCTGCTGCGCCGGGTCATATTTCATCTCGACATGACCGGACAAGGGGAAGTCTTTGCGGAACGGATTGCCGACAAAACCGTAATCGGTCAGCAGACGACGCAAATCGGGATGACCCGTGAACACGATGCCGAACAGGTCGAACGCTTCGCGTTCATACCAGTTGGCACAGGACCAGATGTCCACCACGGAGGGCAATACCGGAAAACTGTCTTCTTCGGCAAACACGCGCACCCGCAGACGCTGATTGCGTGTGACAGAAAGCAGGTGATAGACGATGGCGAAACGTTTCCCGTCCCACGCGCCGTCGCCGTATTCCGAATAGTCCATACCGCACAGGTCGATGAGCTGCTCGAAGTGCAAGCCATCGCTATCGCGCAACACGGCCATCACCGGCAACAGATCAGCGGCTTTCACCACCACGGTCAATTCTTCCAATTTATCCTGCACGCTCACCAGCTTGCCGGCCAACAACCCGGACAAGTGGTCGCGCAATATGATCAAGTCAGCAGCCATCGTTTACCCTATCGCGCTATGGTATTGGTACGTTTGATTTTGTTTTGCAGCTGGATGATTCCATACAACAATGCTTCCGCAGTCGGGGGACAACCGGGCACATATATATCAACCGGCACGATACGATCACAACCGCGCACCACCGAATATGAATAATGATAATAGCCACCGCCGTTCGCACACGACCCCATGGAAATCACCCAACGCGGCTCAGCCATCTGGTCGTAGACCTTGCGCAGCGCGGGAGCCATCTTGTTGCACAGCGTGCCTGCCACGATCATCACATCCGATTGGCGCGGACTGGGGCGAAACACCACACCGAAGCGATCCAGATCGTAGCGCGCCGCGCCCGCCTGCATCATCTCCACCGCACAGCACGCCAAACCAAAAGTCATCGGCCACAGCGAACCGGTGCGGGTGTAATTGATGATGGTATCCAGGGTCGTGGTGACGACACCCTTTTCCAGTATGCCTTCTACTCCCATTCCAATGCCCCTTTCATCCACTCATAGACAAAGCCGACGACCAGGATCGCCAAAAATATCATCATGGAAACAAAGCCGAACGTTCCGATCTCCTTGAGCACAATAGCCCAGGGAAAAAGGAACGCGATTTCAAGATCAAACAGGATAAACAGGATAGCGACCAGATAGTAGCGCACATCAAATTTCATACGCGCATCCTCGAATGCTTCAAAGCCGCATTCGTAGGGGGACAGCTTCTTGCTGTCGGGACGATGGGGAGCCAACAGCCTGCCTAGCACCACAGGTGCCACACCGACCGCCAAGCCGACACAGATAAACAACAGCACCGGAAAATAGTTTTCCAACATTGAGCATCCTCCTCTGCCTTGACCCTTGGGATAGATTCCCAGGGCCACTTTTTATATTCACCGACACGGCCTGTATCAGCTTATTTTCTTCATTTGGTGCGGATGGGGAGACTCGAACTCCCACGCCCTTGCGGGCACAAGCACCTCAAGCTTGCGTGTCTACCAATTCCACCACAACCGCGTATTGCTTATTTCGGGATTTCCCTGGACTTCGAATTATCCGCAGAATCAACTGGAACAACTTTGATCGCTGACGTAGCCGCCTTATCCATCACCCCGGTTTGCTGCGCGGGATGCGCATAGATGTAAGTCAACGAAAGACTGGTCAAAAAGAACACGGTCGCGGCGACCGCAGTACTACGACTCAAAAAATTCGCCGAACCGCTGGAGCCAAACAGACTGCCCGCAGATCCCGTACCGAACGCAGCTCCCATATCGGCACCCTTACCATGCTGAACCAAGACCAGACCGATCAGCACGACAGCGGTCAACACATGCACTACCCAAACCAATGTTTCCACACTTCACCCCAAAACTTTTAAAATTATTCCTGTGCCGCGCGACAGATCGCCACAAATTCTTCCGCCACCAATGAAGCCCCGCCGATCAGACCCCCATCGATATCCGCCATACCAAACAACGCTTCTGCATTCCCGGCTTTGACGCTTCCGCCGTAGAGTATACACAGCTTTTCCGCGACCTTCGCGTCATGCATCGCCACACGCTGACGAATAAATACATGCACCGCTTGCGCCTGCTCGGGACTCGCCGTCTTGCCCGTCCCGATCGCCCAAACGGGCTCGTATGCGATGACCGCCTTCGACAAGGCCGACACCCCCGCGCGACTCAACACCGCGTCCAGCTGCGTCGCCACCACTTGCTCGGTGATGCCCGATTCGCGCTCCGCCAATGTCTCACCCACACAGAAGATCGGGGTCAGCCCAGCCTTCTGCGCGGCTTCGAATTTGGCCGACGCAATATCATTGCTCTCATGGAACAGACCGCGACGCTCGGAATGCCCGATGATCACATATTTGCAACCGAAATCCGTCAACATTCCCGGAGCCACCGCACCGGTGTACGCACCCTCTTCGTTCGGACTCAGATTTTGCGCACCCCAGGCCACATTGCTACCCTGCAACAAGGACTGCGCCTGAGCCAGATAAGGATAAGGGACACATACCGCGTAGTCCGCGCCGCGCCATTCGCCCACACCGGCGAGCACGCCTTGCAGCAAGGCCTGATTGCGCGCCAAGCGTCCGTACATCTTCCAATTTCCGACAACTAATTTGCGTCGCATCGTTATCAATCCGCCAAGCACCAAAGCGCGCAATCCTACCCGCGAACAGCCGAATGGTCAATTAAACAGAGCAAATCAATTTGGATATATAGCGCGAAAGGCACCATGTTTTTTGTCCGTTCACATACGGTGGCAGGCGAACGGCGGGACACACAAAAACTCTCGGAATTATGTTCGAATCGGGCTAGAACGGATCGGCAAAAATGTCACGCATGGACGCACCCGCAAAGAAAGTCTGTTGTTTGGCCGCATTGACCATATTCGGGTTGCCGCATAAAAAGACGCGCCAACCCGACAGGTCGGGATGGTCGGCCAGCGCGACATCCAACACCATCCCGCCGGCATATCCAGCGGGCACTTCGCCATCGGATATGCATGGCATATAGGTGAAATTGGGGTACTCCCGCGCAAGCTTCCTCAATTCCTCAACCAGATAGAATCCATCGGCGTTATAGCTACCATGATAAAGACTTAGCCTACCGGTATGTCCGTGCAACAGCGCATCGCGGATGATGCCGTACAACGGGGCGAGGCCCGAGCCTGTGGCGATTAACAGGATGTTCTGCTCGGGCTGCCCGGACACATAAAAACACTCGCCGGCGGCCTCTGAAATCGTCAGTGTGTCGCCCGCTTTGAGATCAGCGAAAAGCCAAGCACTCACCAAGCCGCCCGGGACCTTGCGTACGTTGAGAAAAAGCGCCTCACCCAATGCGGGAACACTTGCCAGTGAATAGCAACGTGCCGTGGTCGCATCTTTGAAAAGATTGATGAACTGCCCTGCCTTGTATTCAAAAGGGCGCGATGGATTGAGCCTGATACCGAGAATATCGGCATTGAGATATTCGACACCGGTAACCTGGGCATCAAGCTTACCGAGTCCCGCGTCTGGCAGCACGACCTCAATGTTTTTCTCCGGGTAACAGGAACAGGCCAGAAAATAATTTTGCGCTGCGAAAGTCGGCTTCAACCCGGCCTTGGCCTTGTCAGGCACCTCCCCCTCGACCACGCGCATCAAACAGGTCTGACAAACCCCGGAACGACAAGAAGAGGGAATGGCAACACCGTGGGCAGTCAAACAGTCCAGAACCGAACTCTCTCCGCACTCATACGACTGCCCGCCATAAACAACCTTGGACATCGGTGCCTACCCCTATTTGCCCAGAACGTCTTTTCTTGTGCTTTCCGCAATTGCAGCGGCCTGCGCAATCAAATGGCCCGGAACCTTAAGCTCGGCAAGTGTGGCACCAAGATGTTCCATCACCGCATCGAAATGCGAGTCGTTAAGCCCCTGCGCAACCAGATGGGCATGACCTTTTCTCATATCAGCACCTGAATAATTGTGTGGCCCGCCGAATGCCATGGTCAAAAAGGCCTTTTGCTTGGCCGCCTGCTTGTTCATATCCACACCATCGAAGAATCGCTTGATACGATCATCCTTCAAGACCTTGCGATAAAAAATGTCCACTGCCGCATTCACCGCACCTTCACCACCGATTTCGTTATACAAGCTCATTTTCTTCTCCAAGTTCATTCGACCCACTACCGGAAAATTCCGGCGAATTTAAAAACACCCTGGAATGCATGCTCGACTCACCCAAAATGTCTGCGCAACAGTTAAGATGCATTCTTCGTGCATCTTATATACTGACCGACAAGCGCGTCAAGAAATGCGCTCGGGCAATTGTAAGCAAGTGTTACAAAGTGGTGCGAGTGGCTCACCTTGAGCCTGCCACCCAGTAGAATAGCCGCCGCACTGAAGAACTTATTGGCACCGCACAACCCGTGAAAGGCAAGAAATGCGTTTGACCCTGTACACCGATTATTCATTGCGCGTCCTGCTGTATCTGGCGGGCAAAGAAGGCGAGCTGGTGACCATCAGCGACCTCGCCGATTTCTACAAGATTTCGCGCAATCATCTTGTCAAAGTGGTGCATAACCTCGGGCTGAACGGACACATCCTGACGACCCGGGGCAGAAATGGCGGGATCAGGCTCGCCCGCCCCGCCAAAGAGATTTTTATCGGTGACGTGGTGCGCTCAACCGAACCCGATCTTGATTTACTGGAATGCTTCAATTCCGCCACGGATCAGTGCGTCATCACCCGTTCGTGCAGCCTTAAATCGGTCCTGTTCAAAGCACGTGCTGACTTCATGGGCGTACTGGACCAGTATTCATTAGCCGATCTGTCCAAAGCATCCAGAAAGACAATCGCGGCGTTCAAATCCATTCCTATCGTCACCGAACGCTGACAACGACCCTTGCTCATGACGACACGTTGGATGCGCGACACCTGAAAGAAGCAGGCAAACCGCCGCTATCCGGGGTTCGCGACGACAATCCAATCAAGCAGCTTGCACCGGGATTTCGTCGCGACGCGCGACGATGCGATTATGCTCATTCACGTACACCAGCTGGGGATGGAATTTTTGCAATTCCAATTCGGAATACATGGCATAGGTGGCGATGATCAGAATATCCCCCGGGTTCGCCTTATGTGCCGCCGCTCCGTTCACCGAGATCACACCCGAACCGCGTTGCGCACGGATGGCATAAGTGGTGAAACGTTCGCCATTCGTCACGTTGTAAATATCGATTTGCTGATACTCATGAATATCGGCGGCATCCAGCAAATCATCATCAATCGCGCAAGAACCCTCATAGTGCAACTCGGAATGCGTGACATGCACCCGGTGCAACTTGGCTTTAAGCATGACTCTTTGCATACGACACCTCCACTCCAGAACGGGCGCGGATTATATAGCACTCATCCAGGCAGACAAACTTCGATGTTATCCAACAAGCGCGTCTTGCCCAACGTTCCGGCGGCCAGTATCACCCAATCGTGATCGGATGGCTGGGCCGCACGCAACGTTAACCGATCACGCACCGAAACATAATCGACCAACCAACCCCGGTCCGCGAGCACTCCGATCGCCTCCCGCTGCAAGCGTTCTGTATCCCTCTCCCCGCGCAACAGGGACGAGCGCGCTTCTTGCAGTGTACGATACAAGCGCGGAGCCTCCTCGCGTTCCGCCCCGCTCAAATACTGGTTGCGCGAACTCAAGGCCAGGCCGTCGGCAGCGCGCACCGTCTCACCGCCCTCGATGCGCACAGGCATGTTGAATTGCTTAACCATCTGACGAATGATGTGCAACTGCTGATAATCTTTCTTACCGAATAACGCGACTTGCGGCTGCACGATGTTGAGCAACTTCAACACCACCGTTGCCATACCGCGAAAGTGTCCGGGGCGCGCCGCGCCGCACAACTCGTTCGCAATATCTGGCAATTCGACGAATAGCGTTTGCTGCTGCGGATACATATCGTTGACCGTGGGTGCAAACAACACATCGACCAGGCTCCGCGCTTTATCGCAGTCCGTATCGAAAGTACGGGGGTAACGATCAAAGTCCTCGTTCGGCCCGAACTGCAAGGGGTTGACGAAGATACTCGCCACCACCACGCTGGCGTATTGCCGTGCCTGACGCATCAACTCCAAATGCCCATCATGCAGATTGCCCATGGTCGGCACGAACGCAACACGTTGTCCCGCCAGACCATCACGCAACTCGTTCACGGTGGAAATGATTCTCATGGTTATCCCGCCCAAAAGATCAGGGACTCGAAACGGCCACACGCCTTTCAGAGTCCCCGTCCTGTTTGCTGAGCTTGCGGTTTAGTGGAGATGACTACCCTCATCATGCACATGACCGTGCCGCAGCTCTTCCGCTGTCGCGGCACGCACACCGGTCACCTCGCAATTGAAGGTCAGTGTCTTGCCGGCCAGCGGATGATTGCCATCCACCGTCACTTCATCGTCGGTTATTTCGATCACGGTATACAGGATGAAATCTTCGTCATCCGCTTCCTCAGGCGCGCCTTCAAATTGCATACCGACCGCCACATCCTTGGGGAAAGAGCTGCGCGCCTCGATCTCGACCATCTCATGCTCATACTCGCCGAACGCATCATCCGGTTGCAAGGTCACGCCGACCTTATCACCCACCGATTTGCCGTGCAGAGCCTCTTCGACCAGTGGAAAAATCCCGTCGTATCCGCCGTGCAGATAGCTGATCGGCTCTTCGACCGTTTCGACCAATACCCCTTCCGAGTCCAGCAATTCATAACGCAGTGAAACAACCGAGTCCTTGACGATTTTCATTTCATTTCCTTTAGTAAATTCAAAATATCTTGCGCATGTCCGTGCGCTTGCACACCGTAGGCGACATGACGCAACTTGCCATGCTTGTCGATGACGAAAGTGGAACGCCTGATGGACAACTTCTTCTGCCCGTCCACTTCTTTTTCGTACATCACGCCATAACGTTTGCACACGCGCGCATCGGGGTCGGACAACAGCAACACCGACAACCCGTACTTGTCGCGGAACGTGGCGTGACTCAGACAGTCATCACGACTCACACCCACGATAACCGTCGCCAACTCGGCGAACTCCGCTTCCAGCGCGCTGAACTCGTTGGCCTCCAAAGTACAACCCGGCGTGTCGTCGCGCGGGTAAAAATACAGTACCACCCTGCTCTTGCCATGCAGGGAAGTGAGCGCGAAGGTCCGCATATCCGCATCGGGCAACTCAAAATGTGGTGCTTCTACTCCTACAACTAGCGGCTCGGATTGCATAGTCCAGTTCCCCCTGTGCAGCATTGTAAATGCTTTTGCAATCGCCCATAAATTTTTTCGTCACGCCGAACGCAAAATAGCGCGGCTATAATCCCACCCATGAAAACCCTGCAAACACTACTCGGCGGTTTGAGCACGGAAGAGTTTCTGCGCGATTACTGGCAAAAGAAACCGCTGCTGATACGCCAGGCGATACCCGGCTTCAACGGTCTGCTCGACCCCAAGCAATTGATAGAACTGGCCTGCACGGACGACGTCCAATCCCGTTTGGTCACACAGCTGCGGGGCAAATTCGCGCTGCACCATGCACCGTTCACGCGCGATGACTTCGCCGATTTAGGCAAAACAAAATGGACGGTTCTGGTACAGGGTGTCAATCATCATTTGCCCGCAGCCGGTGAACTGCTCAAGCGATTCGCTTTCATTCCCCATGCGCGACTGGATGATCTGATGGTCAGCTACGCGCCCAAGGGCGGCGGTGTCGGTCCGCATTTTGATTCTTACGATGTGTTCTTGTTGCAGGGCTTGGGACATCGCCGCTGGCAGATCTCCACCCAGGCCGATCGCACCCTGATAGCGGACGCCCCCTTGCGCATCCTGAGCGATTTCAAGGTGGAGCAGGAATGGGCACTCGAATCAGGCGACATGTTGTATCTGCCGCCGCATTGTGCGCACAACGGCATTGCCGAAGACGATTGCATGACTTATTCGATCGGCTTCCGCACCCCCGCATACCAGGAGCTGGCGGAACAGTTTTTGGTCTATCTGCAAGACCGCATCTGCGTGCCGGGCATGTATGCCGATCCCGATCTGGCAACACAAAGCCATCCGTCCGAGATCAGTCCGGCGATGCTGGAGCAGGTCGCGCAGGTGATCCGGCAGGTACGCTGGGACGACGAGGACATCGCGAACTTCCTGGGCTGTTATTTGAGCGAACCCAAAC
>JABEVG010000080.1 GCA_013044075.1 Gallionella sp.
GAATCCTGAATCCTGAATCCTGAATCCTGAATCCTGAATCCTGAATCCTGAATCCTGAATCCTGAATCCTGAATCCTGAATCCTGAATCCTGAATCCTGCTTTTCCAATCCGCTTGACAGGTAGTTCTAGTTAGAACTAATATGGTTCTAACTAGAACCAAATGGATTCCGCCATGTTAAGCAAAAAATTCCTGCCCCTGTTGCGCGAACTGTCCGACACCTTCCATGCATTCGGTATGTACTCTGCGGCGCACATACGCGGTATAGGACTGACCCCGCCGCAATTCGACATCGTCGCCACGCTGGGCAACACCCAGGGCATGTCGCCCAAAGAGTTGGGCGAGAAAACGCTCATCACCAAAGGCACGCTGACCGGCGTGGTGGACAGATTGATCGAGAAGGGCCTGGTGTCGCGCACCCCCTCCACCAGCGACGGACGCTGCATGACCATCAAGCTGACCAAACGCGGTGAAAGGTTATTCGGGGAGGTGTTCCCCGCTCATCTCGCGCACTTGCAGCCCGTGTTCGGGCAGCTCAAGACGTCCGAAATCGACGCGCTTACCCTGCATCTGCGCAGCCTGCGCGCGGCCTTCGACAAAGCCCGCGACACGCTGGAGTGAATCGACATGGCCACTCCCCATCGCTACACGACATTGGCTATCGCGCTGCACTGGATGGTCGCCGCACTGATTTTCTGCGCCTTCCCGCTGGGTCTGTATATGTCCGACCTGAAGCTCTCGCCGCTAAAATTGCAACTCGTCAGCTATCACAAGTGGCTGGGTGTGACGATTTTCCTCCTAGTGCTGCTACGCCTTGTCTGGCGCGCCACCCATACACCGCCCGCGTTGCCCGCCAGCATCGCCGCCTGGCAGCAGCGCGCAGCGCACGGCCTGCACCATCTGCTCTATGTCCTGATGCTGGGTATCCCCGTCAGCGGCTGGTTGATGAGTTCGGCCAAGGGCGTGCCGGTGGTGTATCTCGGTCTGGTGCGCCTGCCCGACCTGTTAAGCAAGGACAAAGCCCTGGGCAACGCCCTGCAAACTTTGCATGCGTCACTCAACTACGTGCTGCTGGCTCTGGTGTTCCTGCATATCGCCGCCGCGTTGAAACACCAGTTCGTCGACCGCGATGACACGCTCTCGCGCATGTTGCCACCACTGAAAAGGAAATCGTGATGCGCACGTTAAACCGTTATCTTCTGCCCGCCTTATTGCTCGTCGCGAGTTCCGTTCACGCGCTGGAGTTCAGCGAAGTCCAGGCAGCCAAGAGCAGTCTGGTTTTCGGCTACCAACAAATGAGGGTACCGCTCACCGGCACGTTCACTAGGTTTGCCATCCAGGCGCGTTTCGATCCGGCCAAACCCGCAGCGGCTCAGGCCAGGATCGACATCGATCTGTCCAGTATCGACACCGGCAACAGCGATGCCGACGAGGAGATGCCCGGCAAGTTGTGGTTCAACACCAAACAATTCCCGACCGGGCAATTCGTTTCCAGCAGCATCAAAGCTCTGGGCGGAAATCGTTACGAGGCGCAGGGCAAATTGACACTCAAAGGCAAGACACTGGATGTCACGGCCCCGTTCACCTTCAGGCAGGAAGGTGCAAACGCCATATTTGACGGGTCATTCAAACTGAACCGTTTGGATTACGCCATCGGCGAGGGATTGTGGGCGGACATCGCCACCCTCGCCAACGAAGTCAGCATCACGTTTCATTTTGTAGCCAGCAGTAAAAAATAGTTGCACTTTATCTAACCCCACAAGGAGAACCACCATGCAGAAACTCGTCGCCATCACCCTCGCCACCGCGTTGTCCACGGCAGCGTACGCCGCACCCGAAACCTACAACCTCGATCCCAACCATACCCTGCCGCGTTTTGAATACAACCATCTCGGCTACTCCATGCAGCTCAGCCGCTTCGACAAGACCAGCGGCAAGATCGTCCTCGACCGCGAAGCCAAGACCGGTTCGGCAGACATCGTGATCGACACCACTTCCGTCAACACCGGTTCAACCCTGTTCAATGGACATATCCAGGGCGAAGGCCTGCTCGATACCGCGAAGTTCCCCACCATCACCTTCAAGTCGCATGACTTCAAGTTCGACGGTGACAAACTGGTGGCGGTGAACGGCGACCTGACCATCAAAGGCATCACCAAACCCGTCACCCTCAACGTCGTATCTTTCCTGTGCATGCCCCATCCGATGCTGAAGAAAGACGCGTGCGGCGCGACCGCCACCACCGTCATCAAACGCACCGAATTCAACGCGGGGAAATACGCACCCTACGTGAGCGACGAAGTAACACTGACGATCCCGGTCGAAGCCATCAAGGAATAAAACCTCGCACCCCAACGACAGCGGCCTCTCCAGAGTATGGAGAGGCCGCTGTTTTTTCGCACCTGAATTCAGCCCAGATCAACCGGCTTTCATCTCATTGGTTCTGATAACCCGTGGCGACGATAAAACTGGGATACCACTCCTTGCACGATAAAAATAACGGCCGGTCGTCAGGAATGCCGCGAATACGACGATGGCAAATAACAAGCTGCTGATGGCGAGCTGCATCCCGCCTGAAATGACATGCCCGGACGTGCAGCCTCCTGCCATGCGCGCGCCGAAGAGCAGCAAGAAGCCGCCGATAAATGCCCATACAAAGCGTCTGGCCGGGTGTGATCCATAATAACGTGTCCACAAATCTGGCACGCTGGTGATGCGAAAAGTGCGCTGAAACAACGAAAAAAACAGTCCGGCCAGAAATGCGCCAACCAGGAACCACAATTCCCAGGCACCCGGTTTCGCAATTTTCTGCCAATACGTTTCGGCACCCATACCTGTCAGCGACATGGCAGCGTAGGCAAAAGCCGTAGACGCACCCATAGGGTGCCCAGCGGCAGAAGGTAGATTGAGCACAACGTTAAGCAGGCTCAGTCCGATCGCCGCATGCAGCCATTTCCAACCTTGCGGCTGCAGGTGTTGCAAGAACAGTGCGATGCCCATGAAGACAATCGCCAGAGCCACGCTCACAGTCCAGAACGAGACGTTATCCGGCAACAAGCTACGCACCGACAGCGCACCCAGGTCGGGTCCGAGCATCGGTGCCATATGAGGATAAAGCACCGCAAATATCAGTGCCCCGCACACGCCGCCGACAATTCCAAACAATGCATCCAAATTACCTTGGCCCAGCGATATGACGACAGTGCCGGGACAATATCCGAGAATGGCCATGCCAACGCCGAACAGCAACCCTCCGACGACGACGCCAAACAGAATCAAAGGTTTGACATGATATTCCGCCCAACCAAAATAAACCTCCGCTTGCAGCAGGAGCGCACCCAAACCGATGGTGAATGAAATCATCTTGGCAACAGTAAAGTTTTGCAACACCGCCATGCCGGCGATGGTATCGAAACGATTCAAACGCGCATATTGCAGAAACGCCCCAAAGATAAAACCCCAAATAATGGCTACCATGTGCTGCTCCTTTTTGTTATCTGAATTTCATCCATCGCATCCCTGCTAGTGGGTGACCAACCGTTTTCCAGACACCCCGTGCCAACAAAATCGGACCGTCGCAAACCGATAAGGTGTCAGTGAATATGGCCCTGGCAAAATCTCGGTTAGTTCACCGGATCGACAACGAAATGTTTCTGGGCTTGCAAATACGCTACCTCGGCGAATCCAGACGGGACGATATCAGTATCGGTCACATGGTAAAGATTGTGGAAGTCTATGCCTTGCTCGCGCAGGGTGTTGTCGCATACTTTGAGTTGAACGCCGTGTTTCTTCAGATCGTCCAGTTTCTTTTGAGTCTGCTCGTCAGGGTTCTTGAGCAGGGTAACGCCCTTGGCATAGAGCACCACGGTCACATTCATTTTGCCCTTCCATGAATCGACCGCCTTGAGGGCGTTAGCAATATTGCGCAGCTTCATGCCCTGGATACCCTTGTCATCGGACGTCAAGGGAACAACAATATTCACTCTTCCATACGAGCCATGGGTGACGTTCGGCTTAACGTATTCGCTGGATTTAGCTTCTACGACAGTCGTCACAACCGGGGCTGACGCAGCGGACATTGCATCCTCTGCCGATGCGGACGGAATCGCAAAAAAGGCCGATGCGGATGCGATTAGTGCCACTACCAACTTGTTATGAACATGCATGTAATTCTCCTCATTTTTATATCGTTAAAAAATCAACCGCCTGTTGTAATTTGACTTGCTGACCAAGCAAAATCGCGCTGCACATACCAGAATTATTGCGGTACCGCGCCCTGATACGGCTTGAATCCGAAGTGTCCGAATATCTCTTGAGCTTCAGGCGACTGCAAGAACTTGATCCACTTTTTTCCTGCGGCGCGATGCGGTGCTCCCTTGACCATTGCCACAGCGTAAATGCCGGTGGCATTCTGGTCGTCGGGAATGGTCACGTAACCAATTGGATTGCCCGCCTGCTCCTGAAAGATCGCCTCGGACTGCCAAGTGATGCCCGCATCCGCCTTTCCCTGCATCAGGTAAAGCGGGGACTGGCGATGGTGGATGTGGGTCAGCAGGGTCTCACCGTTCTTGACCTTGGTCTCATACACGGCACGCACCAATTCTTCGCCGCCGGCCTTGGCCAGACTGTTCTTGATCTGGCGACCGATACCCTCGAAAGCGGGATTGGGCATCACCAGGCGCACGCCGGGTTTTCCCAGATCGTTGAGGGTGGCGATCTGGGCAGGATTGCCCTTGGGCACCATGATGGCGAGCGTATTGGTCACATAGGGGATTGCGGGGCCTGTCACATAGCCGTCCTTGATCGTGCTGTCTATCCTTCTCAGTCCTGCGGCATACACATCGGCGCGGACGCTCCAGGTCATGTTCCCCACAGTAATGATGCCGCCATGCTTGATTTGTTCGGCGAGCAGGCCGGGTGGAATGGTTTCGTAGTAGACCTTGCCCTTCAGTTCTGGATGTTTCTTTTCAAATGCCTGAACCAGCGGAGCCATGGCGAAGAAATAATTACCGCCAACGAAAATCGACAGCCTTGGGTTGATCGGGTTGCCGTGGAAGTCAGGCAGATTGTCGACTTCAGGCACCGTGAACTCCAACCCCCTGGATTCGACCGGATTGTTTTCGCCATGGCTCCAGGGTGGATAAACACCCAGGTCCTGGTCGGCAGCGTAGACTGGCGTGAATCCTGAAAAAGATGGAGCAAGCACACCCACCGTGATTACCAAAAGGGATGATGCGATTGCCCTGCGTAAAATCACAGTTGTTGCCTTGAAACCCTTGTCGACTGAAATCATGAACTTCCTCCGTATAAATTGAATGATGAGCAATCACCAACCGGTCAATACCGGGCATCCGCCGGTTTTCCGCCTTTCGGCCAGTCCCTGCTTTTGTCCGCAAAATCCGGACGTGGCATGTGGGTGTAATACTCAGCAACATCGACCGCCTGCTGGTCGGTCAATCCGCCCTGCCCAAGCGGGAAACTCAAGGTGTTCGATATCGGCATGTTGTTCTTGACGAAGGCTGCGGCGGTATAGGTCTTCGCGATACCTGCACCGATGTTGAAGGATTGCTGGCCCCATAGCGGCGGGAACACATACCTGCCGTCCGCCTGCTTCATCCCCTCACCCTTGTCGCCGTGGCACGCGGCACATTGATCCTTGTAGATCTTCTTGCCGTTCCCCACATTGGGCACTATGGACTTGTCGATCTTACCTACCCCGCGCCCCGGAATTGCTACACCCTCTTTGAAGTTGCCTTTCATATTGTCCATGTAGGCGATCATGGCCAGCATTTCCCTAGAATCCTTATCCAGCGGGTTGCCGTTCATGGAGCGGCGCATGCAACCATTCACACGGTCCTTGAAATCGATGATCTTGCCGGCACGCGGCGCATAGGATGGGAACAAGGCTGCGATCCCGACATAAGGTGCCGCATGTTCCATGGTGCCGCCGTTCAGGTGGCAACTGTTGCAGACCAGTTCATCGCCCACCTGTTTGGGCAACAGAGTCTTGGTTTCCGTCATCAGTCGCATGCCATAGATCAGCTGGTCGGCATTCGGATTCGACAGCATCCCGGCAAAGCGCAGCACCTCGAAGTTGGATGGCTCTGCCGCTTTGATACCGACTGCTTCACGTACTTTCCTGACTTCTTTTGCGGTGACAGGCGCGCCATGATTGCCCCATTGGGTGCGCACGAAGCTGACGATCTCGGCGAGTTCCTGATCGGTCAGCTGGTTGTAGCCGGGCATGAAGAACGCGCGCTTGGCCTGTTCGGTTTCGGCCGATTTCCATCCGCTCAATACCACATGGATCACAGATGTCGGATCTTCGGACTGCACTGATGAGTTATTTGCCAGCGGCGGGAAGAATGTATCCACCCCGCGACCATCAGTCTGGTGACAGGTGGAGCAAAACTGCACATACCCCAAACCACCACGCGTTTTGTACAGATCGACCTCCTTGACCATCGTCACCGCTTTGGGCTTGATCGCTCCGGTTTCCGCATTGGGTGGCAAGGTGCTCAGATATTCGCCGATTGCAGAAAGGTCGCTGTCTTTGAAATGCTGGGTGCTGAAATGCACCACCTCGGTCATGTTGCCGTAAGCAGATGCATGGCTGTTATGGCCAACCTTGAGGAATTTTGCGATCTCGGCTTCCGTCCACTGGTTGTGAAGGCTGACTGCATGCCAAGTCTCTATGTTAGCCCCGGCGAGAAAGTATTTTCCATCGTCGCCATCCTGGCTCATCGCCTTTTCCTGCATCGCTATCCCGCGCGGCGTATGGCAAGAACCACAGTGGCCCAACCCCTGAACGATGTAGGCACCACGGTTCCATTGTGGCGATTTGGCAGGAACGGCCTTGTAAGGTGCCTCATCGAGGAATGCCGTATTCCAGAATTTCAAACCGAAACGCATGCTGAATGGCCACTGCATATGATTTTCTTTGTCGGGCTGGCTTACCGGCTCTACCCCATGCATCAGATAGGCATAGAGTGCCTGCATATCGCCTGCGCTGATCTTGGCAAACGATGGATAAGGCATCGCCGGGTAAAGGTTGTGTCCATCTGCGGCGATACCTTTGCGCATGGCGCGATCGAATTGCTCAAAGGTGTAATTGCCGATTCCGGTTTGGACATCGGGCGTGATGTTGGTGGAGTAAATGACGCCAAACGGCGTCTTCATTGCCAGTCCGCCCGCCATGGATTTGCCATCCTTAGCGGTGTGGCAGGCGATGCAATCGCCCAGATGTGCGAGATACTCCCCGCCCCTGACCTGTTCATTCGCCCGCGCGCCCGGTGTCCCGGCAAATACCGGACTCATCGACAGGGCTGACAACAGCATGCCGACGCAACCCACAATCTTTAATCCACACGCCATTTGTCTCTCCATTTTTGAAAAATGCAAGGCCGCGACCCAATGGCGTCCAAACGAAGTCTTGGCCCTACCGACCAAGCAACCACCGGTCAAAGCAGGATATCCGTACATTGCCTTAACAGTGAGATACGACAGGATGCCTGGTAGAAACTTCTTGCTCCGCATGCGCATGCACTGCCAGTTTTTTCCGGCACATGAAAAGCGTGACCGGACTCTACAGAGAACCATCCGATAAATTAAACAGATTATTTTTGTACCATCTACCCATAAGATAGGTAGATAAAGCGAGTGTCGAAAACTGCCGAGTTTGAGTCGAGATCGGCAACCGGCCTCAAGTATCGTTAAAGAACGCATCATCCCCGTATGCCACCGCGCCTTCCATGCCCAACCCCATGCTGGCTAAGGCGTGTGTGAACGCGTGAAGATAGGGTGCTGCTTGATGAGACAGAAAAATCATGATGTTCATGGTGTTCCCCTTAGAAAAATTGATTCCCGCTTGATTGCAGGGTAAATACGCTTTCGTTCCGAAAAACCGTGTCATTCCCGGGCAGGCGGGAATGACGTGCTGATGGTTGATCTGGGATAAGGCATCCCCTACCGGATCACACGAGATCGAAGCGATCGAGGTTCATCACCTTGTTCCAGGCTGCTACAAAATCACGGACAAACTTCTCCTGCGCGTCCGCGCTTGCATAGACTTCGGCCAGCGCACGGAGCTGGGAGTTCGAGCCGAAGATGAGATCGACACGGGTGCCGGTCCACTTGACTTCACCGGTCCTGCGATCACGCCCTTCAAACACCTCCTTGGCATCCGAGACCGCCTTCCACTCCGTGCCCATATCGAGCAGGTTCACGAAGAAGTCGTTGGTCAGTGCCTGCTGCCGCTTGGTAAAAACGCCGTGCCGGGTCTGCATGGCGTTGGCATTCAGGACGCGCATACCGCCAACGAGCACTGTCATTTCGGGGGCGGTCAGGGTCAGCAGTTGCGCCCGGTCGACCAGCAACGCCTCGGCCGACACGCCATAGCTTCCTTTGAGGTAGTTGCGAAATCCATCGGCAATCGGTTCGAGCACGGCGAAGGATGCAACATCGGTTTGCTCCTGCGAGGCATCCGTGCGTCCCGGCGTAAAAGGAACCGTCACGGCATGACCGGCATCCTGCGCCGCCTGCTCGATGCCGGTGCAACCGGCCAGCACAATCAGGTCGGCCAGCGAGACCTGCTTGCCACCAGACTGCGCGCTGTTAAATGCGTTCTGAATGCGCTCCAGCGTCTGGAGCACTTTCGCCAGCTGGGCAGGCTGGTTGACCTCCCAGTCTTTCTGCGGTGCCAGACGGATGCGCGCACCGTTCGCACCGCCGCGCTTGTCGGAGCCTCGGAAGGTGGAGGCCGATGCCCAGGCGGTTGACACCCGTTGCGATACCGACAGGCCCGAAGCCTGAATCTTGTCCTTGAGCGAGGCGATGTCCTGCGCGTCGATCAACGTGTGATCGACAGCGGGGACAGGGTCTTGCCAGATGAGCACTTCGGCAGGCACGTCCGGGCCGAGATAGCGTGCGCGCGGGCCCATGTCGCGATGAGTCAGTTTGAACCAGGCACGGGCGAAGGCATCGGCGAACTGGTCCGGGTTCTCGTGGAAACGCCTCGAAATTTTTTCGTAGTCAGGGTCGAAGCGCAGGGAAAGATCCGTGGTCAGCATGGTCGGCGCGTGATGCCTGGACGGATCGTGGGCATCCGGAATGGTCCCGGTACCTGCGCCATCCTTCGCGACCCACTGGTGCGCACCGGCCGGGCTCTTGGTCAGTTCCCATTCGTAGCCAAAGAGGCTCTCGAAGAAGTTGCTGCTCCACTTCGTCGGCGTGCTAGTCCAGGTAACTTCCAACCCGCTGCCGATCTGATCACCGCCTTTGCCTGTGCCAAAACTGCTCTGCCAGCCCAGGCCCTGTTGCTCGATGCCGGCGGCCTCAGGCGCAGCACCCACCAGTGACGCATCGCCAGCACCGTGGGTCTTGCCGAAGGTGTGGCCGCCCGCAATGAGTGCGACCGTCTCTTCGTCGTTCATCGCCATGCGGGCGAAGGTCTCGCGGATATCCTTGG
This sequence comes from Gallionella sp., assembly GCA_013044075.1. Lineage (GTDB taxonomy): Bacteria > Pseudomonadota > Gammaproteobacteria > Burkholderiales > Gallionellaceae > Gallionella. The sequence continues at coordinate 9,466 of JABEVG010000080.1, forward strand.
CCGCTGCGAGCGGATCCGGATTGCCGTTCGGGCCTTCCGGATTGACGTAGATCAGCCCCATCTGCACGGCAGCGAGCGGATTTTCGAGATCCCGTTCGCCTGAGTAGCGTTTGTCACCGCCCAGCCAGGTGGTCTCGGAACCCCAGTAGACATCCTCCTCAGGCTCCCATACGTCAGCGCGCCCGCCAGCGAAACCGAAGGTCTTGAACCCCATCGATTCCAGCGCGACATTGCCGGTGAGGATCATGAGGTCGGCCCAGGAAATCTTCCGGCCGTACTTCTGTTTGATCGGCCAGATCAGTCGGCGTGCCTTGTCGAGATTGACGTTGTCGGGCCAACTATTGAGGGGCGCGAAGCGTTGCAGGCCGGCACCGGCACCGCCACGACCGTCACCGATGCGGTACGTGCCGGCACTGTGCCACGCCATGCGCACAAAGAATGGCCCATAGTGGCCGAAGTCCGCCGGCCACCAGTCCTGAGAGTCGGTCATCAGAGTCCGGAGGTCCTGCTTCACAGCCGCCAGGTCGAGGCTCTTGAACGCTTCCGCGTAATTGAAGCCCTTGTCCATGGGATCAGACAGCGACGAGTGCTGGCGCAGGATATTCAAGTTGAGTTGGTTAGGCCACCAGTCACGGTTCGACTTTCCAGTACCGGCGGTTTGATGGAATGGGCATTTGCTCATGATGTTCTCCTGGTGTTGGGTTGCGTGGTACGTTATCCACGAACGCACTCTAGGCGCAACCGCACCATTTATCCAATTGATTGTTTGATATGATTCAATCTACAAATTCAATCGGTGGAGGAAGTCATGACGTTGCAGGAATTGCGTTATCTGGTCGCACTGGCGGATCACGGCCACTTCGGCAAGGCGGCGGCGGCAAGTTTCATCAGCCAATCGACGCTCTCGACCCAGTTGAAAAAACTGGAAGATCATCTGGGCGTGAGCCTGTTCGATCGCAGCCTCAACCCGGTTGCGCCGACCGCGATGGGTGCGGCAGTCATCGCCTCGGCCCGGCTCATCATCGCGGAGACCGCGCATATCCAGGAGCTGGTGCGCCATGCCCACGAACCGATGGAACGCACCGTGCGGCTGGGCATCATCCCCACGCTGGGGGCTTATTATCTGCCGCACGCGCTGGCGGTTACACACAAAAAATTTCCGCAGTTGCGTTTGTTGCTGCGCGAACAGACGACCCCGCACATCCTGAACGATCTCGCCAACGGGCAACTGGATGCCGCGCTGCTGGCATTGCCGATAGCGGACGACCAGCTCGTCACGTTGCCGCTGTTCGATGAACCATTTTTAGCCGCGCTACCGGCTCGGCACGCCCTGGCGCATCGCGCGCGCATCAAACTGGCCGAGTTGCAACACGACACCTTGCTGCTGCTGGAAGAAGGCCACTGCTTGCGCGACCAGGCGTTGGCGGTGTGCGGCACACAACGGCAACTGGAGGAAGTGCGCGCCACCAGTCTGGAGACCTTGCGCCAGATGGTGGGCATGGGCATAGGCATCACCCTGTTGCCGTCCTTGGCCGCGCAAACCGGCAGCAAACAGGCGAAGGTCAGGATCGTGCCTTTCCAATCCCCCGCCCCGCACCGGCGTATCGCGCTGGTATGGCGCAAGCGCGCGCCGCTGCCGGAGACCTTCGCCCGCTTGGGCGACGCGCTGCGCGACCACCTACCCGGCGGGGTTCACAGTATCGCCCGTTGACCCCGTTCGCTCATGGTTGGCGGGGTTACTCAAAAATTCCCGGTAGGATCTCGGTGCGCGTCCGAGCAGTTTGCCAAACTCGCAGGCATCAGCGGTGTTGGCAGAAGCGAGCATGGCCAGCGTGTCACGACACAGTGGGCTGGCCGGAAAGTAGTCGCCCAAACGGGCAACCGGCTTGAGCAACCAGTGCGGCATTTCCAAATGCCATGCGGGGTTCATGCCCATTTGCCGACGATAGCTGTCCAGCATACCGCGCATGCTGGTTGCTTCCGCGCCTACCGCGTTCACCACATGACTGGTCGCGTTCGAGTCAGACAACCAGCGCGAGATCGCCGCACAAATATCGTCAATATGCACAGGTTGCAAGCTTTGCCGCCCGCCCATCGGCAATACATGGACAGGCAATTTTGCCAGTCTCCGGAACATCCGCGCGCTGTCGCCATCCTCACCATAGATCACCGAGGGACGCAGGCACAAACTGCGCACCTGCGGCGGCAAATCACGCAGTGCCTGTTCCGCCGACAATTTGGTATTGAAATAAGCCACGTCGATACCGCTGTCCACGCCCAACGCGGAAACATGTACCACCCGTTCAACGCCGACACATGCCGCCGCAGAAAAAATCGCGGCGGGCGTTTCAGCATGCAGTTTTTGCATGGGATGATCTCGTCCGTCGCGCAACACGCCGACCGCATTGACGACGACCGAAATGCCTTTCAGTCTGGGCAACCAAATATCCGCCTGGGTATCGGTGCGAAAATCCATCGCTATATCGCCTGTTTCAGCGGGATGCCGCACACCGCGCAAGACCGTAAAACCAGCCGCGCGCAACGTGCGCGTGAGGTGTCTGCCGACAAATCCTGATGCCCCGCAAATGAGTATTTTCATAATTGATGTGTTGTGATTTACCGACTGGATACGTACGGCCACGATAAGACCAAGTTTGCACGAAAATCAAGTTTCTGTTTTAGAATGGCAGCCTGTTCAGGGCAACGAAGTTTCTTCGCATCATGGCGCGAAACATTATCACTACCTGAATCAAGCCTGCGGCAGGCAAATTTTTCAGCACATTTTCCGGCAACAACCCGCGTCTGATTTTTATTGGGCTATATCGCTATGCGTCAACCAACCAACGCACCGGGTAACACCGCACCGTGCCATGAAGAGACGGTGGAATTAAGCGTCGATCAGGACGATCTCATCGTGCGCGTCAACGCCGCCTGGGATCATTTTGCACTCGACAATGATGGCGCGCATCTGGCGAATGATGCGGTTCTGGGCTGGAATCTGCTCGACTCGGTCAGCGGGAAAACCAGCAAAAGCTTCATGCTTGCATTGTTGGAGTTGGCGCGCCGCCGTGATCGGGAAGTGTGTTTCGATTATCGTTGCGATTCGCCGCGCCTCCGTCGTTTTATGCGCGCGCGGCTGCGCTCGGACAGCAGCGGCGCGGTTCACTTTTCGCACGAACATTTATACAGCGAAGCTTTCCCGCACCTGGTGACTTTCAAAACCGCAGCGCAGCGCGCGCGCGACACCGCCATCCGTTGCAGCCTGTGCAATCACGTGCGGCACGATGGCCTGTGGAAACTTCCGGAGTTCGTCAGCCAACAAGTGTTCGACGGACGAACCGTATCGGTCACGTATGGCATTTGTCCAAGCTGCCTGGAGATGCTGGAGGAAGCGCGATGAATAGCCTGCCCGGTATGGAGGTTTTTATTTTTGACAGCAGTGCTTACACGCGTTCCCTGCTGGCAGAACACCTCGCCCGGCTAGATGATTGTTCGCTGCAAGCGCACGAATCCTGGGAGAGTTGGGATACCTCACGCATCAAGACCAAGACCGCAATCGTAATACTCAATCACCACACCAACGACACGATGCCGTTCGATTTTTTGCAACAGCTCAAACGCGCCTCACCAGCAAGCCTGGTGGTGGTCATCAGCAGTCCGGGCACGCCGCACAAAACCTTCGAAGCGTTGCAACAAGGGGAGCACTGCATAGACATGATTTTCGACAAACCTATCGATCTGGATAGATTCAGCCGATTTTTGATCGAGCGTATTGACGCGATGCGCAAGGCGCGCGACTTGAATCATCAGCATCTCAATCTGTTGCGTTTCCTCCCCACTGGCGCGCTGCGGCGTATTTTCGCTCAGCCCGAACCGGGCAGTGCCGAGCTATTTGAGATGACGGTGATGTTCACCGATATACGCGATTCGACCGCACTTATCATGCAGCAGAGCGCGCGCAATTATTTTGCCAAATTGAATGCGATACTCGCCAGTCAAGCCCGCCTCATCCGCAGTTTTGACGGCATGGTGGTAAAAACCACCGGCGATGGTTTGCTGGCGGTTTTCGAAGGCGCGGCGCGCTGTCATCTGTCGCTGAAATGCGCGCTCGCCATACAACAGTCGGAATCGGCGAAAAACACCCCGGTTGGCATCGGCATCAGCGATGGCCTAGTCCTGACCGGGATACTCGGCACGGCGGAGCATTTTCATTTTGATGTGATCGGATCACATGTGCATCTCGCCGCGCGCCTGTGCGCAAAGGCCACACAAGGCGAGATTGTGGCGACCCGCGATGTCGCCGACAAAGCGCGTTTTGCCTTCCAGTCCAGTCCACACGATGAGGCGGTGATGGTGCGTGGCTTTGACGCACCGGTCTCCTGCCTGCACATTCATTCTTAACCGGAGAAACATCTTGAAATCCAAATTCAGCGATTCACAACTCAGCCACATCATCGACCAGTCGCTCATCTATCAGTGCGCCTGTCCCGCGCAAGTCGCCAAACACATTATCGGGCTGCGCGACTTGCACGATTACCAGAAAAACTGCATCAACCAGACCGGCACCGACAAGGCGGTACATCAGCGTATCGCCGCCGATGCGGAACGCGCCCACGCCGCGCTGGAAGAATGTCTGCGCGAGGTTTTATGCCTCGAGGAATGGGATATGCAGACCTTGAACATGCCCGCCAGCTTACAAAAAACACCACGCAGTTTTTAAATCATCCCGCCATGACCTCATACCGCGATTATTTGTCACTGATTTTTTTCGTGCTGCTCGTGGCGGCTGTCGCCGCGTCGGGCGCGACATTTTTACCGGGTGCGTGGTACGCACAGCTGCACAAGCCAGACTGGACTCCGCCCAATTGGTTTTTTCCGTTTATCTGGACGATTCTTTACGTTTTCATTGCGATTGCGGGATGGCTGATATTTTCCGGATCGATACGCCTGCTCAAGATGCTCTGGATCACACAACTGCTGCTCAACGGGCTGTGGTCATGGCTGTTTTTCGGCCTGCACCGCACCGGTCTTGGCTTGCTGGACATCATCGCGATGCTCATGAGCATTGCCGCGCTGATTTTTGTTGCACACCGGCATTGCAAAACCAATGTGGTACGCCTGATGACACCCTATCTGCTCTGGGTGGCTTGCGCGGCGGTGTTGAATGCCTACATCTTTATGTTCAATCCCGGCTGATTTTTCAGCCGATACAGTCAACTTTTCAACCCCGCCAGGAGCGCGCAATGTTAGTCCGTTTAGTCTATGTGAGTTATGCAAACAGTGCCATGTCGGAAAAAGAAGTCGGCGACATTTTGGAAAAATCCAAAGCCAACAATAGCAAGAAAAACATCAGCGGCGTACTGATGTATTCCGATCGCTATTTTTTCCAGTGTCTGGAAGGCGAGCGCAAAGATGTCAACAAAACCTATTTGCGCATCGCCGCCGACTCGCGACACTCGAGGTGTATGCAGATCGAATACAGCCAAGTCGATGCGAGGTTGTTTGCCAACTGGTCGATGGAGTACGTGGCTTATCACGGCGTGGCCGATCAGCTATTTTTGAAATACAGCGAGAATGGAATGTTCGTGCCTTATGATTTTTCGGCGGGCCAGGCGGTTGGACTATTATCGGAATTATCCCAAGCCGCGACCGAGGCCAATACGGCATCGAAAAGATCGCTCTTTTCCTGGTTCAAAAAATAGGCTTCATGGCCGTATTGTTGCCTAACCTTTTGGCAAACGGCATGTCATTCAGCCTTCCGGCACAACGTGCAACCCCGCGCCGGGTATGACCTTTCATCCGGCAAGGCCATGCAATCAACCTGACCAAGAGTTATAACGATATACCCAGACCGTCATTGAAGTGGGATATGAATCAGGGGATAATCCGCGCCTATTTTGCCAAGGCCTGATGATGTCTGAATATCTCATGATCCTGATCGGCGCGGTGTTGGTGAACAACATCGTGCTGGTCAAAATTCTCGGACTCTGCCCGTTCATGGGCGTGTCGAAAAAGCTCGAAGCCGCCATCGGCATGGGTGCGGCGACGGCGTTCGTGCTAACGCTGGGGTCCGGCGCGAGCTACCTCATCTACCATTATCTGCTCGCTCCTTACGAGCTGACTTACCTGAAGACCCTGTCTTTCATCGTGGTCATCGCGGCCATCGTGCAATTCACCGAGATGTACGTGAAGAAAGCCAGCCCCGCGCTGTATCAGGTGCTGGGTATCTATCTGCCGCTCATCACCACCAACTGCGCGGTGCTGGGTGTACCGCTGCTGATCGTACAGAACGAGTTGCAATACACCTTCCTCAAATCCCTGTGGTTCGGCTTCGGCAACGCGCTGGGCTTCACCCTGGTGATGGTGTTGTTCGCGGGCATACGCGAACGTCTGGAGGGCGCGGACGTACCCGGCATCTTCAAAGGCTCGGCCATCGCGATGGTCACCGCCGGCTTGATGAGTCTGGCGTTCATGGGCTTCGCGGGACTGGTGAAATTATGAAGGGCACGCGATGCTAAGTGCTTTGTTGGTGATGTCCGGCATCGCCATTCTGCTCGGCGCGGTGCTGGGTTTTGCCGCCATCAAATTCCGCGTCGAAGGCAATCCGCTGGTCGACAAGATCGACGCGATCCTGCCGCAGACGCAGTGCGGACAGTGCAGCTATCCCGGCTGCAAGCCTTACGCAACGGCCATCGCGGCGGGGGAAGCCGACATCAACCGCTGCCCGCCGGGCGGTGAGGAGGGCATACAGAAACTCGCCGATCTGCTCGGCGTGGAATTCAAACCTTTCGGCGCGGATACCAACGCACCCAAACCCAAGTCGGTCGCGCTCATCGACGAGAACACCTGCATCGGTTGCACGCTGTGCATCCAGGCCTGTCCGGTCGATGCCATCGTGGGTGCGGCAAAACAGATGCACACCATCATCACCGCCGAATGCACGGGTTGCGAGCTGTGCGTCGCACCCTGTCCGGTGGATTGCATCAGCATGGTGGTCATCGAAGAGAAAATCACCAATTGGAAATGGAAATACCCGATCTACGCCCTGACCCCCGCGCAATGACTACGCTCTTCAAATTCCACGGCGGTGTGCATCCGCCCACCCACAAGGCCGAATCCACACGCACGCCCATCGCGCGGATGCCTATGCCCGCGAAGCTGGTGATCCCGTTCCACCAGCACGTCGGCAACATCGCCAAACCGCTGGTGCAAGCGGGCGACCATGTGCTCAAAGGCCAGCTCATCGGCCTGCCCGAAGACGGCATCTCCAGCGCGATACACGCCAGCACCTCCGGCACGATCACCGAAATCGGCATGCAGGTCGTGGCACATGCTTCCGGCCTGCCCGACTTGTGCGCCACGCTGGTCCCCGACGGCAAAGACGAGTGGATCACCCGCTCAGGCATGGATTTTCGCGAGTCTAAAAATGCCGATGTACGTCAGGTGTTGCGGCTGGCTGGCGTGGTGGGACTGGGCGGCGCGGTATTCCCCAGCGATTTGAAACTGCGTCCCGGCAAACACAAAGTCAACACGCTGATCCTCAACGGCGCGGAGTGCGAACCCTACATCACCTGCGACGACATGCTGATGCGCGAACGCGCCGACGAGATCATCAAAGGCGCGGAGATCATGCGCTGGGCACTGGAAGCCGATGAGATTCTGGTCGGCATCGAGGACAACAAACCCGAAGCCATCGCCGCGATGCGACTCGCCGCGCAAGCCAGCAGCGACAACATCAGCATCGTCGCCGTGCCCACCTTGTATCCCGGCGGCGGCGCGAAACAACTGATCCGCGTGCTGACCGGCATCGAGGTCGCGGCGGGAGTGCGCTCCACCGACAAGGGCGTGCAATGTTTCAACGTGGCGACCGCGCAGACCATCTATCGCGCCGTAAGATTCGGCGAACCGCTGGTGTCGCGCATCGTCACCGTCACCGGCAATGTGTCCAACGCGCAGAATCTTGAAGTGCTGATCGGCACACCGGTGAGCGATGTGGTCGCGTACGCGGGCGTGCTGCCGGACACCGACAGCTACATCATGGGCGGACCGATGATGGGCTTGCCCCTGCCTGCCGCCAGCGTATCCATCGTCAAGGCGGCGAACTGCATCATCGCGTCCTCGCCGAAACTATTCCCGCCCGCGCCGCCCGCCATGCCGTGCATACGCTGCACGCGTTGCGCGGAAGTATGCCCCGCCGAGTTGCAGCCGCAGGATCTGTACTGGTTCGCCAAGGCGCGCGAGTTCGGCAAGGCGCAGGAATTCAGCCTGTTCGATTGCATCGAGTGCGGCGCGTGCAGCTATGTCTGCCCCAGCCACATCCCGCTGGTGCAGTATTACCGTTTCGCCAAGAGCGAGATCTGGGCGCGCGAGACCGAGAAGACCGCCGCCGATGCGGCGAGGGTACGTTTCGAGTTCCGCGAACAGCGCATCGAACGCGAGAAGCAGGAAAAAGCCGAGAAGCTCGCGGCCAGAGAAAAAGCCGCTGCCGAAGCCAAACTCGCCGCCGCGAAGATCGCCTCCGCACCGGCTGCAACGCCCGTCAGCGCGCCCGTCGACGAGACGCAGGCGAAGATACAGGCGGCAATAGAGCACGCCAGACAGCAGGCCGCCGCCATCAAACCGAAGAACACCGAGCAACTCACCCCGCAACAACAAGCGGAGATCGCCGACATCGAAGCGCGCCGCGCGCGCATCCATGAACTCGCCTCGACAGAAGCCGAATCACCCAAGGAATAATATGAGCGCGTTCTTCTCCCCTTTCATCAGCAAGCCGGACACCGTCTCGGCCATCATGCTCAAGGTACTACTCGCCCTGCTGCCCGGGATCGCTTTGTACGTGTGGTATTTCGGCCCGGCGATCCTGGTGTCCATCACCCTCGCCAGCCTTACCGCGCTCGCCACCGAAGCCGCGATGCTGAAATTGCGCAAGCGTCCCGTCGCGCCTTTCCTCAAAGACAACAGCGCGTTGCTCACCGCCTGGCTGCTCGCGCTGTCCATCCCGCCGCTCGCGCCCTGGTGGTTGATCGTGGTGGGTACGGCGTTCTGTATCGCCGTCGCCAAACATTTGTACGGCGGACTGGGCAACAACCCGTTCAATCCGGCGATGGTCGGTTATGCCGTGCTGATCGTTTCCTTCCCGGTGCAGATGACGCACTGGGTCACACCGCTGGGCATGGGCGCGACCGAGTTGAGTTTTGTCCAGCAATTGCAATACATCTTCTCCGGCATCCTGCCCGGCGGACTCACGCTCGATGCCGTCACCATGGCGACGCCGCTTGATACGCTCAAGACACAGTTGCATCTGGCGCATCCGGCGAATGAGATCCTCACCCAACCGATCTTCAGCAGTCTGGCAGGTCACGGCAGCGAAGTCGTGGCGATAGGATTCCTCATCGGCGGGCTCTATCTGCTGGCGAGCAAAATCATTTCCTGGCACTTGCCGGTCGCGTTTCTGGGCACGCTGTTTCTGGTCGCGGGCATCTTTCATCTGGCCGATCCGTCGCACTACGTCGCGCCTGTGTTCCATTGGTTCTCCGGCGCGGCGATGCTGGGCGCGTTCTTCATCCTGACCGACCCGATCACCAGCCCGACCACGCACAAAGGAAAATTCATCTTCGCAGCGGGCGCGGCCCTGCTCACTTATCTGATCCGCGTGTATGGCGCGTTCCCCGATGGCATCGCGTTCGCCACCCTGCTGATGAACATCTGCGTGCCGCTCATCGACGCGTACACGCAACCCAAAGTGTTCGGCAAGAAGGAGAAAAAAGCATGAGGCGCACGCTGGTCAAGGCTTCCCTGCACACCGCGCTGAACGTGCTGTTCTTCACAGTCATCGGCACCTTCCTGCTGGCGATCACCTTCTTCCAGACGCGCGACAGGATCGCGCAAAGCGAACAGACAGAAAAACTCAAGCTCATCTCGCAACTCATCCCATCGAGCAGCTTCGACAACGACATCGTGGCCGACGCGCAACACCTCGCGCCCGACGCGCTGCTGGGCACCACCACGGGAGGCACGGCGTATCGCGCGCGCCTGCACGATCAGCCGGTGGGCGTGGTGCTGGAAGCTGTTGCACCCGACGGTTATAGCGGCCGCATCAGCCTCATCATCGCCATCAAAGCGGACGGCACCCTGGGCGGCGTGCGCGTGGTCGAACACAAGGAAACGCCGGGCTTGGGCGACTACATCGACATCGCCAAGAGCGACTGGATACAAGGCTTCGACGGCAAGTCGCTGACCCCGCAACACGATGCCGATTGGCAGGTCAAAAAAGACGGCGGACAATTCGACTACATGGCGGGCGCGACCATCACGCCGCGCGCCGTGGTCAAAGCGGTACACAAAGCCCTGCAATATTTCGCGCTGCATCGGACGGAATTATTCATGCAAAACTCACCCGCCTCCCCTGACAAGGGGAGGCGGGGAGGAGTTAAGGAGAGTACAAAATGACTTCGCAAGAAATGAAAGACATCTTTTATAACGGCCTGTGGAAACAGAACACCGGCGTGGTGCAACTGCTGGGCATGTGCCCCATCCTCGCGGTGAGCAGCTCGGTGGTGAACGGGGTGAGTCTGGGACTCGCCACCGCCGCCGTCATGGCACTGTCCGGCGCGGCGATCTCGCCGATACGCCACGCCGTGCCGAACGAGGCGCGCATCCCGGTGTTCATCCTCATCATCGCGGTGCTGGTCACGGTGATCCAGTTCGCCATGAACGCCTACGTCCACGCACTGTATCTGGTGCTGGGCATCTTCATTCCGCTGATCGTCACCAACTGTATCGTGCTTGCCCGTATCGAAGCCTTCGCCGCCAAACAACCGCCGCTGCAATCGGCGATGGACGGACTGGCGATGGGATTGGGTCTGAGTGCTGTGCTGGCGGTGCTGGGCGGGCTGCGTGAACTGTTTGGACACGGTACGCTGCTGTCGGGCATCGACATGGTGTTCGGTGCGGGCGCGAAGTCATGGGTCATCACCGTCGTGCCCAATTACCACGGCTTTCTGCTTGCCATCCTGCCACCCGGCGCGTTCGTCACGCTGGGTCTGCTCATCGCCGGCAAGAACTACATGAGCCAGCGTGCAGCGGCGAATGAACAGCGTAAGCCAATCAAGCCGGCTGTGGTAACGGCTTAAGCACAATGAATAACTTCTGCGTCATTCCCGCGCAGGCGGGAATCCAGATGATTTGCAAGCCCCGCGTAGCGGACAAAGTTATATTTGTGTCCGCTACGCGGAACACTATCTCTTGCTGGATTCCCGCCTGCGCGGGAATGACGTGTTCATGGTTCTTTGGTAATGAATAAAGAAAAGCGACGCGAGATCTTTCTGCGTTTGCGCGCGCAGAATCCGCATCCCACCACCGAGCTGGAATATCACTCGCCATTTGAGTTGCTGGTGGCGGTGATGCTCTCCGCGCAAGCCACCGACATCAGCGTGAATCACGCCACGCGTAAACTTTTTCCGGTCGCCAATACGCCGCAAGCCCTGGTCGATTTGGGCGAGGAAAAATTGCGCGCATACATCCAGCGCATCGGTTTATACAAGACCAAGGCCAAACATGTGATACAGATGTGCGCGCTGTTGTTGCAAGACCATCAAGGCCAAGTTCCGCAAACCCGGGAAGCCTTGGAAGCCTTGCCCGGTGTAGGGCGCAAGACCGCGAACGTGATCCTCAACACCGCCTTCGGCCAGCCCACCCTCGCGGTGGACACTCACATCTTCCGCCTCGCCAACCGCATCAATCTCGCGCCCGGCAAGACGGTACTGGAAGTTGAAAACAAACTGCTAAAAGTCATCCCGGACGAGTTCAAACACGACGCACACCACTGGTTGATCCTGCACGGGCGTTACATCTGCCAGGCGCGCAAACCGAAATGTGGCGAGTGCCTGATTGCGGATTTGTGCGAATACAAATTCAAAGAGCGGGTAGCTCGTAGCGGGTAGCAAGGGCGGTGCATAGGTTTTGCTATGAGCTACCCGCAACTAAATTTAACGATTTGGAGCATTGATGCTGTTCAATCCATCCCGCGACGAAGCGCGGCAATTTTTATTCGAGACCTGGCGCAAACGCACAGCGGGTGAATTGCTCACGCCATTGGAAGACTTGACCGCGCAGCTCATCGAAAAACATCCCGAATATCACGACATGCTCGCGCAACCGGAGCGGCATCTGGACAAGGATTACACCCCCGAGTCGGGCGCGACCAATCCTTTTTTGCATCTGATGATGCACCTGACCATCGAGGAACAAATCTCTATCGACCAACCCGCCGGCATACGCGCGCATTTCGTGCGGCTCACGCACAAGCTGGAGTCGGAGCACGACGCGCAACATCAGATGATGGAATGCCTGGGCGAGATGATCTGGCAGGCGCAACGACATGGCACCCAACCGGATGCGGCGATTTATCTGAACTGTTTGAGCGCGCACTAGCTACCTTGTTGAATCTGTTCGGCAACTGGTACTTTGCGAAAAACAAAGATTGCGAATAGACTTTCGCATGCCATGAGCATTTGCACATTTTTCCAGCGAGGATATGGCGAAGATGCTATCGCAGAGGACAAGGAGAAACGAATGAGAAAGCTTATTGCGATGTCCGATATTGTGCCGCACTGGTGGCGCGCAGCACTCACAATCGTGGCCATAGCCGGCATGTCGGGCTGTGTTTCTGAGCCCGGTCACAACAATTATTTTTCCGAACCCAATCTCCCAATCCACGGACGGATTGACAAGGCAGCAGAAGACACGATGGCTGCCTCTTTGGGGGCAGACGTGCTGGTATTCGGACGCATCCGCTGGTTTGATAATGGCGAAGAGCGAACCGAATACAGGAGTGGCTGGGGATGGAACGTTTGGCTGCCTTTTTTTCGCACCCAAGATAAGCAGTTCGGACTCTTCGTTGTGGAGAAGGATGGAACGTTTACCTGGCGGATACCAAGAGGTGTCTATATCTCTAACCGGCTTCGCTGGCGCGACCCTTGGGACGGAGTGCACTTCATCAATCCCTCGGTGGCTTTCGAAGCTACAGATGGGGCAAACGCACTCTGTCTCGGTACGCTGGCAGTGGGGCTTGGCAGCAAGCGCGACATCATAGGAAAGCTCTTGATCAAGAGTGTGCAAGTCCGCATCGATGATGACTGTGAGACTCTTAGTCAACAGTTCCATGCCAAGTATACCGACCCTAATCTTGTTGCAGCCAAATCGCTAATGCGCTTTGATCCCCGTATGCCCATCCCCAAAGAACTGGAAGAACGCAGCAACATGCAGGACTTTGGGCTCGCTATAAGTCGCAGCCTGATGAACCTCCATTAGAAGGACATCGTACAAACGATTTATGGTTGCGCAAAACTTCCGATGACCGCCACTGTCTTTTTACGCAAAGCCTTGCGGGACATTGCGATGGCGAGCGGCCATCAAAAATACTTGCGCTCACACCCAATAAATCTACTCCCTACCACGCCTGATTTTTGCGTAACGCCACGCGCTTGAGATAGGCCTCGCGCGCGATCTGCACGTCTTCCAGGAAGTACGGCAACTCCTTTAACATCAAGGCTTGCGGACCATCGACCAGAGCCTTGGGGGGCGCGGGATGAAAATCCACCAGCACCATGTTCGCACCGGCCGCCACGCCTTGAGCGGTGACGTGCATCACGTCCAGGATGCCGTCCGGCGAGGCTTGCCGCGTGCCGACCGAGTGCGAAGGGTCGATGCACACCGGCATGCGCGTCAGGCGTTTCACCACCGGCACATGCGCGAAATCCACCATATTGCGGTGCGGGTCGCCCATGTTGGTCTTCATGCCGCGCAGACCGAACACCACATTGCGGTTGCCTTCCGAAGCCAGATATTCCGCCGCGTTCAGCGATTCGTCCAGGGTGATGCCGAAGCCGCGCTTGAGCAGCACCGGCAATTCGGTCTGGCGGCCGACGATCTTGAGCAGCTCGAAATTCTGCGTGTTGCGCGTGCCGATCTGCAACATCACGCCGGTGGGATTGCCGGTCTGGTGCAGAGCTTCTTTGATCTCATTCAGGTGGGATTCGTGCGTGATCTCCATGGCGATCACTTTGATGTCGTACTTGCCCGCCAGCTCGAACACATAATTCAGACAATATTTGCCGTGTCCCTGGAATGCATACGGGCTGGTGCGCGGCTTGTACGCGCCCATGCGCGTGCATACCTGGCCGTTGTCGCGTACCGCCCGCATCATCAGTTCGACATGCTCGCGATTGTCCACCGCGCACAATCCGGCGAACACATTCAGCGTGTCCTGGCCGAAGCGCACGCCGTTGTAATCGAAATGCGTGTCGCGCTGATCGTCCTTGTGTCGCCCCAGAATCCGGTATTCCTCGGACACCCGCACCACGCGCTCCACACAGGGCATACTCTGCATGTCGGCGATCTCCAACGCCTTGGTGTTGCCGATCAGATAGATCTCGGTGAGCTTCTGTTCCGCACCGCGCTCGACATGCACGCGTGTCTGTATTCCCGGCAGTGCGGCGAGTTGCGCCAAGAGTTGTTTGTAGTCGGAAGACTGTTCGTCAACGTTGGCATTCAGTATCAGTATCATTTTTTCTCTCGATCATTTTTAGAGTGTCGTCATTCCCGCGTAGGCGGGAATCTAGAGGTTCACTCTGAAGTACTTTTGGTTTTGACTCGCTGCGCGAACCTTGGTTAAACAACTGGATTCCCGCCTGCGCGGGAATGACGTATTTAAGTTGTGCGGCCCAATAAAATTTGCATCTGCGCGGGCCATTGGGCGAGAGGCTCGCGACTGAAGCCGCTCTTGCCGAACTGCAACCAGCGTCCGATCACATAACACAGCAGCACATTCGCGTGCGCGCCGACATCCACCGCGTCGCCCATCTCGCCCTGCGTCGCCGCCATGCGCAACGACTGTTTGAGCGTGGCTTCAAGTCTATCCAGCAACTGGTTGATACGCACTTGCAGCCTGTCATCCTCGTTGACCAGCGCGTCGCCGATCAGCACCCGCGTCATGCCGCGATTCTTTTGCGCGAAACCCAGCAACATGGACACGATGGCCTCGACCTGCTTCAGCCCGCTCTTCTCGTCCTGGGTAATCTTGTTGATGAGACCGAACACGGTCTGTTCGATGAACTCGATCAACCCCTCGAACATCTGCGCCTTGCTGGCGAAGTGGCGATACAACGCCGCTTCGGACAGCTCCAGTTTCGCCGCGAGCGCGGCGGTGGTGATCTTCTCGCCCTTGGGCTGCTCCAGCATATGCGCCACGGTTTGCAGTATCTGTAATTTTCTTTCGCCCGGTTTGCTTGCCATCGTCACTCCCTCAACTTAAGCGATGCAGCACTTGCCGCAGACGCATCACATCACGAATCTTCACATCGACACATGCCACATTTTGCAGTCCTGCATTGATCCACACGGTGCGCATCCCCAACTTCTTTGCGGTGCGCAGATTCTCCAGACTGTCCTCCACCATCACGCATTGCGCGGCCCGTACCTTGTGCCTTTTCATCAGGCGCAAAAAACCGAACGCATGCGGCTTGGGGCGGTAGCCGGTGTGCTCGACCGCCATCACCTCGTCGAACAGATCACCTATGCGCAACAACGCCAGTACCGCATGCGCGTAGTGCTGCGGTGCATTCGAGAACAACACCTTCTTGCCCGGCAAATTCTTCAGCACATGACGCAGACGCGGTTCGCACAACACCATATTTTCCAGATCGGGAAACTGGTGGGTATGCCACAAAAAATGACCGGGGTCGGTGGCGTGATGCCGCATCATGCCGCTCAAAGTCGCGCCGTAGCGTTGCCAGTAAGCGATGCGCAAATCATTCGCTGCCACCGCGTCGAGTTGCAAATGCTGCTGCAAATATGCCGTCATGCTGCGATTGATGTGCGGGAAGATGTGCGGCGTCGCATCATGCAAGGTGTTGTCCAGATCAAAAATCCACAGCCGCTCACTCACCTTTACACCCCGGTCCGTTCGCCCTGATAAGCAGCGACTTGCCTGCTTGCGTGCTTGGTCGAATAGCTATGTCGAAGGGGTATTCAGGGTTCGACAAGCTCACCACGAACGGCTGGAGGATTTTCATCACTTGCTTTTGATCAGCGTGCCCACCCCTTCATCGGTCAGAATCTCCAGCAGCAACGCGTGCTGCACGCGACCGTCGATGATGTGTACCGAGCGCACCCCGCCGCGCGCGGCATCCAGCGCGGAAGCGATCTTCGGCAACATGCCGCCCGACAGCGTGCCGTCCGCCACCAGGTCATCGATCTGCTTGGGGGTGAGTCCGGTGAGCAGATTGCCGTCTTTGTCGAGCACGCCCGGTGTATTGGTGAGCAGCACCAGTTTCTCGGCGTGCAACACCTCGGCGAGCTTGCCCGCCACCACGTCGGCGTTGATGTTCAGCGTCTCCCCCTCCGGCGACACGCCGATGGGCGCGATGACGGGAATGAAGTCGCCTGAATCGAGGAAGGAGATGATGGAAGGATCAATCTTGTTGATATCGCCGACCAGTCCGATGTCCAGCATCTTGCCCGGCTCGGTGTTGCTTTCCAGCATGAGCTTCTCGGCGCGGATGAACGAGCCGTCCTGCCCGGTCAGTCCGACCGCCTTGCCGCCGTAGCGGTTGATGAGATTGACGATGTCTTTGTTGACCTTGCCCAGCACCATCTCGACCACGTCCATGGTCTCCGCATCGGTGACGCGCATGCCCTGCACGAACTCACCCTGCTTGCCGACGCGCTTGAGCAGTTCGTTGATCTGCGGACCGCCGCCGTGCACCACCACCGGATTCATCCCCACCAGCTTGAGCAATACCACGTCGCGCGCGAAACTCTCCTGCAACTTGGGGTCGGTCATGGCGTTGCCGCCGTATTTGATGACGATGGTCTTGTCGAAAAAACGCTGGATATACGGCAGGGCCTCGGCAAGGACCAGGGCTTTGACTTCGGCGGTGGCGGCAGACAGCAGCGGCATGTTCATTCCTTGAAAACGGGGTAGGCAGGCATTTCGCCGTCAGGCGGAAGCGCGCAAAAATGTGCCGCGAATTCTACACTACCGGATCGGTGATCGAGGGTCGAGTTTGGTTTCCTCAACCCTAAGGATGCATGTGGTTGTGTTCTGTGGAATCGATCACGATCAGCGGTTTCACCGTCGCGTTCGTTTCCAGCTTGATCGTTTTTTTGTTGGCCAGACGTATCGTCAGCGTCAACGGCACGCTGGCACCTTCCCGGATCGGCTCTTGCAGATTCACCAGCATCAGGTGATAGCCTTCCTGCTTCAGGTTCATCATCCGCCCTGCCGGCAGCGGAATCTCCTGCACCTCGCGCATCTTCATCATGCCGTTGTCATGCGACATCAGGTGCAACTCGACGCGTTGCGCAACCGGGGTCGATACCCCCACCAGGAGTGCGATCTGTTTGCTGGTGATGCTCAGATCGCCCATCGCGGTCTGCTGTCCCGGAGCGGTCGCACGCACCGTGGCGGCATCCACCTGAACCTCGCCCGCATAGACACTGACGCTCAATAAGCTCGCTGCGATCGCGACCAACCAAAGACTGGATTTCTGCATGACGTTTCCCGTGAGATAAGATTTTCCAGGGGCGGATTATACGTGCGGAGCACGGCGGCGTGTCATGGCGCATTGTGGCCTACCCGAAAAATCCGGCCTGCGTTTACAATCGCCGCCATGACTCATTCCCTGCTTGCCTCCCTGCCCGGCCACACCCAACTGCGTCGCCTCGCCGTCCTGCGTGCCATCGCGATCGGCGCGCAACTTCTGACTCTGGCATGCGTGTGGAAACTGCTGGAAATGGAACTGGACTGGCGACCCATGTTGCTGACCATCGCCACACTCGCTGCGATCAACCTGCTCACCTGGCTGCGTTTGCGCAGTAACCGTCCGGTCGGCAACCCCGAGTTGTTTGCGCAACTCTGTGCGGACGTGCTGGCACTGAGCGCGCTGCTTTACTACGGCGGCGGCTCGACCAACCCCTTCATCTCGCTGTTTCTGCTGCCGCTGGTGATCGCCGCCGCAACCCTGCCGCAACGCTACACCTGGTGCATGGCGTTGCTCACCGCCGCGTGCTACAGCGCGCTGATGTTTTATTACCAGCCATTGCCGCATAACCATCACGACCATAACAGCGACAGCGCGTTCAACACGCACGTCATGGGCATGTGGCTGGGATTCTTCATCAGCGCGGTGGTGGTCGCTTATTTCGTGACGCAGATGGCGCAGGCGGTGCGCAGCCGCGACGAGACGCTGGCACGGGTGCGCGAGGAGATCTTGCGCAACGAACGCATCGTCGCACTCGGCACACTGGCGGCGGGGGCGGCACACGAGATGGGCACGCCGCTGTCCACCATGGCGGTGGTCATCGGCGAATTGCGCCACGACTTGCAGGAAGATCAGGCCGGGTTGCGCGACAGTCTGACCATCCTCGACGAACAGGTGCGCGGCTGCAAACGCATCCTGGACAAAATCCTCAGCAGCGCGCAAGACGATGGCGGAATGGCATTGCAAAGCGTAGATGGGCTGATGAACGAAGTCCTCAACGAATGGCAATTGCTGCGCCCCGCCGCAAAATACCAGTACTCCTCTTATGAAGCGGGGCTGGCTGACGATCTGCACAAGGGAACACCGGAAGGGGTCGCGACGCCGCAACTCAATGTCGACACCACCCTGCGTGCCGCGCTGATGAATCTGCTCAACAACGCGGCCGATGCCAGCCCACAGGGCATCGAGATCATCAGCCGTTGCGATGCCGCACACTTCATCCTCACTGTCGTCGACCACGGCGCGGGACTGAGCGAGGAGGCCGCGCGCAAAGCAGGCTCGGCATTCTTCACCACCAAGCGCGAGGGACGAGGACTGGGTCTGTTGCTCGCCAACGCCACCGTCGAACGACTGGGCGGCACGGTGAGGCTGACCAACAATCCGCAAGGTGGCGCGTCCACCGAACTCACTTTGCCACTGGCAGGAGCGCGCGCATGAGCTGCGCAGAGTCCGCATCCTTATTGCTTGTCGATGACGATGTGACATTTTGTAAGGTGCTGAAAACCGCACTGGAAAGACGCGGCTATTGCGTGAGCGTGGCGCACAGTGTGGAACAGGCGATTCCGCTCGCGGAAAACAATCCGCCGGAATTCGCGGTGGTGGATTTGAAAATGGGTGGCGCGCCGGGATTGGTGCTGGTGCGGGTGTTGCACGCGCTCGACCCGAACACCCGCATTGTGGTATTGACCGGTTACGCCAGCATCGCCACGGCGGTCGAGGCCATCAAGCTGGGTGCGACCCAATATCTGGCCAAGCCTGCCAACGCCGATGAAATCGTCGCGGCATTCGCCCACGCGGCGAACGGCGAGGCGGCGATCAGCGCGCAGCCGACCCTGATCGGGAATCTGGAATGGGAACACATTCAGCGCGTGCTGCACGAACACGGCGACAACATCTCGGCCACCGCCCGCGCGCTCAACATGCATAGACGCACACTGCAACGCAAACTGTCCAAGCCGCCCATCAACCGATGAAAGACGCAGTGCCGCGTCAAGACTTTCCTACGGTTCTTGAAGCAAGCGATTGATCTTGGTCAATGCCCCGACGATATGCTGCATCGCCAGACTGTATTGGTTTTTGTATAGCTGATGCGCCCCGGCGTGATCGCCCTGATTGAGCTTTTCGATAATCCCCGCGCCAAACTCATGAAACAAGTCATGGGCAAAATCCAGCTCGCGGTACGCCTGCGTGTGGCTCAAAGCATGCAACTCCGAGCCTTTGATCCAGGCCCCCAGCTGGCAGATCCCGTCCTGGCCCACCAGCCCGGAATCCAGAGCCTCATTAAGATGGCCTTGCACGTGATGCCCCATACGGTTTTTCCACAGCACATGCTGTTCCGCCGCACCAACCAGATTCAGTTGCTCGCGCATCTGGCTTTTACGCAACACATCCACGGGGAAAATCGTTTTCTTGTTCACGCCTAATCCACCCAAAAGTCTTTTCATTGCAACACCCTCGACAACCATTTCGGTGCTGCTTTATAACCAGCCGGTCATACAAGAACAATATGCACAACTACCTAGGCAGTTCGGCCTAGTCCTGCTCCGGCAAGCCATCGCGCCGGTGCGGGACACGCTTCCCCGGCCACTGCCAAATCCCCACGCGCCACGATGACCGGACTATAATCGCGCCTCGTTCAAGGCTTACCCGACATGAAACTCATCCCTATCATTTTTGCCCTGCTGTTATCCCAGTCTGCTGTCGCCCTGCCC
>JABEVG010000011.1 GCA_013044075.1 Gallionella sp.
CGCGTCTTTGGGTTTGCCCGACAAGTAGTTGTTGACCTTATCCAAAGCGGCCTGTTGTTGGCCCTGCTTGAATAATTTATTGGCATCCTGCAAGTCGTCGGCACGGGCGGCGACAGCGGTGGCGAGCAACATGCCGGCAAACAAAACGGTACGGATACGGTTAAGCATATTCATGGGTTATCGGGTATTCCTGAAATGCGCAAACTTGCGCGGGTTAAATCAAACGCGCGGATTCTACCAAAGAACGGCACGGCTTTCACGGCATATCCACCGGATATGGCTGGAATCGACTATCAGGCGTGACGTCCAAGCCGGGGTTTTCGGGTAAAATCCGCAGCTTGTTTATTCACCGCGTCGCAGCGATAAAATCCAGCATGAGCAGTCAGCCCGTTGTTTCCAATTTCATTCGCAGCATTATCGATGGCGACCTCGCAGCGGGTCGCCACAGCAGCATCGTCACGCGCTTTCCCCCCGAGCCCAACGGTTACCTGCACGTCGGCCACGCCAAGTCGATCTGTCTGAACTTCGGCCTGGCGGCGGATTATCAGGGCAAATGCAATCTGCGTTTCGACGACACCAATCCCGAAAAAGAGAGCGAGGAATACGCGCAGTCCATCCAGGACGACGTGCGCTGGCTGGGTTTTCAGTGGGACGGCGAGGTGCGCTGGGCTTCGGATTACTTCGACGCGCTGTACGACTACGCGGTGGAATTGATCAACAAGGGGCTGGCGTATGTGGACGATCTCACGCCGGAACAGATGCGCGAATATCGCGGCACGCTGACCCAGCCCGGCAAAAACAGTCCGAACCGCGACCGCAGCGCGGCAGAAAATCTTGATCTGTTCGCGCGCATGAAGAACGGCGAATTCGCCGACGGCAGTATGGTGCTGCGCGCCAAGATCGACATGGCCTCACCCAACATGAACCTGCGCGATCCGGCCATCTATCGCATCCGTCGCGCGCACCATATCCGCACCGGCGACAAGTGGTGCATCTACCCGATGTATGACTACACGCATTGCATCTCGGACGCGCTGGAAGGCATTACGCACTCGATTTGTACACTGGAGTTCGAGGATCACCGCCCGCTGTATGACTGGGTACTGGACAACCTCACCATCCCCTGCCACCCGCGCCAATACGAATTCTCACGCCTGGAGCTGCACTACACCATCACCAGCAAACGCAAGCTGCTGCAACTGGTTAACGAGAAGAAAGTGGGCGACTGGGACGATCCGCGCATGCCTACCATCAGCGGGATGCGCCGCAGAGGATATACACCGGAAGGCATACGCGAATTCGCCAGGCGCATCGGTGTGTCCAAGAGCGAAAACAGCGTGGATATGGCGATCATGGAAGGTGCGATACGTGAAGATTTGGAAGCCCGCGCGCCGCGCGTGATGGCGATCATCAATCCGCTCAAAGTGACGATCACCAACTTCGACGGGGCTGCTGAACGAGAGGCAGACTTTCATCCCAACCATCCCGAGTTCGGCAAGCGCGTCGTGCCGTTCGGTAAAGAATTGTTCATCGAGGCAGACGATTTTGCCGAAGTCCCGCCGTCCGGTTGGAAGCGGCTGACGGTGGACGGCGAGGTGCGGCTGCGTCACAGCTATGTGATGCGCTGCGACGAGGCGGTGAAGGATGCGGCGGGCAACGTGATCGAACTCAAGTGCAGCATCGACCATGCCACGCTGGGCAAGAACCCCGAGGGGCGCAAGGTCAAAGGCGTGATTCATTTTCTGTCGTGCGCGCATGCCTTGCCTGCCGAGATCCGTTTGTATGACCGCTTGTTTACCGTGGCTGAACCGGATGCCGATAAAGAAGTGGATTTTTGCACCTACCTGAATGCGGACTCGCTGACTGTGGTGCAGGGCTGGGTGGAGGCTGCGGTGCGCGATGCGTTGCCGGAGACACGCTATCAGTTCGAGCGGCTGGGCTATTTCGTCACCGACCGTCGCGACCATCAGCCGGGCGGCAAGCTGGTGTTCAACCGCACTGTGACCCTCAAAGATTCCTGGTCCAGGGAGTCGGCATGAGCGAACAGGCCGTTGTGACTCATGAAGCAAAAATGCAATCGCTGAAGAGTCTGACGCAAGCGGTGTACATCCTGTACGCGCTTTCTTATTTCACCGGCATCACCGCCCTCGTCGGCATCATCATCAATTACGTGAAACAAGACGAGGCCGCCGGGACCTGGCTGGAGAGCCATTTTCGCTGGCAGATACGCACCTTCTGGTTCGGCCTGTTGTGGGCGGTGATCGGCGCGGTGACGGCCTTTATCCTGATAAGCTTCGCTGTGTTGTTCGCCAACTTCTGCTGGATCATCTATCGCATCGTCAAGGGTTGGCTCAACTTGAATGACAACAAAGCGATGCTCTGTTGAGCGTGGCATCGGCACATAACGAGGAGGAAGCATGTACGAACGTATAGCGGTTGCGGTGGACGGCAGTGAAGTTTCGACTGCCGCATTGAACGAGGCGATCAAGCTTGCCGGGGTGACCCATGCCACGCTGTTGCTGTTGCATGTGTGCGAAGAAATGCCCATGGTCTGGAGTATCGAAGGCATGGCTTCGATGCCGATGGAGGATGTCAGTCTGGCGTTCGCCGCAGCGGGAAAACAGTTGCTGCTCAGGGACCAGGCTGAAGCAGAAAAATCCGGCATCCGTGCGGAGACCAAATTGGTCGAGGACTATAGCGGACGCATCGGTGCGGTGATCAGCGCGGAAGCCAAAAGCTGGCGGGCGGATCTATTGGTGGTGGGCTCGCATGGCCGCAAAGGGCTGGACCATCTGCTCATGGGCAGCGTGGCAGAGAGCGTGATGCGCACCGCGAGCATGCCGGTATTGCTGGTGCGCGGCAAATAATCCAGGTCGGCACTTTGAACATCAACACAACACTCGCTTGTCCCGCCAGCGCGGGTATGACGGCATAGCTAAGATTGCGCCATGTTAAAAATCTATAACACCCTCGCCCGCGACAAGCAGGCCTTCCAGCCTATCATCCCAAATACCGTGCGCATGTATGTGTGCGGCATGACGGTGTACGACTATTGCCACCTCGGTCATGCGCGCGTGCTGGTGGTGTTCGACATGGTGTATCGCTGGCTCAAGGCTTCCGGTTATGACGTGACCTACGTGCGCAACATCACCGACATCGACGACAAGATCATCAAACGCGCGGCGCAGAACGGCGAGTCCATCCATGCGCTGACGCAACGTTTCATCGCCGCGATGCACGAGGATGCCGACGCACTCGGCGTTCAACGTCCCGACCACGAGCCGCGTGCGACGCAATATGTGCCGCAGATGCTGGACATGATCGCGCAATTGGAAGCGAACGGTCTGGCCTATCAGGCGGCGGACGGCGACGTGAACTACGCGGTGCGCAAGTTCGACGGCTACGGGAAGCTGTCCGGCAAATCGCTGGAAGATCTGCGCGCCGGCGAGCGTGTGGATGTGGCGACCGACAAACACGATCCGCTCGATTTCGTGTTGTGGAAACACGCCAAGGTCGATGAGTCGGCGGAGGTGCAGTGGGAGTCCAAGTGGGGAAAAGGACGCCCCGGTTGGCACATAGAATGTTCCGCGATGGGCTCGGAGTTGTTGGGCAAACATTTCGACATCCACGGCGGTGGCGCGGACTTGCAGTTCCCGCACCACGAGAACGAGATCGCGCAGAGCGAGGGCGCACACCAGTGCCAGTTCGTGAACTACTGGATGCACAACGGCTTCGTCAATGTCGATAAGGAAAAGATGTCCAAGAGCCTGGGCAACTTCTTCACCATCCGTGAAGTGCTGAAGAAATACGATGCCGAAGTGGTGCGCTTCTTCATCTTGCGCGCGCATTACCGTAGCCCGCTCAATTATTCCGACGCGCATCTGGATGATGCCAAGGGCGCGCTGACACGGCTTTACACAGCTTTGAAGGGTGTTCCCTCATCCTCAGTCCTTCTCCCGGAGGGAGAAGGAAGCACATCCCCATCGTCCTCCGGGAGGGGGGAGATGAGTGGGGGAGTTCGCTTTGCCCCCCCCTACGCCGCCCGTTTCAAAACCGCGATGGACGACGACTTCAATACCCCGGAAGCCGTTGCCGTGTTGTTCGATCTGGCCAACGAAGTGAACCGTACCCAGTCAGGAGCGGCGGCCGCGCAACTCAAGTCACTGGCGGGTGTGTTGGGTTTATTGCAACGTCCTGCTCAAGAGTTTTTGCAGGGAGGAGGGGGTGTTCACACCGTTTCCGGTGCGCTTGTTGGTCAAACATCAACAATGACTGGACTGGCTGCATACGACATTGGATGTTCGCCAGAATCAATCGACCATCTGATCCAAGCCCGCACAGCCGCCAAGCAAGCCAAGAATTTCGCCGAGGCGGATCGTATCCGAAAAGAATTATTGGCTGCGGGTATCGTGCTGGAAGACAGTGCGCAAGGGACGACCTGGCGCAGAGCTTAAAGTTAAGCGACTTCGATAAGTTTTTCGCCAGATTCAATTTCAATGATGATGCGTGCCATCATCGGTTCTATCCAAGCCAGCAATGCCTGTTTGCCGATATTTCCAACACGTATCCAAACTACCGGAGGAGCATTAAGACTGGTGGTGACTAGGCTGACGAAGTCTTCATCCTTGGTTAATGATTGTCGCGCCGTTTTCCAGTGCGTATTTCCAAATTACCCTATCGCTGGCTGCGGCCATGCCGGCATCATAAACGTGTTCGGCTTGATGTCCGGCATCGCTCAAAAAACGAGCCAGCGCGGGAGGCAGTTGCGCGTCAATCAAGAACCGCATGACTATGCAGCTTGCAGGATGGGGTGATCTACTTGTTTCGCCGCATATTCGAGTGCGGCAAAAATGTCGCCCGCCTCAAGATAGGGGAAGTCGTTGAGAATATCTTCTTTGGTCATGCCAGAGGCGAGCATTTCCAGCACGTCTTTCACGCGTATACGCAGACCACGAATGCACGGTCTACCGCCGCACATATTGGGGTCTACTGTAATTCTGGCAACTTGTCCCATGACTCTTCCCTTCAATAAAAACGGAGGCGATTATGGCATATACCAGAATTCAGTAGTGTCCGGTTAACTTAGAAACATCCGAGCCAAGGTTGAGTACTGGCGCGGGTTGCAGGGCAATTTATTTTGGTGCCGATTTGAAATCAGTTTA
>JABEVG010000081.1 GCA_013044075.1 Gallionella sp.
CGGCATGGCCTTGCTGGTGTTGACGCTGGTGCGCGCCGATCTGCTGGAAAGCTGGCAGGGCAAGTTACCACCGGATACACCGAACCGCTTCGTGGTGAACATTCAGCCTGATCAGATTCGACCCGTGCAGGATTTTTTTGCGGCGCAGTCGCTGCCGACACCGGAGTTGCAGCCTATGGTGCGCGGGCGTTTGGTCGCCATCAATGAGCGTACCATCAGTGGCGACAGTTATCCCGATCCCCGCGCCCGCGCGCTGGTGGAGCGCGAGTTCAATCTTTCTTACATGGAGCAGATGCCGACGTGGAACGAGCTTGTGAGTGGACAGTGGTGGGACATCGGGGGGCAGCGTACAGAAGACAGCGGACATAAGGGCGGTGTTCAAGGGCAGTTGTCGGTGGAGGATGGTATCGCCAGGACATTGGGCATCCATCTTGGCGACACGCTCAGCTACGATGTGGCGGGTAGCAGTTTCACCGCGCGCGTCACCAGTCTGCGCAAGGTGCAGTGGGACTCGATGAAGGTGAATTTCTTTGTCATTGCCACGCCGGAATTGCTCAAGGATTTTCCGGTCAGTTATCTTGGTAGCTTCTACCTGCCGCCGGACAAGCTGCGCGCGGGGGATGCGTTGTCGCGCACCTTCCCCAATCTGCTGCTGATCGACACCGGCACGGTGATCGCCCAGGTGCGCAGCATCATGGACCAGATCGCGCAGGCGGTCAGCGCGGTGTTCCTGTTCACTTTGTTGAGCGGTATTGCGGTGTTGTACGCCGCATTGCTCGCCACGCAGGACGAGCGCGGTCATGCAGCTGCCATCCTGCGTACCCTGGGCGCGGACAGCCGTTACCTGCGCCGCTTGTACTTGTCCGAGTTCGCCGTGCTGGGCGGCTTGAGCGGGCTGTTCGCGTCAGCAGGTGCGGTGCTATTGGGCTGGGTGCTGGCGCGCTTCGTGCTGGATATCCCCTACCAGGTTGACGCGCTCATCTGGCTGACAGGTTGCGGCGGCGGCATGGCGGTAGTGATGTTGGCCGGATGGCTGGCGACACGCAAGTGGGTGATAGGCTCGCCATTGGAATTACTACGCGAGTAGTGCCGGTGAGATCAATTAACGGTACATTACCGACCTTGCAATTTAGGCTGAGTACGAGGACATGACAACGATACGCCAACAAGATTTCATCGACAGCATCGCCGACGCGCTGCAATTTATTTCCTATTACCACCCGACCGATTTCATCCGGGCCCTGGCGCAGGCTTACGCCAGGGAAGAATCGCCCGCCGCCAAAGATGCGATGGCGCAGATACTGACCAATTCGCGCATGTGTGCGGAAGGCCATCGGCCCATTTGCCAAGACACCGGCATCGTGGTGGCGTTCGTGCGCGTGGGCATGGATGTGCGTTGGGCGGCGCAGCTGGATGTGGTGGAAATGGTCAACGCGGGCGTGCGCAAGGCGTACCTGAAACCGGACAATGTGTTGCGCGCGTCCATCGTGAGTGATCCTGCGGGCAAGCGTAAGAACACCGGCGACAACACGCCGGCGGTGGTGCATGTGGAATTGGTGCAAGGCGATAAAGTCGAGGTGCGCATCGCCGCCAAAGGCGGGGGCTCGGAAAACAAGGCGATGATGGATATGCTCAACCCCGGTGATGACGTTGTCGAATGGGTGTTGCAGAGTGTTCCGGAGATGGGTGCGGGCTGGTGTCCGCCCGGCATGTTGGGTATCGGCATCGGCGGCACGGCGGAGAAGGCGGTGTTGCTGGCGAAAGAGGCTCTGATGCAACACATCGATATGCCGGAACTTAAGGCGCGCGGGGCGAAAAATCGCATCGAGGAATTGCGCATCGAGCTGTACGACAAGGTCAATGCTCTGGGTATAGGCGCGCAGGGCTTGGGCGGACTGGCCACGGTGCTGGATGTGAAGATAATCGATTACCCGACCCATGCCGCGTCCAAACCTATCGCCATCATCCCCAACTGTGCCGCGACCCGGCACATCCATTTCGAGCTGGATGGCACGGGTGTGGCGCAATTTACACCGCCCAAACAGTCCGAATATCCCGATGTGCATTGGCATGCCGCAGAGAATGCGCGGCGCGTGAACCTCGATACAGTGACGCGCGAGCAGATCGCACAATGGCGGCCGGGTGAGACGGTGTTGCTGTCGGGTAAGTTATTGACAGGCAGGGATGCGGCGCATAAACGCATCACCGAAATGCTGATGCGCGGCGAGAAATTGCCCGATGGCGTGGATTTTACCGGCCGCTTCATTTATTATGTCGGCCCGGTCGATCCTGTACGCGATGAAGCTGTCGGCCCCGCAGGTCCTACTACCGCGACACGCATGGATGGCTACACCGAAATCATGTTGGCGCAGACGGGACTGATGGGCATGGTAGGCAAGGCGGAGCGCGGATCGGCCGCGATTCAGGCTATCAAAAAACACGGAGCGGTCTATCTGATCGCGGTAGGCGGAGCGGCTTATCTGGTGTCCAAGGCCATACGCGGCGCGAAAGTACTGGCGTTTGCCGATCTGGGGATGGAAGCGATCTACGAGTTTGATGTGGAAGATATGCCGGTGACGGTTGCAGTTGATACGCAAGGTCGATCGGTGCACGACATCGGCCCGGCAGAATGGAAACAGCGCATCGGCATGATACCGGTCAAGCCGATTTAGTTTAAAAATTTTACAAACCGTAGAGCGTGATTTTCGCGCATGGTTTACGAGTTTTACCAACCGTAGCGAGCGACACGATAGCAAGCGTGAATGAAGCGAGAAACCGGAATGTGCTCATGCACATGAAGATTTTGAGTGATTGAGCAACGCAGTTATCGTGGCGCGCATAACCAATGACTTGGTTGTCGTTTTTTGGCAGCCCAGTCAGATGGCTAGTCGCTTCATCAGTAGGTTGGAGATGAATTGGCGGGTCTCCCCGCATTGCAAGGTAGTGAACCTGGTCAGGTCCGGAAGGAAGCAGCCACAGCTATTTATTGTAAGTGCCGGGGGTAAGGC
>JABEVG010000082.1 GCA_013044075.1 Gallionella sp.
AGTGCCAATTTTTCCAGTATCGCCACCGATGCCAAGGGTGTGATCCAGATCTTCAACGTCGGTGCGGAGCGCATGCTGGGTTACGCGGCGGCCGACGTGATGAACAAGATCACCCCGGCGGACATCTCCGATCCGGATGAGGTGATCGCGCGCGCCAAGGCATTGAGCATCGAGCTGGGAACAGAGATCACCCCCGGCTTCGAGGCCTTGGTATTCAAGGCTACACGCGGCATCGAGGACATCTACGAGCTGACCTACATCCGCAAGGACGGCAGCCGCTTTCCGGCGGTGGTGTCGGTCACCGCGTTGCGTGATGCCCAGGATGTCATCATCGGCTATCTGCTGATCGGCACCGATAACACCGCGCGCAAGCAGGCGGAAGCGGCCCTGCTCAGAGCCGGCGCACTCCAGAACGCGATCTTCAACAGTGCCAATTTTTCCAGCATTGCGACCGACGCGAAGGGGGTAATCCAGATCTTCAACGTCGGTGCGGAGCGCATGCTGGGTTATGCGGCGGCCGACGTGATGAACAAGATCACCCCGGCAGACATTTCCGATCCGCAGGAAGTGATCGCGCGCGCCAGGGCACTGAGCATCGAGCTGGGAACAGATATCACTCCGGGCTTTGAGGCTTTGGTGTTTAAAGCCTCGCGTGGCATCGAGGACATCTACGAGCTGACCTACATCCGCAAGGACGGCAGCCGCTTCCCGGCCATCGTGTCGGTCACCGCGTTGCGCGATGCCCAGGAGGCCATCATCGGCTACCTGCTGATCGGCACCGACAACACCGCACGCAAGCAGGTCGAAGCCGAGCAGAAACTGCTCGACCAGCGGCTGCGCGACCAGCAGTTCTACACGCGTTCACTGATCGAATCCAACATCGACGCGCTGATGACCACCGATCCGTCGGGCATCATCACCGATGTCAACAAGCAGATGGAGGTACTCACCGGTTGCACGCGCGACGAACTGATCGGCGCGCCGTTCAAGGGATATTTCACCGATCCGGAGCGTGCCGAGGCGGGCATCAAACGGGTGTTGGGCGAAAAGAAGGTCACCAACTACGAACTCACGGCGCGCGCCCGGGACGGCAAGGAAACGGTGGTGTCCTACAATGCGACGACTTTCTATGACCGTGACCGGAAGCTACAGGGCGTGTTCGCCGCCGCGCGCGATGTCACCGAACGCAAACGCCTGGATGTCGATTTGGAGAGTGCCAAGTCGGTGGCGGAGAAAGCCAACCTCGCCAAATCGGAATTCCTTTCCAGCATGAGCCATGAGTTGCGCAGTCCGCTCAATGCGATCTTGGGTTTCAGCCAGCTGATGGAGTCCGATTCCCCGCCGCCTACGCCCTCGCAGAAGGAAAGTATCACCCAGATCCTTCAGGCGGGCTGGCATCTGCTCAAGCTGATCAATGAAATCCTCGATCTCGCCAAAGTCGAGTCCGGGCAGGTGCCATTGTCGGAAGAACCGGTGGCAGTAGCCGAGGTGATGCTTGAATGCCAGACCATGATCGAACAGCAGGCACAGCAGCGCGGCATCAGATTATCTTTACCCCGGTTAGCCATCCCTTATTTTGTCCGTGCCGACCGGACACGCTTGAAGCAGATTCTAATCAACCTCCTGTCCAACGCGGTCAAATACAACCGCGAACGGGGCACGGTCGAGGTGAGCTGCACCGAGAGCACGCCGGGACGTATCCGGATCAGTATCGAAGACAGCGGTGCTGGACTGAAGCCGGAACAATTGGCGCAGCTGTTTCAGCCGTTCAACCGCCTCGGGCAGGAGGCTGGCGGCGAGGAAGGCACAGGTATCGGACTGGTGGTGGCCAAGCGATTGGTCGAGCTGATGGGTGGCACCATCGGCGCGGAAAGTACTGTCGGGGCGGGCAGTGTGTTCTGGTTCGAACTTAACGCGATCGCCGAACATCAACTTGCCGTGGAAGGCGATGATGCGGCGGCATCGGTGAACCCGCAGGCGCACCGCAAAGCGCGGCTGCACAAGACCCTGCTCTATGTGGAGGACAATCCGGCGAACCTGAAACTGGTCGAGCAAATCATCGCGCGCCATCCCGACCTGAGTTTGCTGACTGCGGTGAACGGGAACCTCGGTATCGAGCTTGCGCGCGACAAACAGCCGGATGTGATCCTGATGGATATTAATCTGCCTGACATCAGTGGCTACGAAGCACTGAAGATCCTGCGTGCCGATCCCGCCACGGCGCACATCCCCGTCATCGCCGTCAGTGCCAACGCCATGTCGCTTGACATCGAGAGGGGTATGAAAGCCGGATTCTTCCGCTATCTCACCAAGCCGATCAATGTCAATGAGTTCATGGAGGGACTGGATATCGCACTGGAATTTGCGGGGACAGGATCGGCTGGCGCAAGCAAGCAAGAGGTTGTGTGATGGTGAGTGCCGCCGATATCCTGCACGCCAAAATCCTGATCGTCGACGATCAGCAGGCCAACGTCCTGCTGCTCGAGCGGATGTTGCGCGGTGCAGGCTATGATTCCGTCACCTTCACGATGAATCCGGGCGATGTCTGCGAGCTGCATCGCACACACCGCTATGACTTGATCATGCTCGATCTGCTGATGCGCGGCATGGACGGTTTTGAAGTGATGGAAGGCATGAAGGAGATCGAACCGGAAGGTTACCTTCCCGTGCTCGTCATCACCGCGCATCCGGATCACAAGCTGCGCGCGCTTCAGGCCGGCGCGAAAGATTTCGTCAGCAAACCGTTCGATCTGGCCGAGGTGCTGGCGCGCGTCCACAACATGCTCGAAGTCCGCCTGCTGCATCTGGAAACGAGGAAGCTCTACGATGAACTCGTGGCGGAGCACAAACGCTCTATCGAGCTGACTGCCCAACCCGGTGCCATGGTGGGTGTCGTGGATGAGGAACGCCTTGCCACGCATTGGTTCCGCAGCCTGCGACTCCGCCACCCCTGGTTGCAGCTCAACCTGCTCACGGCCTTTGCCGCCGCGGCCGTGGTGGGCATGTTTCAGGACACCATAGACCGGCTGTTGATTCTCACCATATTTCTGCCGGTGCTGGCCGACCAGTCGGGCAACACCGGCAGCCAGGCACTGGCGATCACGCTGCGCGGGATCATTCTGGGTGACCTGCAACCGGGCAAGGAAAAAGCACTGGTCATGAAAGAGGCATTGCTCGGCTTGATGAATGGCGCGCTCGTGGGGCTGGTGGCGGCGATAGGCATGTATGTGGTCGCCACGTTCGAACATCTGCACGGTGCACTCATGCTCAGCCTCGTCGTGTTCCTTGCGATGGTGGGCAGCTGCGTCATCAGCGGGATCTGCGGTGCCATCGTGCCGCTCGTCCTCAAGCGGTTCGGCACCGATCCGGTCACCGCTTCAAGCATTTTCCTCACCACTGCCACCAATGTGGCGAGCATGGGGATGCTGCTGGGGTTGGCGGCGGTTCTGGTGAAGTAGCCACGGAAGGTGCAATGATGAAATCCGGGAGTACCCGGTCGGGCCGCCAAACGCGGCAATGTGATGGGCAGGAAAATCTGCCGGTAACAGCGCAGGAATGAGGTGTGATTTTTATGATCAATCTGGCTGATATTCTTCACGGGAAAATCCTCATCGTCGACGATCTGCAAGCCAACATCCTGCTGCTCTCGCGTATGCTGGTCTCCGCCGGATATACATCCGTCGCGTCGACATCGAAACCGGTCGAGGTCTGCGAGCTGCATCGCAACAACCGCTACGACCTGATCCTGCTCGATTTGCAGATGCCCGGCATGGACGGCTTTCAGGTGATGGAGGGGTTGAAGGAAATCGAAACGGATGGCTATCTTCCGGTACTCGTCATCACCGCGCAGCCGGACCACAAGCTGCGCGCACTGCACGCCGGTGCCAGGGATTTCGTCAGTAAACCGTTCGATCTGGCCGAGGTGCTGGCGCGCGTCCACAACATGCTGGAAGTGCGCCTGCTGCATCTGGAAATGAAACAGCTCTACGATCAAGTCGTGGCCGAACAGAAAGTGTCGGAACGGCTGCTGCTCAACGTACTGCCCCATTCCATAGCGGAACGCTTGAAAGGGCGTCCCGAGGTCATCGCCGATAGTTTCACGGAAGTCATCGCGGATCGGTTCGATGAGGTGACGGTACTGTTCGCAGACATCGTCGAGTTCACACAGTTTTCCGAGGGCATCAGCCCGGAAATCCTGGTGGACGTACTCAATGATATCTTCACACGCTTCGACTGCATCGCCGACAACCATGGCATCGAAAAGATCAAGACCATCGGTGATGCGTACATGGCGGCCGCAGGACTACCCGTTCCCGTGGCCGACCACACGGTCCGTGTGGCGAACATGGCGTTGGACATGCTTGAGGCAATCGACCGCTTCAACGAGCAGAGTCGCTACCAGCTGCGGGTGCGTATCGGTATCGACACCGGCGCGGTCGTGGCCGGTGTGATCGGCAAGCGAAAATTCCTGTATGACCTGTGGGGCAACGTTGTAAACACGGCCAGCCGGATGGAGTCACAGGGTGTGTCGGGACGCATCCAGGTCACCGATTCCGTCCGGCAGCGATTGGGTGCATCGTTCCTGTTCGAAGAACGCGGTGCCATCCACATCAAGGGTAAAGGCGAGATGAATACCTGGTTCCTGAATAGCCGGACTGGCTAGGCGTGTGTTGATGCCACCAACCCATGAATTCCATACCAGCAGATTTGCCAAGAAATACCAAGAGAGACCCAAGCTATGATTAACGCATCCGATATTCTCCACGCCAAAATTCTGATCGTCGACGATCAGGGAATTGATATTCTGTCGCTCGGGCGGATGTTGGTTTCCGCCGGCTATACCTCCATCACCTCGACGAAGGATACGCACAAGATTTTCGAGCTGCACCGCGAGCATCACTACGATTTGATCCTGCTCGATCTTGAGATGCACGGCATGAGCCATTCCGGATTCCAGGTGCTGGAAGGACTCAAGAAAATTGAACCGGACGGCTACCTTCCCGTCATTGTGATGACCGCTCAACCGGGCAACAAGCTGCGTGCGTTCCAGGCTGGCGCGAGGGATTTCATCAGCAAGCCGTTCGATCTTTCCGAGGTACTGGCGCGCGTTCGCAACATGCTGGAAGCGCGCCTGTCGCATCTGGAAACGAAGACCCGCATCAGCACGCTGGAACAGCGGGTACGGGAAGTCGAGGCCGATCGCGATCTGCTCCGCCGCCAATATGAAGAGGTCAAACGCCGCTACGATAAAAGCGTTTCCATGGAAGCAGGCGGGAGCGCGGCGGCATTGATCCAGCCGCAACTGCATCGTGAAGCGCGGCTACGCACCCTGCTCTATGTGGAGGACAACCCGGCGGACCTGAGAATGGTCGAGCAGCTGATCGCGCGCCACGCCGATATCCGTCTGCTGAGCGCGGTGAACGGGAATAGTGGTATCGAAACTGCGCGCATATTCCGTCCGGCCGTGATCATGATGGACATCAATCTGCCTGATATGAGCGGCTTCCAAGCCTTGGAAATTCTGCGTTCGGATCACGCCACGGCGCACATACCGGTCATTGCCTTCAGTGCCAATACCACCCCGCTTAATATCGAGAGTGGCTTGGAGGCAGGTTTCTTCCGCTATCTCACCAAGCCGATTGAAGTCGATGAATTCATGGATGTGCTGGACGTGGCGATGAAATTTTCCAGAAGTAGATCGGCGGACCAATAGGGGGAGCTGCGATACTCGCGACCCTCCATTGCTTGGATAGTTTTCTGTGTCGAGCGTGCCGTACTGTAGAATTCGCCGCTATGAATAAAGCCTTTACCCGAGAATCCGATGGCGATGACGATGAGCTGGAGCCGGCATTAAAGCTGCCTGCGGGCGTTAAAAACTACATCACGCCGCAGGGGCAGCGACGCTTGCAGGACGAGTTGGACCAGCTGTGGAAGGTCGAGCGGCCGCTGCTGGTGAAGACCATCACCTGGGCAGCATCGAACGGCGACCGTTCGGAAAATGGCGATTACATCTACGGAAAAAACGGTTGCGCGAGATCGACAGGCGCATCCGTTTTTTGCGCAGGCGGCTGGATTTGTCCGAAGTGGTCGATCCCGCGCTGCGCAGCCAATGCGAGCAGGTTTTTTTCAGTGCGACGGTGACGGTGTGCGATAACAGCGGTGTGGAAAACACCTACAGTATCGTCGGGGTGGATGAGGCGGACGTGGCGCGCGGCCGCATCAGCTGGGTCTCGCCGCTGGCGATGGCACTGCTCAAGCTGCGCGTGGGCGAGGTGGCGAACTTGCGCACGCCGACCGGCATCAATGAGCTGGAAGTGATGCGTATCGTTTATGTGGAGCTGGACTAATTGTTTTGCTCATAAGCATGCCGAACTTGCTACAATCCCCCCGTGTTAGAACGAATGAAAAATCAGACAACTCACGGAGGCGACATGAAAAAAATCGAAGCGATAATCAAGCCATTCAAGTTGGACGAAGTGCGTGAAGCCTTGTCCGAGTTGGGGGTGAGCGGTTTGACGGTGACCGAGGTAAAAGGGTTCGGCCGGCAAAAAGGGCACACCGAGTTGTATCGCGGCGCGGAATATGTGGTCGATTTTCTGCCCAAGATCAAAGTCGAAGTCGTGGTATCCAGTGAATTGCTGGAGACCGCCGTCGAGGCGATCATCAAGGCGGCGCATACCGGCAAGATCGGCGACGGCAAGATATTCATCTCCTCCATCGAACAAGTGGTACGTATCCGTACCGGCGAAACCGACCAGACGGCCCTGTAACACCGGTAAATCAGCCGGACACGCACGGGCTGATTTACCGGTACCACCAGGATGCGTATAATCCGCGCTTTGCCGAAACGGATTATTATGCGCATCATTCAAAAAGCATTGACCTTCGACGACGTACTGCTCGTTCCCGCTTATTCCAATGTGTTGCCGCGCGACGTTTCATTGCGCACCCAGTTGACGCGCAACATCAGTCTTAATATCCCGATACTCTCTGCCGCGATGGATACCGTCACGGAATCGCGTCTGGCCATCGCCCTGGCGCAAGAGGGCGGCATCGGCTTCATCCACAAGAATATGTCTGCCCATGCGCAGGCTGCCAAGGTCGCCAAGGTGAAGCGGTTTGAAAGCGGCGTGGTGAAAGATCCCATCACCATTACACCGGACATGACGGTGCGCAATGTGCTGAGTCTGACGCGCCAGCACAAGATTTCCGGCTTGCCGGTGGTGCAGGGCAAATTGGTGGTGGGGATTGTCACCAACCGCGACCTGCGTTTCGAGAATAATCTCGATCAGCCGGTACAGAACATCATGACCCCGCGCGAGCGGCTCATTACTGTCAGGGAGAACGCGAGCCTGGAAGAAGCGCGTCACCTGATGCACAAGCATCGCATCGAGCGCGTCCTGGTAGTCAACGATGCGTTCGAGTTGCGCGGCCTGATGACGGTCAAAGACATCCTCAAGTCCAGCGAACATCCGCTCGCTTCCAAAGACAAGCTGGGCCGCTTGCGCGCGGGCGCGGCAGTGGGGGTGGGGGATGGCACGGAAGACCGTGTGGCATTGTTGGCCGAAGCGGGGGTGGACGTGATCGTGGTGGATACCGCGCACGGTCATTCGCAGGGCGTGCTGGATCGCGTGCAATGGGTGAAGCAGAGCTTCCCGCACATCGAAGTCATCGGCGGAAACATCGCCACCGGCGCGGCCGCGCTGGCCCTGGTCAAACACGGTGCGGATGGCGTGAAGGTCGGCATCGGCCCCGGTTCGATCTGCACCACGCGCATCGTCGCGGGTGTCGGTGTACCGCAGATCGGTGCGATCCAGAGTGTCGCGGATGCCTTGAAGGGGACGGGTGTCCCGCTCATCGCCGACGGCGGTATACGCTACTCGGGCGACATCGCCAAGGCGATCGCGGCGGGTGCACACACGGTGATGCTCGGCGGTTTGTTCGCGGGAACGGAAGAAGCACCCGGCGAGATCGAATTATTCCAGGGCCGTTCGTATAAATCCTATCGCGGCATGGGCAGCCTGGGTGCGATGGCACAAGGTTCCAGCGACCGTTATTTCCAGGAAGGCGAAGCCAGTCAGGACAAACTGGTGCCCGAAGGCGTGGAAGGTCGCGTGCCGTTCAAGGGCAGTGTGCTGGCCGTGATCCATCAGTTGATGGGCGGCTTGCGCGCCAGCATGGGGTATCTCGGTTGCGCCGACATCGCCACCGTGCATGAGAAAGCCGAGTTCGTCGAGATCACCTCGTCCGGTATCCGCGAGTCGCATGTGCATGATGTGCAGATCACCAAGGAAGCACCGAATTACCATATCGACTAGACGTAAGACTTGAGACGTAAGACGTAAGCAAAAAATCGCGAAGCGACAACACCAACTTACGTCTTCCGACTTACGTCTAATAACTTGCAGTGGAGCTGTTATGGCAGGGTACCGTGATCTGAAGGTCTGGCGACTGGCAATGGAGTTAATTGAAGAGGTCTATAAGTTATGTGCTGACTTCCCTCGCCACGAAATATATGGATTAACCGGCCAGTTGCAGCGTGCTGCGGTATCTGTCCCATCCAATATTGCCGAAGAACAAGCGCGAAATTCAAACAAAGAATTCGCATACTTCCTTGGTGTGGCAAGCGGTTCTCTGGCAGAACTTGAAACGCAAATTATGCTGGCACAACGACTTGATTACATGACCACAGAGCAAGCCGATTCAACCCTAGGCATCGCTGAAGAGGTCGCAAAAATGCTCAAGGGCTTACAAAGCTCTATTGTTTCCAACTAACAACTTACGTCTTACGTCTAATAACTTTTATGCATCATAAAAAAATCCTCATCCTCGATTTTGGTTCGCAGTACACGCAACTCATTGCGCGCCGTGTCCGTGAAACCCATGTCTATTGCGAGCTGCATCCCTGCGATGTGGATGCGGAGTTCATCCGCGCTTTCAATCCTTCCGGCATCATTCTGTCGGGCGGGCCGAACTCGGTGACCGAGGGCGATACGCCGCGTGCGCCGCAGATTGTGTTCGAGCTGGGTGTGCCGGTGCTGGGTATCTGCTACGGCATGCAGACCATGGCAGCGCAGTTGGGCGGTGCGGTTGAGACGGGTCTGGTGCGCGAATTCGGCTATGCCGAGATCCGCGCGCAAGGCCATTCTGCTTTGCTGCGCGAGATTCAGGATAGAACCACTGAAGCGGGTCACGGCTTGATCGATGTGTGGATGAGTCACGGCGACAAGGTCACGAAATTGCCCGCCGGATTTTCGGTGATCGCCAGCAACGCGACTACGCCCATCGCCGGGATGGCGGATGAGGCGCGGCGTTTTTACGCGCTGCAATTCCATCCCGAAGTCACGCATACCCATCAAGGCAAGGCGATGCTGAATCGTTTTGTGCACGACATCTGCGGCTGCGGGCAAGATTGGAACATGCCGGATTACATCGAAGAGGCCGTGCAAAAGATCCGCGACCAGGTCGGCACAGAAGAAGTCATTCTGGGGCTGTCGGGTGGCGTGGATTCTTCCGTTGCCGCCGTGTTGTTGCATCGTGCCATCGGCAGGCAACTGACCTGCGTGTTCGTGGACAACGGCTTGCTGCGGCTCAACGAAGCGCAGGAAGTGATGAAGACTTTCGCCGATCATCTGGGTGTGAAAGTCATCCATGTCGATGCCAGCGCGGAATTCCTGGGCTTTCTGGCCGGAGTCACCGACCCGGAAAAGAAACGCAAGATCATCGGCCGCGAATTCGTCGAGGTGTTCCAGCGCGAGGCGAAGAAATTGCCGCAGGCGAAATGGCTGGCACAGGGCACGATCTACCCCGATGTGATCGAATCGGCAGGCGGCAAGAACAAGAAGGCGCACACCATCAAATCGCACCACAACGTTGGCGGATTGCCGGAAAGCCTGCATCTGAAACTGCTCGAACCGCTGCGTGAATTGTTCAAGGACGAAGTGCGCGAACTCGGCGTGGCGATGGGACTGGATCACGGCATGGTATATCGCCATCCGTTCCCCGGCCCCGGTCTGGGCGTGCGCATTTTGGGCGAAGTAAAAAAAGAATACGCGGATCTGCTACGCCGTGCCGATGCGATCTTTATGGAAGAGCTGCGCGCCACCAAAGATGCCGACGGCAAGACCTGGTACGAAAAAACTTCGCAAGCCTTTACCGTGTTCCTGCCGGTCAAGAGCGTAGGCGTGATGGGCGATGGCCGCACTTACGAATGGGTGGTGTCACTGCGCGCCGTGGAAACACAAGACTTCATGACCGCGCACTGGGCGCATCTGCCTTACGAATTATTGGGCAAAGTCTCCAACCGCATCATCAACGAAGTGCGCGGCATCAACCGCGTGGTGTACGACATTTCCGGCAAGCCGCCCGCGACGATCGAGTGGGAATGATGGAGCAGCGAGCCCTTCGATGTAACTCAGGACGGGCCTGCGAAGAAGAGTTTGCGAGCACGCTCGCTCCTAATGATCCGGCACGTTTTGAACCTAATTGCCGTTCGTGCTGAGCCTGTCGAAGCACAAGAATCCATTCACATTTCGACAAGCTCAATGCGAACGGATTCTTGGATAAAGAGTGC